>NC_012526.1:2164166-2490000 GCF_000020685.1 Deinococcus deserti VCD115 | reverse complement strand
ACGGCGGACTACCCCGGGAGAGGAAACTCGGCAACTCGCCCCAGCGTTACCCTCAGAGCCGACAACGCTCCTTTTCGCGCGACACCTCTTGGGGGTTCCATATGAAGAAAAGCCTGATCCTGCTCACCGCCGCACTGACGTTCGGCAGCATGGCCTCCGCGCAGACCACCGCGCCGGCCAGCGCACCCCAGGTGCCTGCCCTGACCGACGTGCCCGCCGGCCACTGGTCTAAGGACGCTATCGAAAAACTGGTCAGCCGTGGCATTATCCTCGGCTACCCCGATGGCACCTACCGCGGTACGCAGAACCTGACCCGCTACGAAGCGGCCGTCATCATCGCCCGCCTGCTCGATCAGATGCGCCAGGGCACTGTGACCAACAGCCTCGACGCAGAGACCGTGACCTCGCTGCAGAACGCTATCCAGGAACTCGCCGCTGACCTCGCCGCCCTGGGCGTGCGCGTCACCGACCTGGAAGAGAACGCTGTCAGCAAGGACGACTTCGCCCGTCTCGAGCAGCGCGTTGAAGACCTCGCCGGCGAGAACGGTGATCCCGAAGCCCTGGCCAACATCCAGGCTCAGATCGACGAGCTGACCGCCCGCGCCGACGAGTTCGACGCCCTGCGCGCCGACGTCGACGACAACGCCAGCAGCATTGCTGCCCTGAACGACCTGACCGTGCTGCTTAACCAGGACATCCTGGACCTGCAGGACCGCGTCAGCGCCGTTGAAGCTGCCCAGGCTGACTTCGTCACCCGCACCGACTTTGACAACCTGAGCACCCGCGTGACCGGCATCGACACCCGCGTCACCGCCCTGGAGCGCCTGCCCCGCTTCACCGTCGTTGGGAGCATCACCCCCAACTACGGCCGCATTGGTCTGACTGCCGGTGGAACCAACTTCGACGTTGACCGCCTGACGGCCAACACCCCCCTGTCCTCCAGCAATGGTGGCTTCGCAGATGGTGACGTTACCACCACTGACACGACCACCAACTACACGAGCACTGGTCTTGGTTTTGGCATCCGTGCCAGCAACCTGACCACGGCCAACGGCTCCTTCATCGTCAACAGCGCTGAAATCAACTTCGGTACCACGAACGCCGCCAACATCCTTGGTGGAGCTGTGGGCGTGGTTGTGAACGACGCGAGCGCCAATGGTACCTTCGGTGGCCAGAAGTTCGACGTGCGTTACAGCGCCTACCAGAGCAACTTCAAGTTCCAGAACTACCTGTTCAACAACAGCAACGCTTCTGGCAACCGTCGCGGCTTCGTGGCCAACATTGCCACTACCCTGCCCGGTAACCCCAGCCTGACCATCGTTGCAGGGAACACCAACGCACCCCAGATGACCGGTCAGCCTAACACCGCTGCTGCCAACTACTACGGTGTGCGCGCCGCCTACAACCCTACCGGTGTAGGCAGCTTCGGCGTATCCTACGCGCAGGTTGACGGCTTCCGCAGCGCCCTGGGCACTGACTTCAACGTGAAGTTTGGCCCGCTGGCTCTGGTCGGCGAAGGCGTCGTCAGCGTACCTAGCACTGCTGCAAACAGCATTGCGCTGGGCAACTTCCGCGACCCTCGTACGCAGGCTGACGGCGCTGGCTACGTTGAGGGCCGCGTTGATCTGGCCGGCATCAAGTTCGGTGCCAACGTCCGTGCAATTAACCCTGAGTTCGCAGTTGTTGGCGACGGCACCGCTGCCGGCTTCAACGCTGGAATGCAGACCGCCAACACCATGCCCTACACCGCTCTTGACAACGCTGGCAACCGTGTTGGCCAGGTCGGCTATGGTGCAGCCCTGGGTACCGACGTGGGCCCTGTGGCCCTGGGCGCCTACGTGGACAGCCGCACTGACTTTTTCGGTGCTAACCGTGTAACCGGCTTCGGTGTCAAGGCCGGTGCCAAGCTGGGTGCTCTGGAACTCGTCGGGTTCTACAACAACCTGACGGTGAACGGTGTGGCTGCTGACGGCTCGACCAACTTCAGCTCCTCCAACCAGAACATCAACACGAACGGCGCTGGTATGGGCATTTCCAACGTGCCTCTCTCCATGACCAGCAGCTTCGGTGCACAGGTCAGCCACAGCGGCACGGCTGCCAACGCCCTGGTCCGGAACCTGAACTTCACCGTCGGTGACGCCTACTTCTACGTGGGCAACACCAACCGCTTCTACGCCTTCGGCGACTACAGTGGCAACATTGGTGGCTTCACCATCAACCCGCTGTTCCGTTACAACCTCGTGACGGACCGCGATACCACCGCCAACAACTTCAACACCATCAAGTACGGTGTGAAGATTGCCTCCCCCACCCTGACCGGTGTGCCTTTCGAGCCCAGCATCTACTTCAACGTTGCCAACCGCATCACCAACAATGGGACGGCAACTGGAGTGCAGGCCAACGGCACCAGCACCGAACTGCTGGGCCAGGTGGGCATCAGCCTGAACAACGTGCTCGCAACTGGCGTATCGGCCAAGGTCGGCTACTCCTACTACCAGGGCTTCGGCGTTGCGGCCAACCAGGTCACCGCTGGTACCTCGAACGATGCCTTCAATGCGTCGGTTGATCACATCTACGGCGCCCGAGTTGCTACTAATGACTCTGCCAAGATGGACGGCGTTTACGGTCAGGTTGCCTACCAGGGCCTCTCTGCCAACTACGGTGTGTTCCGCTACACCAACCTGCTGACCAACCAGCAGAGCGTTGCTCAGGGCTTCAAGGTCGGCTACAGCTTCCGCTTCTAAACCCTCTTTCTCCAAGAGCTCCCGCCAGGTGCGGGGGCTCTTTTCTTTGTCTGACGTTGGCTGCCGCCTCAACGCAGAAGAAGCCGCTAATATTGCGCAATGATTGCTGTGTTTGGTCATCGGAATCCTGATACGGACGCCATTGCGTCGGCCATGGTGTATGCCAGCCTGCTCTCCCGGCAGGGGGTGGAAGCCCAGGCATATCGTCTGGGGGAACTGAACTTTGAAACCTCTTACGTGCTCCGTGAACTGGGCCTGGAAGCCCCGGACCTTTTGCCTGAGTTGAAGGCTGGCACGCAGGTTGCTCTGGTTGACCACAATGAGAGTGCGCAGTCGGCCGCTAACCTGGCTGAGCTGGCCGTAACGCGCGTTGTGGATCATCACAAGCTGGGCGATCTGGTCACGTCTGATCCACCTTTCCTGCGCTTCGAGCCGGTTGGCTGCACGTCAACTATCCTGTTGAAACTGTTCCGGGAGGCAAACCTGGCGGTAGAGCCGCAGGACGCGAAGCTGATGCTCAGCGCCATTCTGAGCGACACCCTGCACTTCCGCAGCCCGACAACCACCCCTGATGACCGCATGGCTGTGGAGTTCCTGGCACCCATTGCGGGGATTGAAGACGTCGAAGCGTATGCACTGGCAATGTTCGCGGCCAAGAGCGACCTTGGGGATACACCGGCCGCTCAGCTTCTCAAAATGGACTACAAGGTCTTTCCCTTCGGTGACCCGGCACAGCGCTGGGGCATCGGTGTCATTGAAACCACTAACCCAGCGTACGTTTTCGGCCGCAAGGCTGAACTGCTGCAGGCTATGGATGAGGCGCGTGCAGAGGGGGGGCTCAATGGCGTTCTGTTGAGTGTGGTGGACATTCTGAACGAGACCAACCGTACGTTTATCCTGAGTGCCACCGAACACAGAGTGGTTCAGGAAGCCTTTGGGGTTGAAACGGTTGACGGCGTGGCCGATCTGGGAGACAGGATCAGCCGCAAGAAGCAGATTGTTCCAGCGCTGGAAGCTTACTTCGCCTCAGGGACCTGAACTGGAGCCGGAAGCTACGAAAGGGGAGGCCAAAAGCCTCCTCATTTTGTGGCTTTGGTCGAACCGTCTGCAATGTCGCTGAGAGGCTATGCTGCGTGCGTGAGGCTGGAGGCAGATTTAGAGTGGTTGTTTTCCCGGCAGCGGTTCGGAATGCATCCAGGGCTGACCCGGGTGCACTCGCTGCTTACGCGCCTGGGTGAACCACAGCGCGCGTTCCGGGTGGTTCTGGTTGGAGGCACCAATGGCAAGGGCAGTACTGCGGCTTCTCTTGCAAGCATGCTCAGGGCACAAGGCCGCCGGGTCGGGCTCTTTACCAGCCCCCATCTGACCAGATTTGCTGAGCGTTTCGTGGTCGGTGGCGAGCTGCTGCCGGACGACGTGGTGTTGCGTTCCTTACATCAGGTGCGGCCACATGCAGAGGCCATTGAGGCCTCGTTCTTTGAGATTGTGACAGCTTTGGGATGTCTGGTCTTCGCAGAGGCTGGAGTGCAGGACGCGGTGATGGAAGTGGGCCTGGGAGGCCGCCTGGACGCGACAAATGCTCTTGATCCAGTGCTGAGCGTGATCACCAACGTTGCGCTGGACCATACAGAGGTACTGGGCAACACCGTGGAATTGATCGCCGCGGAAAAGGCCGGAATTCTGCGCCCAGGGCGCCCAGCAGTCACGGGCGCAGCACCGGACGTCTGGCCAATGCTGGAAGCGGAGGGTGCAGACCTCTGGAGCCTTGAAAACCGTGTGCGGCGCCAGTCACTCGGATGGGACGGAGAGCAGGTCGTGGTCAGGTTGCCTGCTGGGGTGGAGCTGACCTTCCGGACGCCACTGTTGGGAGCGCACGGCGCACAGAACGCGGCTCTGGCGGCGGCGGCGGCTTACCGGCTTGGGGTGTCTCCTGAAGCCATCTCTCGAGGGGCACAGACCACCCAGTGGCCAGGCCGGATGGAAGTCCTGACAGTTGGAGAAGGAAGGGTCCTGCTGGACGGCGCCCACAATCCCGCTGGCGCCGAGGCTGTTGTTCGGGCGCTACGTGATCTGGGTGTCGGGAAGCTCCCGCTGGTCTTCGGTGCGGCAGCAGACAAGGACCTTTCCGGGGTGGCGGCGGCGCTGGAACCTGTGGCTTCGCAGGTGGTCCTGACCCGGGCCAGGCTCAGCCCGCGGTCAGCGGATCCGGCGGCTCTGGCGCCTCTGTTTCCCGGTCATCAGGTCACCCTGACAGAGTCTCCTGAGCAGGCAATCGCCGCCTTGAGGGCTCTGGGGGCACCACTGGCGCTGGTGTGCGGCAGTTTGTACCTGATTGGAGAGGTCCGGCCGCTCCTCCTGGGAACCGTGTCCGAAGAGCGAGAACGCTGGCAGTAGCGGCTGAATTTCAGGCCCCCTGGTCGATCCTGGCGAGAGCTGAAGTCGTGGCGAGAGAAAGCGGTATGTGCCCTGGCACCCGAAGCTGGCCTGACCTGAAGCTGGTACGCCAGAGGTAGCGTGGCGCCCGGTTGCTGCGCCGGTCTGTGTGCCGGTTTCTGGACAAATGGCCTAGGCTCAGGTGGGCACGCTACGCTGGGATTCATGAGCATGGAACAGCTGAAAAGGCGCCTTGGGCAGGTCAGTGATCTGCGTGCGGCGGAAGGTCTGATGTCCTGGGATCAGGAAACACATATGCCGCATGAAGCTGCGCGGGTTCGTGGCATACAGATGGCTACCCTGGCTGGTCTTGCGCACGACATCTTCACTGACGCCCAGACAGGTGTGCTGCTCGAAGGCGTGCAGGCGCAGGATGAGGTGGAGCAGGCTCTCGTACGCGTCGCCCGGCGCGACTACGAACGAGCCACAAAACTTCCCACAGCATTCGTGGAAGAACTGACCCGCAGCCGCAACGAAGCCCACCATGCCTGGGTCGAGGCCCGCAGGCACAGTAGTTTTGCGACCTTCGCGCCGCATCTGACCAAGATGATGGACCTCGCGCGGCGTCAGGCGGACCTGCTGGGGTTTGAGGAGCATCCCTACGACGCGCTGATGGATGCCTACGAGCCTGGGATGAGGGCCTCACAGGTCAGAGCGGTCTTTGCCGACCTGCGTGACCGCACCCTGCCTCTGGTGCGCCGCATCGTAGACGCTGGTGACGCAACCGATTACAGCGTGCTGGAGCGCCCCTTCCCGGCAGAGGCCCAGAAGGCTTTTGCCTGGCGCGTGGCTGGAGAAGCTTTTGGGCTGCAGCCTCACTTCGCACGTCAGGATGAGAGCGCCCACCCGTTCCAGACCAATTTCAGCCGCAGCGACCTGCGCATCACCACGCGGGTGGAGCCGTACTGGCCTGCATGTTTGTTCGGCACCTGGCACGAGGCTGGACACGCCATGTACGAACGGGGTGTTTCAGAACGCTGGGAGCGGACCCCTGTGTCCCGGGGAGCGAGCCTCGGCGTGCACGAGAGCCAGTCGCGGATGTTCGAGAATCTGCTGGGGCGCAGCCGGCCCTTCTGGAACCGTTACTTCCCGCAGCTGGCACAGGCGGCACCTGAGGTCACAGCCGGACTCGATGCAGAGACGCTGTACCGCGCCGTGAACCGTGTCAATCCGAGCATGATCCGTGTGGAGGCCGATGAGGTGACCTATAACTTTCATGTCATGCTCCGCTTCGAACTGGAACTGGCCCTGCTGGAAGGCTCACTGCAGGTGTCTGACCTGCCGGAGGCCTGGAATGCGCGGATGAACGAATACCTGGGACTGACGCCGCGCAACGACGCCGAGGGGGTTTTGCAGGACGTGCACTGGTCCGCCGGGCTGATCGGCTATTTCCCGACGTATACGCTGGGCAATCTGCTGAGTGTTCAACTCCTGGAAGCTGCGCAACAGGACATAGTCGTGGCTGCTGGTGTGCAGCAGGCCGAGTACGGCCCCCTGCTGTCCTGGCTGGCCGAGAACGTCCACCAGCACGGCCGCAGCCTGACGCCCGAGGAGCTGACCCTGAAGGCCACCGGCCGGGCCTTGAGCGCCGATCCCTATGTCGCCTACCTGCACCGCAAATACGAGGAGATCTACAACCTGAGCTGAGGCAGCGCGGCGTTGAAAAGATCAGGCAGCCCTATGTTTCAACAGCTCTAAGCCTTTATGCGGAAGCAGCCACTTGGCCCGTATAGAAAGCACGAAGCAAGGCCCAGCAATCTATGTGCTGGGCCTTGCTCTGATCAGATTCAGGGGAGTTGAACGATCGGAGGTCGAGGTGTGGTGGGACGAGGGCCTAACTTGGAACCTGATCCAGGAGGAGCTGGGGGAAGTAGGGGAGGCTCGGGACGCGGCGACGGCGGCATCGGTGTGAGCATGGGTCCCCCAGAAATCAGACAGCCTGGCGGCGTTCGGCCTGCGTAATCAGGTATGCCCGGGCCGCACTCAGCCAGGTCTGTGCCAGAGCCGTGTTGGGATGATCGCGGTGGCGCAGGGCGTTGGTGCCCAGATGAAGCTGCCGCTCAATGCGGCGTACTGCGCCCAGACCGCCCTCGTTCTCAACCTGGATCAGGGTGTTCATAACAGTGGTGGGGTGAACAAAACCAATACGAATACTTTCGGCAATGGTATCCAGGGCACGCATGAGGTACTCCTTCCTGTCCGACAGCAGACAGCGAGGCAAAGCATGAATAGTCGGTCTTAAGGGGGTAAAAGCCTTCTTGATTACGATCATAGCAGATCGTCTCGTGGTGGGCAAGAAGAACTCCTCTCTATTCTGTATTGACCGTACCGGGAAGCGGTGTTACACTCCAACCAAGGGTGCCCGATTCTGCCTACAGGCAAACGCTCCCCCAGGCGGCCCGCCCGGTCAGCGCACAGTCCCGGTCGCTCAAAGGCCGGGACCGGCACGGATACGAGGCCATGCCGCAGCCCAGGAGGTGAATACATGAAACTGCACGAACGACTCCGTGAACTGCGCAGCGAACGGGGGCTGCGGCTCAAGGATGTTGCCGAGGTGGCCCAGATCAGCGTTCCTTACCTCAGCGACCTCGAGCGCGGACGGACCAACCCTAGTCTGGAGACCCTCCAGACACTGGCTGGTGCGTACAACATCACGGTCCACGACCTGCTTGAAGGCGTCGAGTTCTACGGTGCCTCCACCGAAGGTGCTCTGCCCAAAGGTCTGTCTGACCTGATTGCTGACCCCACCTTGGGGCCACAGATCACGCCTGACTGGGTTCGCACCCTGTCCCGCATCGAACTGCGTGGCAAGCGTCCCCGCGACAAACAGGACTGGTACGAGATCTACCTGCATCTGAAACGCATCCTCAGCTGAGGATTCTCAACATGAAGCCGGACCGTGTAAGTGGTCCGGCCTTCTTTATTGGATGTTCAATTGTGGAGGCTTTAGAGGAAGCGCAGTATAGCTTCAGTAGAACAAGTCTGTGTGTTGAAGACTGCCTGGAGCAGGGACAGGCTGTCTGTGCAGCACTGTCAGGGCCGTTGCAGATGCTCTCGTGCCAGGACCAGGGTTCCGGCACCCCAGGCTCCACCAATCAGGGCCAGGCCAAAGGCCAGTGGGGGCAAGCTCAGGCTGGCCGCCACAGCACTCAGACCCAGCAGTGCCCCGACAGCGTCCGGCACCGGCAGGCGGGCACGGGTGGCCAGGGCCCGGCCCACATCGTAAGCGCTGACGCTCAGGCCCAGGGCAATAATCAGGACAGCCAGTGCAGCTCCCAGCAGCGACGGACCCAGCAGGCCTGCCAGGGCAAGCGCCAGCGCTGGACCGATCAGGGCGGCCAGCACCAGAACACCCAGGGCCAGCGTGCGCATGGGAGCGTGACGTTGGCGCTGCGCCAGCCCAGGTGCAGCGCCGGCCACAAACAGCAGCAACAGGGCTCCCCCAGTCAGCGTGACAAAGACCTGGGGCCAGGCCGCCGCACCCAGCCAGCCCAGTACCGGACGAAATGCCGCAGCGGTGGCCAGACTGATGCCAGCTGGAGGCTGCGTTTCCAGAGCTTCCAGGTCGCCGGGCGCATGGCCCAGCAGGGCATTGACGCGTCCGCTGACCTGGGCGCCAGGCGAACGCTGCACGTCTCCCAGCAGAGTCACGACCTCGCCCTGTACCCGGGCATCTTCGTGAAGGTGGACGTCACCACCCACGACGATCACGTTTCCCTTTACCGGGCCCTGCACGGTGATGTCCTGCCCGAAGCGGATATCGCCCTGGCCCACCACCTGGTACAGCGCCGGAAGGGTCAGCACTGCCGAGAGCGCAAAGGCTCCAGCCCCCACCTGCCGCAGTGCGGGCGTGGGACGCCAGGTCACCAGCAGGCTGGTCAGCAGCAGTAACCCCAGTCCCACACCTGCCACAGGGGAGACCTGAGCCAGTAACGTCCGGAGAACCAGCATGCCAGCGGCCAGATTGGGCCAGGCAGTTGTGACGGCCAGCAGGGTCAGGCCCAGCAGCAGCGCCAGAACCAGTATCAGAGGAGCCGGGTTGTGCCGCCTTAAAGAGGGCAGGATGTGTACAGGAACCTGCCTGGGAATCTGCTCAGGGGGGACAGGTGCCGCGTACGGGATCTCTGAAGACCTCATGCGGGCCATCACACTGGCCGCCACTGAACGGGGCAGGGGAGGCGGGGCCAGACTCAGCTGCCGGGCTCCAGTCACCTCAGCTACGACACTCGCGGCAACACTGTGGGGCAATGTGGGCTGTGGCAGCGCCGGGGGGCTGAGCTGCTGGGCAAACCGTATGGTCTGCGCCACCTCTGCCGCCAGACTGGCTGGCAGAACAGGCACACTGGCCTCACGCAGCTGCCGCGCGATCCTGATGTCTGCCTGCACCTGCGCTGCCACTGACACCGGCTGTTCCGGCACAGGCAGCATCTGCAGACGGGCACTCCAGGCCACTTCCTGCGCAGCCGGGAGCGCCACGCTGTGGGGCAGCGCCGGGGTGTCCAGCGTCCTCAGCACCTGGGCTGCCCGAGCCAGCCTTTCCCGTTGCCGCTGCACTTCCGCCTGATCAGGAAGGGCCGCCAGGGCTGCTTCGGTTTCGGGAGCCAGCGCCCCATCTGCTTCCAGATGCAGCCACTCCAACCACCCCGGGGTGGAGTGGTCATGCTCTGAATTGTGCCGACTCCCGCCCATATGTCCTCTCTACGTTAAACGGCCCACGCGGGTTCCCGACATTTGTCTAGGTTGCTTCGGCTCAGAGATCTACGGAGTGTACGTCAGGTTGAAGAGGCGCAGGAGCGGCCGCGTAATCTCCGCTTTTGCCCCCGGTTTTGGTCAGCAGCCGTATGCCTGTAATTTCCAGAGCTTTGCTGGCTGCCTTCAGCATGTCGTAGACGTTCAGCGCCGCGACGGCTACAGCAGTCAGCGCCTCCATTTCCACGCCGGTAGGCCCGGTGGTCTTGACCGTGGCCTCGATGCGTACCCCCGCAGGCTCCAGCGTGACCCGGACGTCTGCCCCGGTGACCGGAAGCGGATGACACAGGGTAATCAGGTCTGCGGTTCGCTTGCTGGCTGCCAGTCCTGCCAGACGCGCCACAATCAGCGGGTCACCCTTCGCATTGGTCCCGGCTTCAAGCGCGGCGCGCGCTTCAGGGGGAAGTCGGACCCAGGCCTCCGCAGTGGCCGTGCGGGCCGTGGGTACCTTGTCACTGACGTCCACCATGCGCGGCAGGCCAGCGCTGAAGTGGGTCAGCTCCGGGGCCCTGGCTTCTGCCGGGTCAGGAACTGCGGAGCTCAAGCTCAGTCCTCAGGCAGTTTCAGGCCCTGCAGCGCCGTGAAGGGGTTCTGCTTGGCATGCACGGTGCCTTCGGGGACGCCCAGTTCATCGTCAATTTCCTCGACCGGTACCTGGGCCATGTGCTCGCAGGGACCCTCATTGAGGTCGTGACCGCACACCTGACACAGGCCCTTGCATTCCGGCGCGTGCAGCACGCTGAGCGGCGCAGCCAGCAGGGTGGTTTCGGCCAGGTAGGCGCTGAGATCCAGGTTGGGGTCGCCAAACATCAGCATTTCCTCGCCGGTCTCAGCTTCTTCCAGATGCGGAACCTCAGCAGAGGGGTCGTAGCGCATCAGGGTCCCCAGCTTGAGGTCCAGCGGCACATGAACCTCGCGCAGGCAGCGGGCACATTCCATGACCAGCGTGGGCTCGAAGGTGCCCTGCAGATACATTTCCTGGCCGCCCAGGTGATTGATATCAACTTCGAAGTAGGCAGGTTGGGCAAAGGACAGGGTCTGTTCGACGCCGCCCTGCTCGTAGGTCAGCTCGGTCAGTTCGCCTTCGGCGTGCGCGTCCTCGGAGGAGCGCAGCAGCGAACCCAGGTGAATACGGGGCGAATCGGTCATGCAGCCATGATAGGCCCAGTCCGGCGGAACGACAGGGCGACCGGCACCATACTTCCCCCAGAGCCCCAAGAGAGCCAAAAGAAAAACCTCCGCCGAGGCGGAGGCTTTCAGTGGTGACCCCAACGGGATTCGAACCCGTATCGCTACCTTGAAAGGGTAGTGTCCTAACCGTTAGACGATGGGGCCACACCACTTCAGCTGTTGAAATCGCTTGCGCGCTTCCTGAACTGCCTTTCAAGGGGCGCCGTTTCCGGCACGCACAGAAAGATACAGGCCAGAGGCGCCTTTCGTCAAGAGGCTATGAAAAAAGGGTGGGAGGCCTGAGCCTCCCACCCTGGATGAAGCCCGAAATTACATGTGCAGTGCGCGTTTGTCAGCTGCGAGCGCTGCTTCCTTGACCGCCTCGCTGAGGGTGGGGTGCGCGTGAACGGTGCGCGCCAGATCCTCGCTGCTGCCGCCGAACTCCATGATGGCCACGACTTCGCCGATCAGCTCGGACACGCCGCCACCAACCATGTGGATGCCGATCAGCTTGTCGGTCTGGGCATCGGCCACCACCTTGACGAATCCGCGCGTGTCGCCGTGGCCCAGGGCCCGGCCGTTGGCGCTGAAGGGGAACTGGCCCGTCTTGACCTGCAACCCCTTTTCCTTGGCGCCCTTCTCGGTCAGGCCAGCCCAGGCGATCTCGGGGCTGGTGTAGATCACCCAGGGGATCACGTCGTAGTTGACGTGCCCGGCCTGACCGGCGATCATCTCGGCCAGCGCCACGCCCTCTTCCTCGGCCTTGTGGGCCAGCATGGCGCCGCCGATGACATCGCCGATGGCATAGATGCCCGGCAGGTTGGTGCGGTAGTGACTGTCCACCTTCACGAAGCCGCGCTCGTCGAGCTCCAGGCCCACCGTGTCGGCACCCAGGCCCTGGGTGTTCGGCACGCGCCCGATAGAGACGATCAGCTTGTCGAACTGCGCGGTCACCGCGTTGCCGTTTTCCTGGTAGGTCACGGTCACGCCCGCATTGTCCTGGGTCACTTCGGTGATGCTGACGCCGAAGTGGAATTCCAGGCCCTGCTTCTGAAACTGCTTGAGTGCTTCTTTGGCTATGGCGTCGTCAGCGGCCATCAGGAATCCAGGCAGGGCTTCGAGCACCGTGACCTGCGCCCCCAGGCGGCGCCACACGCTGCCCAGTTCCAGACCAATGACCCCTGCACCAATCACACCGAGCTTGCCGGGCACCTGTTCGAAGGCCAGCGCGCCGCTGTTCTCCACGATGTGGCCGCCGAACGGCGCCAGTGGCAGGGCCCGGGGATTACTGCCGGTCGCCACGATCACATGTTTGGCCCGAACCTCGGTCCCGGCGGCGTCCACGACCCAGCCGTCGCCGTCCTGACGGACCAGACGACCCAGGCCGAAGAAGCTCTTGACCTTGTTCTTCTTGAACAGGTAGGCAATGCCGCCGGTGAGCTTGTCCACCACGCCGGCCTTGCGCGAAAGCATCCGCGCGACGTCCACGCTGGCGCCCTGCACGTCAATACCGTGCTCGGCCGCCTCGTGGGTGATCATCTCAAACTTTTCAGAGGAGTCCAGCATCGCCTTGCTGGGAATGCAGCCTACGTTCAGGCAGGTGCCGCCCAGAGAGGCCTTGCCGTCCCGTTCGAAGGCGTCCACGCACGCTGTGCTGAAGCCCAGTTGCGCCGCGCGAATGGCGGCCACGTAACCCGCTGGGCCGCCCCCAATCACCAGAACGTCGAAAGAATCCATACCGCCTTGCAGCGTAGCACTGCCTCTGAAAGGGGAAGGTGCGGCGTTCCCGACACGGAGACACCTGAGCTAGGCGCGGCGGTAGCGTTTGGCCGGGCGGCCCACACTGCGCGCGTCCGCTGCGGCACTGACCTCACCCTGGGCCGTCAGGTATTCCAGGTAGCGCCAGGCGGTGACGCGGCTTAAACCCAGGGCCTGACCCACTTCCTGGGCGGTATGGGCGGCGCCGTCACGCAGGGCCGCACGGACCCGGCGCAGGGTTTCGGCGTCCAGGCCTGAGGCGTCGTCCGCCAGTGGCGTGAACAGGGCGTCCAGATGCCCCTGACGCACATCTCTCTGTGCCCACAGCGCGGCACGTTCACGCACCCGCTCCAGGGCCAGCGCGAAGCGTTCGGGTGTGGCCGGTTTGACCAGATAGTCGGCGGCACCGTGCAGCAGGGCACTTTGTACGCTGGAAGCGTCACTGGCCGCCGTCACCAGCACCGCGTCCACCTGGGCGCCTTCGAGCCGCAGCTCACGCAGCAGGTCAAGGCCGCGTCCATCCGGCAGGTGCACGTCCAGCAGCAGCAGATCCGGGCGCAGGGTGCGGCTCATGGCCCTTGCAATGCGCAGGGTCTCGGCGCTGCCCAGTACCTCGAAGCCTCCTGCGCGCTCCAGCAGACGGCGGTGCAGATCGGCAATCTGCGGATCGTCCTCGACAATCAGGGTACGAATGGGAGCACGGGTCATGGGGTGTCTCCGGTGGGTAGGTCCAGGGTAAAGCGGGTCCACTGCCGCCCGGTGGGGTCGGCAAGGCGGTCATGCGTCAGCGTTCCCCCAAGCGCGGTCGCCCGTGCCTGCACCAATGCCAGTCCCACGCCCCGCCCATTGCCTTTGCTGCTGACTCCTCTATGCGTCAGGGACGTCAGGAAGGCGGGTGGCACACCGCTTCCCGTGTCGCGCACTTCCAGAACCAGACCTTCCGGGTCTGCTGCGATCAGCACCCGCACCTGGGCGTCCGGGAGTCCACTGGCGGCTTCACAGGCGTTTTCGATCAGGTTGCCGGCGGCCAGCTCCAGAGTGTCCAGCACGCCTGGCGCCAGCGTGTCCGGCAGGTCCGAGAGCGGATCGATAGTCAGCTCCACCCCCAGTTCAGCAGCCCGGTCGAACTTGCCCAGCAGCAGCGCGGCGAGCCGTACATGACCCAGCCGCCTGACCGCCTCGGCATGGGCGGTGTGGCGCGCCGCCTGCGCGTGAATAAGCTGCAGGGCCTCCTGCGTTTCGCCCAGGTGCAGCAGCCCGGCCAGCATGTGCAGCCGGTTGGTGAATTCGTGCGTCTGCGCGCGCAGCAGCTCGGCGTACCGGCGTGACTGGGTGAGCTCATCGGCCAGCGCCTGCACCCGCGCCAGATCGCGCAGGGTGACCACCTGCGCTCCATCCTCAGCCGTGTGCACATCCACCAGCACCGGTTGCCCACGCACATCCAGGGTGTGAGGAGCATGGTCCTCCTGCGCAGGCAGGTCAGGCAACAGATCCCTGAGAGGCACCGGCAGACGGTTCGAGGCGCCCAGCATCGCCCGGGCCTGCGGGTTCATAACGTAGATCTGCCCGCCCCGCACCACCAGCACGCCGTCTTGCAGAGTGTTGAGCACCGTGCGGAAGTGCAGCAGCCCGCCTGCTACCTGCTCGGGTTCCAGGTCCAGCAGCGTGGCCCGCACCCGGCGCGCCAGCAGGTTGGCCAGCAGCAGCGCGAGCCCCAGTGCCGCCAGATACCAGGGCAGCGCGGCGCGCACCACGTTCCAGAACACATCTTCCACACGGGGCAGCAGGAAGCCCACGCTGGCCAGCCCCAGCACCCGGTCGCCCTCACCCAGCACCGGCACCTTGGCCCGCACCGAAGGCCCCAGCGTGCCCTCCACGGTCTCGGTCAGGCTCCGGCCGCGCAGGAAGGCCTGAAAGTCACCGCCCACCATGCGCTGGCCGATCTGGTCCGGGTTGGGATGCGTCAGGCGGTTGGTCAAGCGGTCCGTGATCACGATGTAGTCGGCGCCCAGCACCAGCCGGTAGCGGTTGACCAGCGCATTGAGCTGCTCGCGCGAGGCCGTGTCGCCGCTGAGCGCCGCCCTCACCGGAGGCAGGGTGGCCATCAGCTGCGACTCGCGCAGCGCCCGGTCGGCGAAGGTCTGGTGCAGGCCGCCGCGCAGCACCAGACTGGCCAGCAGAGCCAGGGGCAGGGCCAGCAGCAAAAAGGCCCCCAGCGTGATCAGAAACACCCGGGCCTGAACGCGCAGCAGCCGCGGCGTGTACGGCAGCGCAACCTCGCGTGCCAGTTCGGGCACACTCAGCCGAACCGGGCGGGAAGACGCCGGACGAAGCGACACAGTGCCTCGCAGTCTGCCATGCCCGGGACCTGGGAAAGGGAATTGCGTTCACGGCCTGCACGAATCCCGCCCCTGAGAAGACACCGGCCGTATTCGTGCAGGCCGGTGTTTTTCGGGTCTCCCGGTCCTGAAGCCATCAGGTTTCACTTCCTGCGCGGCGCCGCGCAGGCACACTGGCGCCTGCCAAGCTCAACCGCATTCTTCCCTGCCAGCCGGGCAGGTCTATGCCAATCTCTTCCCGCCCCGTGTTCCCGGGCGGTGGCCCCAGGAGGCCTCCTGTATGCCTAAGATTTTCCGCAGTCTGTACGTGCAGGTGCTGATCGCCATTGCGCTTGGCATCCTGACCGGGTTTCTGTTTCCCAGCCTGGGAGAGAGCCTCAAACCTCTGGGCGACGGCTTTATCAAGCTGATCAAGATGATCATCGCGCCGATCATCTTCGCCACGGTCGTCAGTGGGATCGCCCACATGCGCGACACCAAAAAAGTCGGCCGGGTGGGCGGCAAGGCACTGCTGTACTTCGAGCTGGTCACCACCTTCGCCCTGGTGATCGGGCTGGTCATTGTCAACATCCTGGGCCCGGGCCGTGGCATGAACATCGATCCGGCCAGCCTGGACACCAGCGGCATCAGCAAGTACACCGACGCTGCCGGCGAGCAGACGGTCGCGGACTTCATCCTGCACATCATTCCCGACACGCTGATCAGCGCCTTTACCCAGGGTGATCTGCTTCAGGTGCTGCTGGTGGCCGTGTTGTTCGGCTTCGCTCTGCTGCGCCTGGGCAAGGTCGGCGACACCATTCTGAAGGGCATCGACACGGTGAACCAGGTCATCTTCGTGATTCTGGGCTTCGTGATGCGTCTGGCACCCATCGGCGCGTTCGGAGCGATGGCCTTTACCATCGGCAAGTACGGGGTAGGCAGTCTGGCGCAGCTGGGATACCTGATGATCACCTTCTACGCCACCTGCGCGCTGTTTATCTTCGGTGTGCTGGGCCTGATCGCCCGCATGTCCGGCTTCAGCATCCTGAAGCTGATCCGCTATATCAAAGAAGAACTGCTGCTGGTCCTGGGCACCAGCTCCAGCGAGTCGGCGCTGCCGCGCCTGATGGTCAAGCTCGAGCATGCGGGCGCCGAGAAAAGCGTCGTGGGCCTGGTTGTTCCCAGCGGCTACTCGTTCAACCTGGACGGCACCAGTATCTACCTGACCATGGCCGCGATGTTCATCGCACAGGCCACCAACACTGAACTGAGCCTAGGCCAGCAGCTCGGCCTGCTGGGCGTGCTGCTGCTGACCAGCAAGGGTGCGGCAGGCGTGACGGGCAGCGGCTTTATCACCCTGGCCGCTACCCTGAGCGCCGTGGGCGATGTGCCGGTCGCGGGCCTGGCGCTGATCCTGGGGATTGACCGTTTCATGAGCGAGGCGCGCGCCCTGACCAACTTCATCGGCAACGCGGTGGCGGCGCTGGTGATTGCCAAGAGTGAACGGGCGGTAGACGTCGACCGGCTGACCCGCGCCCTGAACGGTGAGGATCTGCCGACCATCGAGCCCGACGTGCATTCCGAGGAACGGGGCGAAGGCCGCGAACTCGACAGCCTGCGTCCTGCCTGAGAGACACGGTGATAAGGAGCCGGGGCCCGTCGGGTTCCGGCTCCTTGCCTTTTGCCGTTCAGTGACCGCTGGTGACCTTCAGCCCGAGAATGGCCACCACCATCAACGTCAGGAACAGCAGCCGAGCAGGCGTCATGGCCTCGCCGAACAGCACTACGCCCAGCACCGCAGCGCCCACCGCGCCGATGCCCACCCATACGCCGTACGCCGTTCCAATTGGCAGGGTGCGGGCAGCCAGCCCCAGCAGCCCCAGGCTGGCGATCATGCTCAGTACCGTCAGCAGGGTGGGCAGCGGCCGGGTAAAGCCCTGCGTGTACTTCAGACCAACCGCCCAGCCCACTTCCAGCAGACCGGCCAGCACCAGCAATGTCCATGCCATAGCAACCTCCGTGCGCCGTCTTGTCGTGACCGGGTACGGCGGTGCTCTCGTCCGGAGTTCGGCCCCGGCAGGGCAGGGCGACTCCCTGCAGTGTAGTGGTGATACGTGGGCAACAGACGAGCGGCGTGTGGGCTACCACCCACACGCCGCGTCAGGATCTCTGGGGCGCTACACGCCCAGGTAGGCGCTGCGCACGCGGTCGTCGGTCATCAGGTCGTGCTGGGCACCCTGCAGGGTTACCCGCCCGCCTTCGAGCACATATCCGCGGTGAGCGATGCCCAGCGCCGCAAACGCGTTCTGCTCGGCCAGCAGCACGCTGACGCCCGCGGCATTGACCCGCTGCACCGCCTCGAAGACCTGCTCGACCACCAGCGGGGCGAGGCCGAGGCTGGGTTCGTCCAGCAGCAGCAGCTGCGGACGGGCCATCAGCGAACGGGCAATGGCCACCATCTGCTGCTGGCCCCCCGACAGGCTGCCGGCCGGTGCGCTGCGTTTTTCGACCAGCGCCGGAAACAGTTCATATACGCGCTCGAGCTCCCGTGCGGTACCGGCAGGATCGCTGCGGTGCACAAAGGCCCCCAGGCGCAGGTTCTTTTCCACGCTGAGGTCCGGAAACAGCAGTCGGCCCTCGGGGCACTGGGCGACGCCATGCGCCACGTTGAACTCCGGACGCCCCCCGGTCAGCGGCGTGCCGTTCCAGGTCGCGCTGCCCGACGAAGGGCGCTGCAGGCCCGACAGGGTCCGGAACAGCGTGCTTTTGCCGGCGCCGTTGGCGCCCAGCAGCACCACGATCTCGCCGGTCTGCACGCTGAGGTTGATGTCCTGCAGGGCGGTAAAATGCCCGTATTTGACGCACAGATCCCGCACCTCAAGCATGGCTGGCTCCCTCTGCGGCTGCCGGCACCTTGCCGGTGTTGCCCATCTGGCCGCCGTGGGCGTGCCCGCCCAGGTAGGCCTCAATCACCGCTGGATCGCGGCTGACTTCCTGCGGGGTGCCCTGAGCAATCTTCTGCCCATGGTGCAGCACCACGATGCCGTCGGCCAGTCCCATGACCAGGCTCATCTTGTGCTCCACCAGGGCGACCGTCAGCCCACCTCTGACCAGCTCGCGGATCAGGGCCATCAGGTTGACAGTCTCCTCGGGGTTCATGCCCGCGGCGGGTTCGTCCAGCAGCAGCAGTTTGGGATCACTGGCCAGGGCCATGGCGATCCCGACCCGCTTCTGTCCTTCCTGGGTCAGCGCCCCGGCCGGCAGGTGCGCCTGCGCCGCGAGCCCCACCCGCTCCAGGGCCCGCATGGCGCCGGCGTGACTTGCGGCCTGGTCCCGGCGTTCACGGGCGGTGTACAGCAGCGCGTCGAACAGACCGGCGCGGGTGCGCACCCGGTGGCCGATCATGACGCCCTCGAGGACACTGAGTTCCTTGTAGATGGTGGTGGTCTGGAAGGTCCGGGCAATGCCGCGTGAAACCACCTCGTGGGTTTTCAGGCGGGTAATGTCCTCGCCGTCGAAGCGGATGCTGCCGGAGGTCGGCTGGTAGAAGCCGCTGATCAGGTTGAAAAAGGTACTTTTTCCTGCACCGTTCGGGCCGATGATCGCGGTGATCTGTCCGGCCGGAATATGCGTCGTGACGTCGCGCACCGCGTGCAGGCCACCGAAGCGGATGCCCAGGTCCTGCACTTCCAGGAGGCTCTCAGGCATGATCCACCGCCTTTTCCGGAGTAGGGGAGGGTGTGGGAGGCCTGGCGGCACGCCGACGCGCCATCAGCCGTTCCCAGCCACCAGCAATACCGTGCGGCGCGAACATCACCAGCAGCACCAGCAGCGGTCCGAACACCAGATACTGGTAGTCCTGCAGGCCCTTGAGGTTCTGGGTCAGGGTATACATCAGTGCTGGTCCGAGCAGTGGCCCGGCCAGGGTACCCAGCCCGCCCACCAGCAGGTACAGCAGCACGGTGAAGGTCATGACCGGGCCCGTCGCAGCGGCGCCCAGGAAGCCCACATATACGGCGTACAGCCCGCCTGCGAAGCCTGCGATGGCGGTCGACAGCATCATGGCCCGCAGTTTGTGCTGGAATACGTCAATTCCCGCGCTGCGAGCGAGATCCTCACCACCGCGGATGGCGATCAGCGAACGGCCGAACACACTGGCACGGGTGCGGGCCACCAGCAGCACGGTCAGCGCCAGTGCCACCAGCGCCAGGTAATAGAAGCCGCCCGAGAGCTTCATTCCCAGTCCCTGGGCCAAGCCCTCCAGGCCGGGCGGCGGGTTGATGCCGTTCAGGCCCTCGTTGCCGCCGGTCAGGCTGTCCCACTTGTTGATTACCAGCATGATGATCACGCCGACTGCCAGCGTCAGAATCGCAAAGGCGTCCCCTTTGGTGCGGAAGGCCACCAGACCCAACAGCCAGCCCAGAACGGCACACAGCACCACCGCGAGCGGCCACGCCAGCCAGAAGTTCCAGCCGGCCTTGAGCGTCAGGATGCCCACCGTGTAGGCCCCGATGCCGAAAAACCCGGCGTGCGCCAGAGGCAGCTGCCCGGTATAGCCCAGCAGGATATTCATGCCGTAGGCCAGCATGGCGTAGATCATGACGTTCACGCCGATGTCCAGCAGATAGCCCGAGGGCCGCAGCAGCGGAAACAGCGCCATCGCCACGAACAGCGCGGCCCAGCCCCACGGCCCGGTGCGGAGCGCGGTCATGTGCTTCTCCGGAACAGTCCCTGCGGCTTGATGGCCAGCACCAGCACCAGCATGGCAAAGCCAATCACGTCTGCAAAGTCAAGGTTGATGTAAAAGCCCCCGAATACTTCCGAGAACGCCAGCAGAAACGCCCCGACGATGGCGCCGGGCACGCTGCCCATGCCGCCCAGAATGATGATGGCGAAGACCTTGAGGTTCATGACCTCTCCCATGCTGGGGGTCACCGAGTTGATTGGCGCGATCAGCGAGGCCGCAATGGCCGCCAGGGCGCCCGAAATGGCAAAGGTCAGCATCCCCACCCGGTCGGTGTTGATGCCCACCAGCCGCGCCCCCTCACGGTTTTGCGCCATCGCTTCGATGGTCGCGCCGGTCAGGGTGCGCTTCAGGAAAAAGTTCAGGCCCAGCATGGCTGCCACGCTCGCGGCAATCACGATCAGGCGCTGCCAGGTGATCACCACGCCGGCGATGGTCGCGATCCCCGGAACAGGCTCGGCGATCTGCTTGAAATCCGGGCCGAACACCGCCGGGTGCGCAATCAGCGCCTCCAGGAAGAACAGCACGCCCAGCGCCGCGATCATAGGGTGTACGTGCGGAGCGTTGCGCAGCGGATAGAAGATGACCCGTTCCATCAGGGCGGCCAGCAGGGCCACCACGACTGCCGAGAGCAGCAGCGCCGGCACGTAGCTGATTTTCAGCAGGGTCAGTCCCGCAAAGGTCAGGTATGCGCCCAGCATGTACAGGCCGCCGTGCGCGAAGTTCGGGACCCGCATCACGCCGTAGACCAGTGTGAGGCCCAGGGCCACCAGGGCGTACACGCCGCCCAGCGCCAGAGCGTTGAAGAGTTGTTGCAGAAATGTCGTCAAGTCGGACTTCCTCCCTCAGAGGTCAAAGCAGATGCAGAAAACCGCGCCCCGCTTTCAGCCGGGGCGCGGCAGGATGAACTTACTTGAAGACTTTCGGTACGCGCAGCTTGGTGTACTTGCCGTTTTTCACGCTGGCGATGATGAACTCGGCGTCCACGTGTCCGTTTTCCGTTACGCCATGAAGCTTGTAGACGGTCTTACTCAGGGGGAGTGCCTTGGCAGCGTCGTCCAGCTTGGCGCGGATTGCCTTGGGATCGGTGCTGCCGGCGAGTTCCATCGCCTTGGCAATCACGTGCATACCCATGTAGTTCAGGCCGGCTTCACTGGTGGGAATCTTCTTGTAGACCTTCTGGTACTGGCTGATAAAGATGTTGGTGCCTGGGAATTCCTTGGTGGGCAGCACGCCTACGCTGCCACTGAGGTAGGCAGCAGGAATCATGGTGTCCATCTGCTCGAACTTGGCCTGGTCCATCACGATGAACCCGCCCTTGAAGCCCTGCTCGCGCGCAGCCTTGATCACCAGTGCGGTGGGCTGGCTGGGACCGCCGACGAACAGCACGTCGGGCTTTTCGGCCAGTGCCTTGGTGACGGCGGCGCTGTAGTCCACGGTGGTGTTGTAGTCCACTCCGTTGTTGGCGCCGACCGTGCCGCCCTGCTTCTTCCACTCGGCGGTAATGGCTTCGGTCCACTGTTTGCCGTAGGCGCTGGTGGTGCCGATCAGGCCCAGCTTCTTGCCATAAGCTTTCATCTGGGTGGCAGTGAACGGCTGCAGGTAGTTGTCGTAACGGGGCGGCAGCATGAAGGTCATGGGGTTTTTGGCTTCCAGGATCTTCGGCTCGGAGGAATAAGCCACCAGCAGGAAGTTGTCACGGCTGGTCATGGGCTGTACGGTCAGGATGCCGCCGGAATGCGGAACGAAGATCACGCCGATGTCCTGGCTGGTCATGCGTTTGACGTTGGTGGCCGTTTCATTGGGCAGGTAGCGGTCATCCAGGGAGACCAGCTTGAAGGTGACCTTCTCGCCTTTGACGCGGATACCTTTGCGGTTCAGCTCCTCAATGGCCATTTCAACGCCGCTCTGGGTGTCCTTGCCGTAAAACGCGGCGCCACCGGAAAGTGGACCGCTGAAGCCAATGCTGACGACTTTGTCTGCCAGCGCGGAACCAGCCAGGAACGGGAGAAGGGACAACGATATAAGGGTGCGCTTCTTCATAAAAACCTCCCAAACGTAAGCCCCGGAAATGCGACAACGACGCAGCCGCAGAGGCCTCGCTGGCCTGAGTACAAATGTGATGTGAGGGCATGCTGTCATGCCCACGCAGAGGTGTCAAATGCTCAAATTCCAATCGTATGAACCTCTGTATGAAAGCCGTCCGGAAACCAGCCCTGGCATCAGGCAGGTCTATGGCTGAAAAAGCTGCGCCTGTCAGGTTCGAGCAGACGTGCAGGCCCCCAGTGGGGGTACCCGGGATGGGGGGGCCGGTGTGAAATTTTCGTGGCAATGAGCCTGGGCGCGCGGGTAGCTTACGAGCCGTGAAATTTTCCTATCTGTCTGCTCTTTCCTTACTTTCGCTGGTCAGTGGCGTCAGCCACGCCCAGTCCGAACCCGCCATCGGGGTCGTGCTCGATGCAGGAGGCAAAAACGACCGCTCATTCAACCAGAGTGCCTATCAGGGCGTGCTGCGCGCCCAGAAGGATCTGGGCATCAAGGTCGAGGTCTTTGAGCCCACCACCGCAGGTGACGTGGGGCGCGGTATCCAGCAGTTCAGCACCCAGCGCAAGGACCTGATTATCGGCATCGGTTTCAACAGCCTCGAGAGCATCGACCGCGCGGCCAAGACCAATTCGAACCTGCGCTACGCCGCCGTCGACGCCCTGCCCACCGGCAACAACACCATGGGCCTGCGCTTCCGTGAGCACGAGGGCAGCTTCCTGGTGGGCTATCTGGCCGGCCTGAGCAGCAGTACCGGCGTGGTCGGCTTCGTGGGCGGCATGGACATCCCCCTGATCCACAAGTTCGAGGCCGGCTTTGCGGCGGGCGTGAAACTGGCCTGCCCCAAGTGCCAGGTCATCGCCCGTTACCTGGGCAGCACGCCAGCGGCCTTCAACAACATCCCTGGCGCCGTTGCGCTGGCCGGCGGTATGAAGAACAAGGGCGCGGACGTGATTTTCGCCGCGGCGGGCGGCAGTGGACGCGGTGTGATCAATTTCGTGACCCGCACCCAGTGCATCAGGGCCGAGGAACTGCCGGCCGGCGTAAGTTTCAGCAACAACACCTTTGCGAAGGTGAACAAGAGCGTGGCGTACCAGAAGGCCTGCGCTGGCAACACGCGTCCAATGTTCTTCATCGGCGTGGACAGCAACCAGAACTACCTGGGCGACACCGACGGCAAACCCGCGACCCTGAACCACGGCCTGACCAGCATGGTCAAGCGTGTGGACAACGCGGTGTACAGCGTGATTCGTTCGATGGTCAAAGGCGAGCCGTGGCGCCCCGGCGACATCAATTTCAGCCTGGAGAACGAAGGCGTGGAATACGCTATGGACGCGTACAACGACAAGCTGATCATCCCCGCCGTGCGCGAGAAGGTCGAGAAGGTCAAGGGCCTGATCATCAGCGGCGGCATCAAGGTCCCCTCCAAGTAACTTTGCCCGAGTTGAGTTTCTGCCCGGCATGCCGGGCAGAAACTATGTGTATTGATTTTCCGGAGCATCTGACAGTGGCGGGGCCGGACCAGTCTCTCTTGAGCCTTCCTGGTTCGGACTCTGGTCTTTATTGTGGGCATGCATTTTCGGGATATGGAAGCTGCGACAGTGACACGTCAGAGAGCCAGAGAACAGGGCCTGTGTGGCGGCGCCTGAATGTCGGGCGCTTCAGGGATCACCGTCTGAATACCGTTTGGCAGGCACAGCTTCACTCTCCTGCTGTTGCCAGGACAGACATATCAGGTTCCGGGCGGTCAATGGGTACCTCGGCTCTGCGGCCCAGAGAAGACTGGGCATCAGCTGGCCCCCAGCGAAATCCTGAAAAGGTACGGCTGGCCCGGCTGGTATCTCGCGCTGGAAGTTCCGGACAACCTGCGTGGGTCCAGCAAACACCAACACTCGGTCATGATGAAAATCGATGACGAACCCAGGCCCCCTGTGACGCGCTTGCACCCGTGGGATCGTTGCGCAGCTGCTCCCCCGTCTACCTACGAGTGCTGCCGGTGAGCCTCATCTCCAGACCTGTTGCCACCTTGTCTGCTCCTGTCCCGTACCGCTGAGATGTTCTCGGAGGACCGAGGGGTAGGTGTTTTTTAGCCCTGAATTCCGCTGGTCGGTTCATTTCCCCGGAGGAAACCTGAGGTCCCCAGGACCTCTCCGGCAAGCGACGCAGGCAGCGGCTGACCCAGCAGGAAGCCCTGACCGAGATCCACGCCCAGCGCACCTATGCCTTCAAGCTGCCAGGCCTCCTCGATCCCTTCGGCCACCACAAGGAGATTCAGGCCGTGAGCCAGCACCGTAATGGCCTTGACAAAGGCGTGCCCATCTTGCTGCAGGGAGAAGACAAACGCCTTGTCGATCTTGACCAGATGCACCGGCAGGCTGCGCAGGTAGCTGAGGCTGGAGTAGCCGGTACCGAAGTCATCCAGCGCGATTCTGACTCCCCAGGAGGTCAGAATATTCAGGTCGGGCATTGAACTGTCGAGGTCCTCAAGCAGCGCACTTTCGGTCAGTTCGAGAATCAGCGCTTCGCCAGGCAGATCGTGTTCGTCCAGGGCCGCACGCACATGAGACAGAAAGTCCCCATGAGCAAAGTGTAGAGCCGAGATATTCACGGTGACAAACCACTGCTTCCCACGCGCCCGCCACTGACTGGCCTGGGCCACCGCCTGCCGCAGGCCCCAGATCCCCAGCGGAACGATCAGGCCACGTTCCTCGGCCACCCGGATGATCTCTGGCGGAGACACCGGAGACTGAACGGTGTCTCGCCAGCGCAGCAGTGCCTCGAAGCCCAGAGTGGCTCCCGAGCGCAGGTCCACCAGGGGCTGATAGTGCAGTTCCAGCTCATCTTCAGCAAGGGCGCGGCGCAGCAGAGCTTCCAGCTGCGTGTCGTGCTGCGCGGCTTGCAGGGCACCTTCATCGTAAAAGCTCCAGTTGTTGCGGCCTTCGACTTTCGCGCCGTCCATGGCCATATCAGCGGCCCTGACCAGTTCATCGGGATGTTGGCCGTCCCCAGGAAACAGGGCCACGCCCACGCTGGCCGTGAGATGCGTCGTTCCGCTCTGCAGCGCCGCCGGCTCAGAGATCACCGCAACGACCTGCGCAGCCAGCAGGGCCACACTCGCACGCTGCTGTTCAGGAACCACCAGCACAAACTCGTCGCCCCCTACCCGGGCGACCACGGATCCGGCGGGGGCCACCGTCAGCAGCCGGCGTGACATCTCACGCAGCATCTGATCACCGGTCTGGTGCCCGTGAGCGTCGTTGACGCGTTTCATGCGGTCCAGATCCACAAACAGTACGGCAAAAGGTGCTGGAGTCTCCGGACTCAGGGCCTGCCGCAGGTATTCAACGAGGCCGGACCGGTTGAGCAGGCCCGTGAGCGCGTCATGCCGGGCATCATGCGCCAGCTGGACATGAGCACGGCGCAGCTCTGCATTCAGCCGCCGGTTATCGGCCAGCGCGACCCCCTGACGCAGCGTCACCAGAATCAGCACCGTGAACACCCCGAACGCGATCCCACGCTCCATCACGGAGGCGCCGAGGTACAGCTGCGGAAGAAACACGGCCAGGGAAAGTACAGCGCCGTAAGGAAGCCAGACAATCAGGCGTCTGGGGCCAGGGTGCTGCTTCCCGGCTTCGCGGGGGTACCGGTTGTAGTGGTGCGCGGCCAGCTGTCCTCCGAGGGCCAGCAGCACCAGCGCCCATGCCCACAGAGCATCGATAGGATGGGCGCTGCTGTAGGCTCCGTTGGCTTCCAGCAGGGCATAGCCCAGATCACCCACCACAATCAGGCTCAGGCCGGTGGCAAACACGGCAACATGCACCTGCACGCGTCTGGCGCCTGAAGCGACCAGCACCAGGACGCCCAGAACAGCCAGGGAGGCCAGAGGATAAGCCAGGCTGATGATGCGCCCGGGCAGGCTCTGGGCCGGGTCATCAGCCACCGTAGCCAGGCCGGCCTGCCAGGCAAACAGGCCCACGACCACCGTCACGATGGCCGAGTCCAGCACCAGTCGGGCGGCAGAGAGGCGCCGCAGCGAGAGATGAGAAAGCCGCAGCAGGGCCAGCACAAGCGGCAGGTACTGTGCCAGATAAAAAATGTCGGCAACTGAAGGAAAGAGTGGCTGCTGCGTAAACAGGCTCAGCCAGGTCCAGAGCAGGTCACCAGCGGCGTAAAGCGTCAAGGCCATACTCAAGGCCCACAGCGCCGGACGGGCACCCGGCCCACTGGTCCGCCACGCCCGCACACTCAGGGCCAATCCGAGGCCAACGACACTCAGGTACGCCAGATCGAGCGTTCCCTCAGGCCACGTGACTCCATAGTGGGCCAGGAGCAAAGCCAGGCTGTGCAGCACCGCTGCGCCCACCAAAGCGGATAACAGCACATCTGCCCGGCGCGGAGCCGAACTCTGCAGCCGTGAAAGGGCAGGGCCCGGTGGTGGATATGCGCGGTCGTGCATGACTGAACGTCAATCTAGAGGGTCATACATTACGAAAAACTGGCAGCGGGTTTTGTGGTAGGGCGCAGAAGCTTCTCACGTTGTTGCTCTGATAGAGGAAGCTGGTCACAGGCGAGGACCCGGTACTCGGAGAGACGACCCTGCGCGGCTGTGTTCTTCATTTGGCGTTGTGTATCAGGAAGGGACAGCCGCGTGTGAATCTGGCCCAGCTGTTGGAAGCTGCCCGGTACGCTGCCTGAACCGGATCTGGTCAAGCATGCCGGGTAGGCCTATGAGCCACAAATATATTCTCCGGTCATACCCTGGCCGCAATATATGAGGTGCCCAGGTGTTCCAGTCGGCCTACAGGACACGCCACCGCACGCCAGAGAGCTTCGCGCGTGTCGTCATTTCCATGTCGTCCTGATCCGGAGGTGTCCTGGCAGGTAAAGTTCATCAGGGGAACAGGAGTGTTGTCTGCCGCCTGGTTCTCCGAAGTCAGGACAGAGGAGCCATGCTCACCGGTCTGGGCCATCAGACCCTTTCCAACTGTAAATCTGACGTGCACAGCCTCGCCAGCAACGACGTGCTGATGAGACGAGGTATCGACGGTTCCACTGAACTTCCGTCTGGGATCATGGAAGTCACCGATCCAGACGCCACGAAGGAGAAGGTGTTGTTCATTTCCGGAGCCGATGTGCGTATCCGTGATTCATGAAGCGCCTGATTATGGTGGGCGGGGTGTGCAACGCACCAAGTTCATGGCCTTCCGCCCCCAGAGAGCAGGCTCTACCGGCGGAGCTGTACAGCTGCCAGATGATTCAAAGGTGCTGCAGGCATTTCATGGCGACGCCTGCAGCGAATGGTGCTGGACCTGGTGACCTGCGCCGTCCCTTGCATCTGTACACTCACGGCCGTGCCGATGTGTATAAGGCGACGCTGAGGCAGGTGGCCGTGGGCCTGGATCATCTGATCCTGAAAGAGGCTGCTGAGAGAGAAGAGGGGGAACACTATGGAAGCAGGAAGTGGAAAAGCGCCGCGCAGTCGCGCACGCATGCTGGAACTGGTCTTTCCCAAAGACACCAACTATCACGGCACGGCCTTCGGGGGCTGGGTGCTGTCATTGATGGACAAGGCCGCCAGCGTGGCGGCCGTGAGACATGCCAGCGGCAACGTAGTGACTGCCCGGATGGACGGAGTGGACTTTCATGTGCCGATCCGCGTGGGGGACGCCGTGGCCCTTGACGCCCGGGTGGTGAGGGTGGGGCGCACCAGCATGACCATTCAGGTAGACGTCTACCGCGAGCATATTGCTTCGGGCGAGCAGGAACTGGCGACCACCGGGTTTTTTGTCTTCGTGGCCCTGGATGAACAGGGCCGCCCGCGTGCAGTGCCGGCGCTGATTCCGGTGGTGGACGCGGACCTTCCTGGCGTGGACACCCGGCCATGACAGACCTGCAACTCACCCTGGTCCGTCACGGCGCGACCGAGTGGAACGAGGGGGGCCGCTGGCAGGGCGTTACCGACAATCCCCTGGGGGACCGAGGTGAACGCCAGTCTCGCCGCCTCGCGCGGCGGCTCCGCAATCAGGTCTTTGATCAGGTGGACTCCAGTGACCTGCAACGCGCGGTTCAGACCGCGCAACTGGCTCTGCCTGGCCAGGGCATCACGCTTGATCCCCGGCTGCGCGAGATCCATTTCGGCGTTTTCGAGGGGCTGACCGTCGACGAAATGACCGTGCACCCGGCATTCCAGGAGTGGCAGTCTGACCCCTGGCGCGTGGCGCCGCCCGGTGGAGAGAGCCTGGCTGAAGTGGCGGCCCGGATGCGCGACTGGGCAGAGGATCTGGACCAGGCCAGCGTTATTGCCTTTACGCATTCCGTCGCGATCCGGGCGCTGCTGTGTGACCTGTTCGGCTGGCCACTGCTTCCGCAGCCCGGTTATCCGGTCCCGTTTGCGCATCGCGTAGGGCACACCAGTCTCAGCATGGTGCGGCGCCATTCGGGCCACTGGACCATTCATACCCTGGGTGACGGTGCCCATCTGGAAGTTCAGGGCTCGGGATAAGGTACGCCGATCTCCTCTCCCAGCTGGGTCAGGAAGGCGTGCATCACGGCTGTGCGCCGCTGTGCTTCGGCGCGCCCTGGGACCGTCTGAAAGCTGGCGGACAGCCGCAGCAGCTTGGTAAAGAAATGGTCCACCGTGAAGGCCTGGTCATCGGGCTCGCGCTGCTGACACCAGGGATCTGCTGCATCGAAGATCGCCCGACCCAGGTGGCCGCCCACCGCGGCGACCCGCATGACCCCCAGCGCACCCAGGGCGTCCAGACGGTCCGCGTCCTGCAGGGCCGCGCCCAGAGGAGTTGCGGGGACAGCGCCACGCGAGAAGCTGTGATCCCGGACGGCCAGTGCCACTTCATGCGCCTGCGCTGGCGTGAACCCCAGGTCCGGCAGAACCTGCTGTACCGCCTGAGCCGCCAGGGTGCTGGCCTGCGCACGCTGCGGGTGGTTCTTGGGCAGGTTGACCACATCATGGGTCAGGGCCGCTGCAACTGCCAGCACCACGGGTTCCTGAGGGGCGCAGCGCCGGGTCCAGAGGGCCACCCGGTGCAGGTGACCCTCATCGTGAGCAGCATCCGGGGTCATGTGCTGCTGAACCCAGGCCCAGACCCCTGGGAGGCGCGGATCCAGGGTCAGCAGCTTGTCCAGAGAAAGGGAAGCGGTCTCGGCAACCGGAATGCTCATGAACGCAGTATCAAGCCTATGCTGCTCAACCGGAAATGCTGCCTGAGCAGTGCTTCCCGGCCGCTGGAAAGTCGGGCGCAAGCGGCCCGATGTCTCTGGGACACAACTTCCAGCACAGTGACGGAAAAGGACAGTGCCCCGCCTGACACACGATGCTGCGCCTTATGCCGTCTCACGAACTGACCCACAGGACCTTGAGAAACCTCGCCGGTCGATCCGAAAAGTCTTGTCGTGCATATACCTGATAAGAGAAACGGTCCAGACTGTCCAGGCGAGATCGGTTCCGGGCTGCTTTTATCCTGGCGCCCGTGATGATCCAAGGAGAATGAACCTATGACCAGCACTCCGCCTGACCCCCAGCTTCCTGCTGATCCTGAGGACACCACCCCTGAGACCCAGGTCCCTCCGCGACGCGAATTCCTGAAGAATGCGGCGCTGTTCACCGGGACAGTAGCGGCTCTTGGCGGTGGGCTGGAACTGCTGACCCGGCGTCCCGGTGCCGCAGCGCAAGCGGCTCCCGGCGAACTGATGGCTCAGGCCCGGCGCCCCCTGGGGCCCTACGACACTTCCGAGCCGATCACGCCGTATGCGCAGGCAACCACCTACAACAATTTCTACGAGTTCGGCACAGGCAAGGATGACCCGGCCAGGCTGGCTGGAAGCCTGAGAACGCGCCCCTGGACGGTGCTGATCGACGGCGAGGTGCGCAAGCCAGTGCGGGTGGACATCGATACCCTTCAATCCTGGTTTCCCCTGGAAGACCGGATTTACCGCATGCGCTGCGTCGAGGGCTGGTCCATGGTGATGCCCTGGCTCGGTTTTCCCCTCGGGGCCCTGCTGAGGCGGATAGAGCCGAACAGCAAAGCAAAGTACGTGCAGTTCACGTCGCTGCATGACCCCAAACAGTTCCCGGGGCAGCGGGGCGACGTGCTCGACTGGCCCTACGTTGAAGGCCTGCGGCTGGACGAAGCCCTGCACCCCCTGACATTCATGGCGGTCGGACTCCACGGACGCGCCCTGCCCAACCAGAACGGCGCCCCGCTGCGGCTCGTCGTGCCCTGGAAATACGGGTTCAAGAACATCAAGTCGGTGGTCCGCATCACGCTGACCCAGAAGCAGCCACGCACCACCTGGGCACTGGCCGCACCGGACGAGTACGGCTTTTACGCCAACGTCAACCCGAAGGTGCCGCACCCCCGCTGGAGTCAGGCAACCGAGCGCCGGATCGGCGAACTGCGCCGTCGGCCGACCCTGCCCTTCAACGGTTACGCGGAAGAGGTCGCGTCACTGTACAAAGGCATGGACCTGCGCCGCTTCTTCTGAGGGGCAGGGTGTCGCCTGTGCCGCAGGAACCGCACAAATCCAATAAGAGCCGTGTGACGCGCCGACCTTCCCGTCCATTACCGTGGCTCGGGCCCGGCGTGGTGATGGGAGGTCTGGTGCCTGCGGCTGTGCTGGTGCTTGACGCGCAGATGGGTGCGCTCGGAGCCAACCCGATCCAGAGGGCGATCCTTCAGACTGGGCTGCTTGCCCTGGTCCTGCTGATTCTGTCGCTGGCCTGTACTCCGCTGCGGACCCTGACCGGCTGGACATGGCCGGCCCGGATTCGCAAAGCGCTGGGGCTGCTGACCTTTTTCTATGCCGTACTGCATTTCCTGTTGTATCTGCTGGACCACGGATTTACACCGGCAGTGGTTCTTGAAGACGTGCTGGAACGCCCCTTCGTCACTGTGGGCTTCGCCGCGCTGGTCCTCATGCTGCCGCTGGCACTGACCAGTGGCCGGGGAGCAGTGCGCAGGCTGGGGTTTCAGCGCTGGCAGCGGCTGCATCAACTCGTGTATGTCGCCGCCGGTCTGGGTGTGCTGCATTTCTGGTGGGGAGTGAAGAAAGACCATACACCACCGTTGATTGCAGCCCTGGTGGTCATGGTCCTGTTCGCGGTGCGGTTGATCCGCAGCCGGAGAGCCCGGGCCTGACTGCTCGTCATGATCCAAGGCGTTGGGAAGAAATTCTTGACTCACGCTGCTTTGCAGAGAAGTCCTTCTGCATTCTTTGCTTGTTATGGTCGATTATGAGCGCCTGTTCGTGCCCTACAGACATCAGATGCCCTGGGCATAGAACGTGCTGACACACTGAAGCTGGCCCCTGCCCATCTGTTCTTTGATGGATGAATCAAAGGCCCATCACGACACCAGCACTCGTGCTTTAGCCTACAGGCATGCTGACCATCGAGGAGGCCGCCCAGCACCCTGTTCATGAGGTTGGCGCAGAGACCCATCGACTCGCGGCGCATGGGGTCCCTGGCATGCTGATTCCTGCTGGTTTTGAAGAGGCCTATTACCGCTACGCCAACCTTCCGGAGCAACTGGCCCGGCTCTTCCGGCCGGTCAACCCTGCCCGGATTGACGAGGACCTGCTTGAGCCGCTGACCGATCAGGCGCAGAACCTGATCCGCACCAGTTTTCTGGTGGATGACGCTGTACAGGTCTTTTACCGCGCGCTGGGCAACGCCGGGCTGGCCAATGGCGAACTGCATGCCCGCAGGCCCGGCATCCAGCACACCCAGACGGCGCGTGTGACGCCGCCAGGAACTGCTGCGCTGCATGCCGTCAAGCGCCTCTGGGCCCAGGACTGGACTTTTGAGGCGGTCCTGGAACGACTTGATATGACCGGTAGTGTGGCTCTGGAGGCCCGCCCCACACTCCTTCTGGCCGGGCCGCCAGGGCTGCAGGACCCCGCGTGCGCTTCGGCCTTGGGTGTGGCCGTCGCCCTGGTAGGACCTGACGGTCTGGTGGGTCTCCCATGACACCTCACCTGTGACGCGAAACCGGGGTAAGGACGCTCACCCGTTGATCTTCGCTGCGCTGGGCACACTCGTTTTCCTGAACGTTTACGCCCCGCAGAGCCTGCTGCCCCTCCTGTCGCGCGAATTCGGGGTGGGTCCGGCACAGGTGGGCACGGTGGTCGGTGCCACCATGCTGGCCATGGCGCTCGCCTCACCACTGACCGGGGTGCTGGCGGACGCCTGGGGCCGCCGTCAGACTGTGCTGTGGGCGTATGCGCTGCTGGTCCTGCCGGCCCTGCTGGCTGCTGCTGCACCCACACTGGAAGTCCTGAACGCCGCACGCTTTGCGCAGGGCCTGCTGATTCCCGGCGTTATGGTGGCCCTCAACGCCTATATCGCCGAGGAAGTCTCGCCGGCCGGACGCGCCCGTGCCCTGACGGCCTACGTGACCGGAACTGTACTGGGTGGGTTTCTGGGACGCTTTCTGTCGGGGCTGGTGGCAGAACAGGGCGACTGGCGGGTGGCCTTCTGGCTGCTGGCGGTCGCGTGCGCAGCCGGCTGGGGAGTAGCGCGCAAGGCCCTCCCACCCGAGAAGACGTTCGAGCCCAGACGTAATCCTGCGGCCGTCCTCGTGGGAATGCGCGACCATCTGCGGAATCCACCGCTGCTGGCCACCTGCGCTGTGGGGTTCTTGATTCTCTTCATGCTGGTGGGCACCTTCAACACGCTCACCCTGCGTCTGTCCGAGGCCCCGTACCAGCTGACCACCGCCCAGACCGGCTCGGTCTTCGCGGTGTATCTGCTTGGTGTGATTATCACACCGGTGGCCGGGCCGTTCCTGGCTTCCAGAGGACCCCGGACCGCGCTGCTGGCCGCCATGGGGTCCAGCATTGCAGGCCTGCTGCTGACCTACAGCACCCCGCTGCCACTGGTGATTGCCGGCGTAGCCGCGGCAGCCTGCGGAGTTTTCCTGGCACAGTCAGCGGCGCTCGCGGCGGTGCAGCGCAGCGTCAGCAGTGCACGCAGCCTAGCCGGTGGCCTGTATCACCTGTCGTACTACGGCGGAGGGGCCGCGGCGAGTGTGGTCGCTGGTTACGCCTTTGAAGCTGGAGGATGGGAAGCGACCGTGCCGCTGCTGGTGGCCAATCTGTTGCTTGCTGCACTCGTGGGCGCGCTGGGTTGGCGCCATAGCTGAAAGGCGAATGGTATCAGTAATTCTGTCTCTCGACTCAGGTGGCAATTGTTCGCGACCGGATTGAACCCTATCTGCAGTAAGATACCGCGAACAGGGGTTGACCCGAGCGACAAAAAATGCGCAATGGACGGTGTTTATGAACCGTCCCGATCTTACTTTACTGCGGCTGTGTGTTGCCGTCACCCTGCTGAGCCGCTGGATTCAGCGGCACATTCCGCCGAAGCTCATCCATTCCCACGAGAAGATGTCTTATGCCGATCTGCTGGCAGTCGAACTACTTTAGAAGCTGCACAAGGTGCTGTTTCAGCTGCTGGTGGCGCTTTCTCAAACTCAATCATTTCCCAGACTTCCCCTCTGAGTCCCAGGCCCGAGTCCGGTTCGCCCGGTTGACCCCCATCGTCGAGCAGCTGGCCACTGAAGTCCAGGAACTGGACTTCATCGCAGTCGATTCGCAGCCTCTGCCCGTCTCGACGTTCAAGCGCGCTCCACGCTGCAAACTCCGTGGCGCCCGACATGGATTCAGCACCGCTGGGCCGGTCTACGGCTTCAAGCTGCATGCTTGGTGCACCCTGAATGGCAAGGTTGCAAAATACGAGATTCGTCCGGCAAGCCAGCACGATTTCACCGTGTTGTACGGAATGAACAAAGATTGGCCCTCTTATGGAAGGCCAAAGCAGATTGGACATAAGAGCTATCAGTCCAGACCTGCCTGACGCCACCGAAAGTCAACGCCAGACAGCTCGATACACGCTGGAAACAAGAGTATGGGTCAGGCCAGAAAGTGTGTGGAGTCCGCGTTCTCCGTGCTGATTGGAGCTGGACTGCGCTGGGGACAGGTCAAAACATATCTCAGCCTGCGGCTTAAGGTCGCGCTGGGCGTCCTGGCGCATAACCTGAAATTCTGTATTTTCATCACCTGATAGCCATACGAACAACCCCTATTCGAGGTAAGTTATAGTGACGCGGATGAGTATTTCTCAATGCAGCAGGGTGGCAATATTCTCTCGCTGGCTGCCTGCCGCTGAAAATGAACGTTCAGCCCTATCTATTAGGGGAGTAGCTCGGCTATGACAGAAAGAGCAGGATCACAGGAGATTGATCTGTCTGTTGTATGGCAAGGACTAAAACGCCATTTGGTCTGGATTCTGGGAACAGGAGCACTCTTGGCACTGGCGGCGTTTCTGTGGTCTCGTGCGCAGCCGCCTATTTACGAAGCCAGCGCCAGCCTGATTGCTTCTAATAGCCAGGGACAGGAAAGTACCTTGAGCACGGCCTTAGTCAAGGCTCCGCCACTGCCTGAGGGGGCTGTGGCTCAGGCCTTACAAAGTACCCAAGTCATTGGGCCATTAATTCAAGCAATTAGTAAGGATGAAAAAATTGCTCGGGGAGAGCGTCAACGTCTCAGTGAAAATCTGAGGAAAGAACTGAGAGAACAGCGTTTGCGGACCGTTACTTTGACCTCCCGTCTGGACCTCACTGGTAACGGAATCTACACAGTGCGCGCGCGCGCGCGCACAACAGCTGCGGCTCAGCGATTGGCAAATCTAGCGAGCGCGACTCTTCTTTCTTGGGACCGCAATCGAGCTCTGGAAAACGTCCGGCGTGCTCAGGCTGGCTTTCAGGCTCAGCTCGCCCAGGTCGATCAGCAGTTAGCTACATCAGGTCTTTCCTCTCTGGAACGGCAAACCCTAATTACTCGCCGGGCCAGTGTCCAAGGCAATTTGACGCAGGTTCAGTTACTGGAGGACTCGGTGGCAGGCGTACTTAGCTCTCTGTCCGCTGCGGTTGAACCTTTGAGACCCATCGCGCCCAAGCCAATGCGAAACGCGGTGTTGTCTGGGCTGTTAGGGTTGCTGCTTGCCACCGGGGTCGTCGCACTGGTCACCGTCCTGGATCGGACCATACGCAGTGAAGATGACCTTTTGGCGCTCAACGTGCCGACTCTGGCTGTGATTCCGCGCTTGCGCCAGCGCGACATCGTCTTTTCCGGCATCGTACGGGCGGCGCGACAGGCTGGACTTTACGAAGCAATTGGATTTTTGCGAGTCAACCTGATGGCAGTCCTGGTGAGCAAACCGCACCCAGTTGTGATGGTGACAAGCACCGCGCCCGGAGAAGGCAAGAGCAGCTTGACCGCTACGCTTGCCGACGGTTTTGCCTCCAGTGGGCAGCGCGTATTGATCATTGACGCAGATCTGCGGCGCGGCACTCAGGCAGTGGTATGGAAAAAATACGATGAGGGTGGTCACTGGCACCAGCTGACGGGTCAGGGCGGTGTCAGGACAACCCGGGAAGCGCTCACGGATCCACACAATGTCCAGGTTATTCGGGTCGAGGACAACGTAGACATGTTACCCGCTGGTCCCGGCTTGCAAGACAGCTTGGGTGTATTTAACCAGGCTGACATCGCAGGTGCCCTGAGCTTGTGGCGTCAGCACTACGACATCGTTCTGATCGACAGCGCTCCTCTTCTTGCACTCGCTGACGGCCTGGTAGTGGGGATTCATGCCGACGCTGTGCTGATGGTGACTGAGTATGGCCGAACCAATGTGCACTCGGTTCGCAGCGCACTTCGCCGTGCCGAGCGTGCTGGGCTGAATATCTTGGGCTTCGTCATTAACAAGTCGGATGCGCGCGAGGGCAATAGCTATGGGTACTCGTACTCCTACGCGCCTCGTGGAGGAGTGAAAGCATGAATCTGTTAATAACAGGCGGCTGCGGCTTTATTGGCAGCAATTTCGTACGCTATTGGTTGGAAAGCCATCCCCGTGACCGTATCGTGGTTTACGACAAACTCACTTATGCGGGCCGCCGGGAGAATTTACATGATTTGTGGGACAGCCCAAGGTTGTCACTGGTGCAGGCCGATATTGCTGACATGGATGCGGCCAGACGGGCTTGCTGTGAAAATCAGATCGACTTGATCGTCAATTTCGCTGCCGAGACTCATGTTGACCAGAGTATCCTGGGGCCGCTTATCTTTACTGATACCAACGTGCGCGGGACCCATGTCCTACTGGAAGTCGCCCGCGAGCTCGGAATCCGGATGCATCACATCAGCACGGACGAGGTTTATGGCCATATACCCGACGGGCATCAAAGCGTCGAGACCGATCCACTCGCACCGCGCAGCCCCTACGCAGCGAGTAAAGCAGCAGCAGACCAGCTCGTCCAGGCGTACTACATTACCTATAGCCTGCCGGTGACGATCACACGCGGGGCGAACAACGTCGGGCCCTTCCAATATCCTGAAAAGGTTGTCCCTCTGTTTGCCACTAATGCGGTCCTGGGCGAAGCTCTGCCGGTATATGGAGACGGCCTACAGATGCGCGACTATGCCCACGTGTACGACCACTGCACCGGGATTGAAACCGTGTTGCTGCGCGGCGAGATTGGTCAGGTTTACAACGTTGGGACAGGTCGTGAGATGACCAACCTGGAAATGGTGAATATCGTACTTGAGACGCTGGGCCAGGACCGCAGTCTGATCCAGCACGTCACTGACCGCCCCGGCCACGATCGCCGTTACTCAATGAATGTGGACAAGCTGCGGGCACTGAGCTGGGAGCCGAAATACGATCCCTGGCAGGCAGTGACTGAAGCTACGCGTTGGTACGCTCAGAACCGCGCTTGGTGGGAACCGATTCGCAACGGCGAATTCCGCGAATATTATGACCGGCAGTACGCTGAGCGCTTGGCTGGGACCCGGAAAGCATGACCATTTCACAGGCACCATCCAGCACGCGCCGGGGTATCATCCTTGCAGGGGGCAGCGGAACCCGGCTGTATCCGGCCACGCTAGCGGTCTCCAAGCAACTCCTGCCTATCTACGATAAGCCGATGATCTACTATCCGCTCACCACTTTGATGCTGGGTGGAATACGCGATATTCTGGTGATCTCGACCCCCGAGGATACGCCACGGTTCCGGCAGTTGTTGGGTGACGGTTCGCAATGGGGCCTGCGGCTGGAGTACGCCGTGCAGCCTAAACCAGAAGGACTAGCACAGGCCTTTTTGATCGGCGAGGACTTCGTGGCAAGTCACGACAGCGCCCTGATTCTGGGTGATAACATATTTTACGGGAATGACCTCTCGGATCTGATGCAAGCTGCTGACGCCAGAGCCCAAGGTGCCAGCGTATTTGCTTATCAGGTTAGCGACCCTGAGCGCTACGGTGTGGTGGATTTCGACAACCTGGGCCGGGTGCTTTCCATTGAGGAAAAACCTGCGCAGCCTAGATCTGACTTTGCGGTCACTGGTTTGTATTACTACGACCGTCAGGTGGTTGACATCGTCCGTAGTCTGCGGCCTTCCCAACGCGGCGAACTGGAAATCACCGACGTGAACACCACTTATTTGCGAGAAGGGCTGCTTGATGTCCAGATCATGCGTCGGGGTTTTGCTTGGCTGGATACTGGTACACACGAGAGCATGTTGGAGGCCAGTTCATTTATCCAAACCATCGAGCACCGTCAGGGCATAAAGGTCGCTTCTCCTGAGGAGATCGCCTGGCGTAATAGTTGGATAAGCACTGATGACCTACGTGAGCAGGCTAATAAATTGGCCAAAAACCGTTACGGTCAGTACCTCCTCAAGCTTAGCCATGAAAGGGGCCGTGTCCTGTGAAGGTCGAACTCGCGCCTGAATATGCTGCCGTTCTTACGTTCGAGAGCTACCCCCCGGCCCCGCAAATTGAGGGGGTCTGGATTCAGCCCCTTCGAAAAAATCGAAGCGAAAATGGTGCATTCATGGAGTACCTGCGTATAAACGAACAAGGTATACAAGGCCTTCCCGGCCCCTTGTCTCCCCGACAGATCAGCGTGTCATGGGCTGCACCAGGCCGTGTTAATGCTTTTCACATTCACGTCAAGACTGTGCAGAACGAGATCTGGTGTGTGATTCAAGGACAGTTGATGGTATGGTTGGTAGATTGCCGAGCAGGCAGTTCGACCCTGGGCGTGCGCCGCAAGTTGGTGCTGAGCGGCGAGCAACCGACGATGGTGCATATTCCCAGTGGTGTGGCTCACGGATACCAAGCATCGGAGGAGGGCGCTACCCTGCTCTACAGCATGGACGCTCAGTTCGATTTAGATGATCCTAATGAAGGACGTATTGCTTGGAATGTGTTCGGGGATGAGTTGTGGGAAACAGATCGGGGCTAAATTGAATGCTAAGCCGTATTGGGCCGCTGGCCTGGGACTTTCTGGCTCTGTATGGGTTGCAGGTAGGCAACTTCCTTATTCCTCTGCTGACCTTTCCCGTGCTGGCACGGGCTCTTACTCCTGACAGTTGGGCGGGCTTACTGGCAGCGCAGGCTCTAGCTATAGCTGTAGCAACCGTCGTCGAGTATGGTCACAATATTACCGCGACACGACGGATAGCTGCTACATCCTTGCCTGTGGATATGCTAAAAATCGTACGACTGGTGTATGTCAGTAAAGGGCTGTTGGCAAGTGCTTGTCTATTCCTTTGCGGGCTGGCTTTTGCCCTGGGATGGAACCATAGACCTCTCAATGCATCGCTGATACTAAGTGGAGTGGCGTTTGGTCTATTTCAAGGCAGCCTGCCGACTTGGTACTTTCAGGGGCGACAACAGGCCCGCGTGGCTGCCAGTGTCGATATGACCTTCAAAGGGCTGGCAGGTCTGGGAATGGTCATTATTGCCCTAAGTTTTGCTCGTCCTGAGCCAGTCCTTTGGATACAGTTGGGTGGGGTCGCCATAACTTGGGCTCTGCTAACCCGTCGCCTCGTCAGCGACTTGGGCATTGAACTCTGGCATGGTGTGCCACTCAGAGAGGTGGGGCATGACCTCAGAGAGGGATTCGCAGTGTTCATCTTCAGGCTGCTTGGGAGTTCCTATACTTCTGCCCTAGCCCTGATCCTTGCTGCTGTTGTCCCTCCGCTAAGCAGCGCTCTAATTCTAACTGCTGACCGTATGGCGAAGGTCATGCCGACCTTAACAGTGCCGTTTTGTCAGGCGTTATACCCCCGGATTGTAACTTCAGGCTCATATGCTACGCCTCAGGGAGTGCGGCGCATTTTTTTGTCTGCCATTAAGGTCTTTGCTGCTCTTCTGATTGGTTCTGTGGTCCTGTATCTACTTCGAGAGCCTGCCGTGGCTTTTCTTGTTGGAGAAAAGTACGCAGCGGCGGCCGATATCATGGCAGTCACAGTCTGGCTGATGCCTTTCATCGGGTTCAACACGGTCCTGTTTAATTTCTGGGTGTTTCCTGCCCGGCGGGATGCAATCGCGAATGCCCTGCTGGTAGTGAATGCCCTGATTTCGCTGGGTTGGGTGCTATTTATGGCCGGTCGTACGAATCTACCGCTCTACACGTTCGGTATCTCAGCTGCAGAAGTCGTTATTAGTGGCGTGCTCATGCTGTTGGTTCTACGAAATTTGCGATACCTACTCAGGTTAGAGGTGGCAAATGCTTGAATTAACTACACTTATTGCCGCCTTAACAACTCTGTTGCTGCTTAACTTCTTTTTTTCCCGGGACGTGCGATACCCAGCAGTGTTGCAGATCATAGTTTGGCTCGTCACTTTAGTTGTCTATGTGGTTGAGCGCCACAGATATGTTTCGCTAAGCGAATCTGTAATGCTTATAATTTTCCTAGGTGTGCTGGGCTTTTCGGCGGGGAGCTTCCTAACACTGAGCAGTTTGGGAGGAAGGTCTTTGGGCTCAAGGAAAACAGTACTTCTGAGAATGCGGCATTTATCAGACGTAAGGCTAGTGCTTGCCTTTTTCCTTACCTTGCTCGCTATCGCTGGTGCAGCGGTGTATATCCAGACGGCTACACAGTTCGCGCAAACTGGACCAACACAAGATTTAGCTTTAAATCTGAGATACCTAACCAGTGTGCGGGGCGAGGTTCCTCCACTAATGCGCTTAACCTCTTATGCGCTACCGATATTGAATACGCTATCGGGATTCTGTTTAATTTATTATCGTGCCAACCGAGATAAGAGGGTTCTACCCATCTTGTTCCTGGCGGTTGCCAGTGCCTTAGTTATGTCTGTATTTTCTACTGGACGGGGCATCATACTATTCTTCATTATAGAAATGGGTATTATTTACGCTATGACTAGTAAACGGCTTCGTTTACGCCTCGTATTATTAGGTCTCCTGATGTTTCTCTCTATATTTTACATAGGAGCTAGTGTACTTGGGAAGGGGGTTGATCAGAACGCTTCCTTGCTAGAAAGTTTCCCTGACCTATTCTCTTCAATATCCCTATACCTTCTCAGCGGTATACTTGCTCTCTCGGTACAGTTGCCGACTTTAGTTACCGATGAGGGAGGAGTAAACACATTTAGAACTATTCACGCTTTAGGTCGTGCATTAGGATTTGATGCAACTGTAGTTCCGCTGGTTCAAGCCTTCACAAACATACCTCAACCGACGAACGTTTATACAATATACTTGACATATTTAAAAGACTTCGGTTGGCTGGGTATATTTATATTTCAATTTCTTTTTGGTATCCTACATGCCACGTTATTTATCGCTTTTCGCCGTACAGGAGGAGCGGTAGCGTTGTTCTGGTTGGCTATTCTTTCATTTCCACTCCTCACTCAGCCCTTTACAGATGGATATTTTAGTTTGATGTCTACTTGGATTCAGTATGCCTTCTTCTCATCTTTATTTTCCCTAACCATTTTTAGATCCTCATCAAAAGCTTCTTCGGCAACTGATGTATCGCGCGCATAGCAAGTATTTTCATTTGAGCTAGGACAAAGCTTTTGTTGCCATCGGAAGTAGTTCCAGTAGGAATTGTTTGGTGAGGACAGTGGAGGGCATAGGAATATGATTTCTGTAGTAGTAGTAAACTGGAATGGGCAAAAAATGCTCCCCGCGCTTCTTACGAGCTTAATCGAGACTCGTCAGGGGCTCCCTTGGGAAATTGAACTCATTTTAGTGGATAACGCTTCCACGGACGGGTCAGTCGAAATCATCCTTAAAGAAGGTCAGGCGGTGCAACTTGTTCGCTCGCCGACCAATCTTGGCTTTGCAGGCGGTTGCAACCTTGGAGCAAGACGTGCGACAGCGCCCTATCTTCTGTTCCTGAATCCGGACACCCAGGTCAGCGCGCGCGCGCTTCAGGGAGTGGTCGACTTCATGGAAGATGCAGCACAGGCTACAACAGGAATTGTGGGCATCCAACTACTTGATGAGCAAGGTCAGGTAACTCGCAGTTGCGCGCGCTTCCCAAGAGCCAGTATGTTCCTGGCCCAAAATCTGGGCCTGGATCGGCTCTTACCACGTCTGGGTCATACTATGAGGGAGTGGGCGCACGACCAGACCCAAGAGGTTGATCAGGTAATTGGAGCGTTTTTTTTGACCCGGCGTGAACTGTTTGAGCGACTGGGGGGATTCGACGAGCGGTTCTTTGTGTACTTTGAGGAGGTTGATTATGCTTACCGTGCGCACCTGTTGGGTTTAAGGAGTGTCTACCTGAGTGGGGTCCAGGCATTCCACGAGGGGGAAGGTACGACCTCACAGATCAAGGGACGACGACTCTTCTATTCTTTGCAAAGTCGTTTACTGTACGGGCGGAAGTATTACGGGCCAGGCGAGAACCTGCTCAATTTTGCCAACACGCTTTTACTGGAACCCTTGTCGCGAGCTGCCTTCCTGCTGCTATCTGGCCGGAAGGGAGAACTGCCCGAACTGCGTGAAGGTTTTGGGCTGCTCTACCGTGCACTGCCCAGTATCCTGACCAGGAGAATGCGCCCGTGAGCCTCCGAGTCCTTACCCTCTCTCCCTATCCACTCCTCGGTCCTAGCGCCCGCTATCGCATGTATGCTTTCCAGGAGCCGCTGCAAGCACGAGGGATCGAATTGGACATTCGGCCTTTCCTGACACCGCGAGCTTTTGAGCTTCGCATGAATGGGGCACCTCAGCATCCACTCGCCCTTGCACGCGTGGCATTGGCGACTATGGAGCGCTTACGCGAAGCTCAAACAGCCCGTGGGCGCTACGATCTAATCTACGTACATCGTCAGACAGCGCCAGCAGCGCACAAATTCTTTGACAGAAAGTTCCTTAGGTCGGGTGTACCTTTTGTCTTTGACATGGACGATGCCGTGTTTACCCAGTATCCCATTCAAAACCTGCTGCGTGGCAGCGTCGGGGCAACGGTCGGCAACGCTTACTTGGCGGACTACGTGCAGCGAATCTCGCCACAGACGCGAGTCACAGTAGTTCCAACAGTTGTAGATACAGACAAATACACAGTACGACCACAGCAGGGTCCGAAAACTAAAGCAGTGGTGGGCTGGATTGGAACATCGACAACATTTGCTCGTTATCTCCTGCCGTTCCTAAGAGGGTTGGTAGAGGTGTGTCGCAAGTTTGGGGCCGAGTTCCGCGTGATTGCCAGTCCAGATGTGCGTGAAAGAACTGAAGCGGCTGGAGCCATTTTTGTCCCCTGGAGTCTGGAGACTGAGATTCAAGAGCTACAGAAGTTCTGTATAGGCGTCATGCCTCTCCTGGATGATGAGTATGTGCGTGGCAAATGCGCTTTTAAGCTGATTGAATACGGTGCGGTGGGAATCCCAAGTGTAGGGTCGGAGATAGGAGCCAATAGCGAAGTGATTCGGCACGGAGACACAGGATTTCTGGCGAAGAACGCAGCTGAGTTCGAGCAGTACCTGGCCGATCTGCTAACGCGCACAGACCTGGGGCGTTCACTCGGCTTGGCTGCCCGACGGGTAATTGAGGATCGGTTCAGTCTCTCCTCGCAGGTGGATGTGATGGAGCGCGTGCTGCGTGATGCGGCGGAAAGCAGGATACATGTGCGGAATTAGTGGTGCAGTCGGAGCCCATCTGAATGCCCCTCAGACAGCTCTACACAGGTCACTAGATGCCATCTCCCATCGTGGCCCGGATGGTCAGGGCACCTATTTTCAGAGCCAAGTGTGCATGGGAATGCGGCGCTTGGCAATTATCGATCTGGAGGGTGGAGACCAGCCGATCTATAATGAGGACGAGACGGTGGCCGTTGTATTCAACGGGGAAATCTACAACTACCGAGAGTTGATGGCAGGACTCAAATCGCGTGGGCATACCTTTGCCACTGACTCGGACACGGAAGTCTTGGTTCACCTGTACGAGGAGAAGGGCGAGCGCATGCTGGAGGACCTGCGCGGCATGTTCGCCTTCTCCATCCACGACACCCGCGATGGCAGCCTCTTTCTGGCCCGCGACCGCTTCGGCAAGAAGCCGCTGTACTACACGCGGCCTGCCTCAGGCGGTCTTCTGTACGCCTCAGAACTCAAGGCGCTTCGGCCCCTGGCGCGCGCGGCAGGCGAGCGGTGGCAGATCAACGACCAGGCCATCTATGACTATCTGTCGCTGGGCGTGGTGCCGCAGCCCAGTACGGTTTACCTGGGTGTCTACGCCCTGCCGCCAGGAAGTTGGATGCGTTTTCGGGAAGAGCACCTGGAGATTCAGGCCTACTGGCAACCGGAATTTCATCCAAAGCTGACGCTGAGCTACGATGAAGCTAAGGAACGTACGCGGGCCGAAATTGGGGAGGCCACGCGCCTTCGTCTGCGCTCGGATGTCCCGCTGGGTGTATTCCTATCGGGCGGGGTTGACAGCAGCGTGATCGCGTACGAGGCGGCGCAGCAGTTGGGCAGCACGCTGCAGACCTTCACAGTCGCGACCGGCGAGGGCTTCGACGAATCTCCTGTCGCGCAGCGCACAGCAGCTCACCTCGGCGTAAAAAACACCATCCTGAAACTGGAGGTAAGCCCGCTGGAGGGATTGCAGGAAATGGTGCGTGCATACGACCAGCCCTACAGCGATTCCAGTGCCATTCCCAGTCTGGGAATCTCGAGATTGGCTCGGCAGCACGTAACTGTGGTGCTTAATGGAGACGGTGGTGATGAGGTATTCGCTGGCTACCGCCGGTACGTGGCAGCGGTCCGCAGTGCGGCGCTGGATGTTGTGCCCAAGGGCGTGGCGCGCACACTTGCGGCAGGTCTGGCGCCATTCGCAGGGGCACGGCGCAGCCCGTTGGGGTTCGCCGCACGCTTTACGCGAGGCTTGGCCCTGTCACCTGCCGAGCGTTATCTCGCCTGGACGACCGATATGCTCCGCGAGGGAGACAAACAGCGGGTCTGGCGTGGAGGACCGGTGCTGCCAACCGAGGAGCGAATCGCTGCGATTCAGCGCCCGGAACTGGGGGCGCTCGATGGGCAACTGGCCACTGATGCCCGCATCAATCTGCTAAGTGATCTGCTGGTCAAGATGGACATAGCCACAATGGCTCACTCTCTCGAAGGTCGCTCCCCTTTGCTGGACCACCGGGTGGCGGAGTTCGCCTGGCGGCTTCCCGACGCCTACCGCGTGCGGGGGGGAACACCCAAGGCCGTGCTGCGTGACGCTTACCGCAGCCGCCTCCCTGATGAGGTGATCGGTGGAGCCAAGCGGGGCTTTGAAATTCCGCTGGTGAGGTGGTTGCAGGGAGAACTGCGGCCTATCCTGCTGGATACGCTGGGCGGCGCCGAGGCTCTGGTCCGGGGTTATGTGGATGGAGCCTTTATCGACGCATTGCTGCGCCGCGAAGTGATGACCGACCGCAACTGGGCATACATCGTGTACGCGTTGCTGGTGCTGGAGTTATGGTTGCAAGAGGAGAAAAGCCGTGAGTAAAGAGAAGATCGCCGTGCTGGGCCTGGGATACGTGGGCCTCCCCCTCGCTGTGGCTCTGGCCGAGAAATTCGGGGATGTGCTGGGTTTCGATATCAACGCTGCCCGTGTCGCAGAGTTGGGCCAGGGGCACGACCGTACAGGGGAAATCGATGATGGGCGGCTGCGTTCTTCACGTCTGCGGTGCAGCAACGAGGCGGGGCACTTGGCCGACCGCACCCTGTTCATCGTGACAGTGCCCACACCGATTGACGCGCACAACACCCCAGACCTGACGCCGCTGATCCGGGCCAGCGAGATGATCGGCCAGTACCTGAAAACGGGAGACGTGGTGGTCTACGAGTCCACGGTGTATCCCGGCGTAACTGAGGAAGTGTGTGGTCCGGTGCTGGCACGGGTCTCGGGTCTGCGGCAGTACGAGGATTTCAAGTTGGGCTACAGTCCCGAGCGCATCAACCCCGGCGACAAGGTGCATACGCTGGAAAAGATCACGAAGGTCGTGTCTGGTCAGGATTCCGAGACCATGAACCGGGTGGCCGCCGTCTACGAGGCAGTAGTGGAAGCGGGAATTCACCGCGCGCCCAGCATCCGGGTCGCGGAGGCCGCTAAGGTCATCGAGAATACCCAGCGTGATCTGAATATCGCGCTGATGAATGAACTGGCACTGATTTTCGACCGACTGGGCATCCGCACTCTGGACGTGTTGGAAGCAGCGGGGACCAAGTGGAACTTCCTGCCGTTCCGCCCCGGGCTGGTGGGAGGGCACTGTATCGGTGTGGACCCCTATTACCTGACCCAGAAGGCGCAGGAGGTGGGATACTACCCGCAGGTCATTCTGGCTGGTCGCCGCGTGAATGACGGCATGGGCGCTTTTGTAGCGCAGAAACTGGTGAAGCTGCTCATTGCCGCCGACCGACCGGTCAAAGGTGCGCGGGTCGGGGTGCTGGGGTTGACCTTCAAGGAAAACGTTCCTGATCTCCGCAACAGTCGTGTGCCGGATATCATTGCAGAACTGCGTCAATTCGGGATTGAGCCATTGATTCATGATCCACACGCGGAGCAAGCAGAGGCCATGCACGAGTACAACCTGTCCCTGAGTGACCTGGAGGCCTTTCAAGAGCTGGACGGCCTAATTTTGGCTGTGCCTCACCAAGCTTATCTGAACATGTCGCGCTCCCGGCTCACCGGAATGGTGAACGGAACGGGCTTGCTGGTCGACGTAAAATCTGCCCTCTCGGAAAGCGACCTGCCGGGCCGCTATTGGAGTCTCTGAGCATGAAAGTCCTCGTTACCGGCGCCGCCGGATTTATAGGTTCAACCCTCAGCCACCGCTTTCTAGAGAGGGGCGACGAGGTCATTGGTTTTGACAACTTCAACCCTTATTACGATCCACAGCTCAAACGCGACCGGGCCGCGCGCCTAACAGTCAAACCAGGCTTCACCCTGATTGAGGGCAATCTGGAAGACCGTTCCGCTGTTGATCGGCTTTTCCGAGAGCACCGACCAGAGCGTGTCGTGAACCTTGCCGCGCAGGCGGGGGTCCGCTATAGCCTTGAAAATCCGCATGCCTATATCGACGCGAACATCGTCGGGTTCATGAACATTCTAGAAGGCTGCCGACATCACGGCGTGCAACACCTCGCCTATGCCAGTAGCAGCAGCGTGTATGGCATGAATACCAGCATGCCGTTCAGTGTCCATGACAATGTGGATCACCCGCTCAGTCTGTATGCCGCCACCAAAAAGGCCAACGAACTGATGGCGCACACCTACAGTCATCTGTACGGCCTGCCCACTACCGGCCTGCGTTTTTTCACGGTGTATGGGCCCTGGGGCCGCCCAGATATGGCAATGTTTCTGTTTACACGCGCCATCTTGCAAGGCCAGCCGATCAACGTTTTCAATCATGGCCAGATGCAGCGCGATTTTACCTATGTCGATGACATAGTGGAGGGGGTCGTCCGTGTCACCGACCAGGTCGCCACGCAAAACTCTCAGTGGAATGGTGCACAGCCCGATCCAGGGACCAGCAGCGCGCCCTACCGCCTGTACAACATCGGCAACAATAATCCGGTGCAGCTCCTACACCTGATTGAGGTGCTTGAGGAAAAACTGGGCAAAAAGGCCGAAAAGAACATGTTGCCTCTCCAGGACGGTGACGTTCCTGCTACCTACGCCAATGTGGACGATCTGGTGCGAGACGTGGGATTTAAGCCGGCTACGAGTATCGAGGACGGGGTGGGACGGTTTGTGGAATGGTACCGGGGCTACTTTAGAGTATGACGCCGTTTACATGTCGGCCTCACGTTGTCTTGATAGCGCACTACGCTCCTTGGCTGATAAATTTTAGGGCTCCACTCTTGAAGGCCATAAGAGCAGGAGGTTGCCGTGTCACAGTATTGGCCCCTGGTCAGTATCCTGAAATACGGATGCAACTCCTCGAAATAGGTGTTGACTATCAAAGCTTTTCTATGGACCGCACTGGCCTAAATCCAAGTCGCGATCTCAGGACAATCATAGAGCTTTATCATTTATTGCGAGATGCTAAAGCAACGCATGTCTTAACTACAGCCATTAAGCCGAACATTTACGGCGCGTTGGCTGCCCGTTGGGCTGGAGTAGATAATATCTATGCTCTTGTCACTGGATTGGGACATGTGTTTACTGGAAATTCGTACAAGCAGCGGACAATGGCAATAGTTGCTAGTGTTCTCTACCGAATTGCCTTTTCAGGGGTAAAAAAGGTGATATTTCAGAACCCTGATGACCGTGAGCTTTTCCTGAAACGCAAGATGGTGTCCATAGCACAGACGGCGCTGGTGGCTGGGAGTGGTGTCGACTTGAACCACTATCAAGCCAGTGCTCTCCCAGCAAGTCCACCTATTAAGTTCTTGATGATTGCGCGCCTTATTAAAGAAAAAGGTGTACGAGAGTATGTTCAGGCCGCTTCACTTCTAAAAATGAAAGGTATAAATGTGAAGGTTCAACTCGCTGGACCCCTGGATGACAATCCATCTGCCTTATCGGCAAGTGAGTTGAAGACGCTTGTAGATGATGGCAACATTCAATATCTTGGAGAACTTCAAGATGTTCGCGATGCGCTCGCCGAAAGTCATGTTTTTGTTCTGCCTTCATATCGCGAGGGCACGCCTCGGAGCACCTTGGAGGCCCTCGCAACTGGGCGACCGGTTATCACAACGGATGCGCCAGGTTGTCGTGAGACGGTGGAGCCAGGCGTCAATGGCTTGCTAGTGCCTATAGGTGATGCTCAGGCGCTTGCTGAGGCTATGGAAAGTTTTACTTCGTTGGCTGCGCCCTTACAGGAGATGGCAGAAGCAAGTCTATTAAAAGCCCGCTTAAAATATGACGTTCACCTTGTCAATAGTGAAATGTTAAAAATTATGAAGCTTGATGTAACGAGTGAGCTATGACTGTTGGCTCGCCGATTTTCAGATTGCTCATGACTGGGGCGACAGGCAATACCGGCTTGGCGACGCTGCACCGCTTACGAGAGCTTGAACCTGAACGGCCCATTATGGCGCTGGTCCGTGCTAGCAGCGATACGGCGGCACTGGCGGATTTAGGGGTGCTCTGGCACGTCTGCGATCTGGACACTCCAGCGACCTATCTGAATGTAGTGCGCCCCACGGATGTACTGCTTGAGACAGCCAATCTGCGTCATGCCCGCTCAATGCTTCCTGCCCTGGCAGGAGTAGGGATCACCCGGGCTTTTTGCGTCACGACGACTGGCGTGTTCTCGAAGCACCATTCGTACTCAGCGCTCTACCGCGAAATCGAAGACGAGATGCGGCGTAGTCCGCTGAAGGTTACACTACTACGGCCCAGCATGATCTACGGGAACGAGCGTGATCACAACATGCACAAGCTGCTGCGGTTCATCGCCCGTGTGCCGGTGTACCCAGTTTTCGGCAGCGGGCGCGCCTTAATGCAGCCGGTGCACGTGGACGATCTGGCAGAAGGTATCGCTCAGGCGGTCGTGAGGGACGCACGGGGCGAATTCAATCTGGCTGGACCGCGGCCCCTGCCTTACCGTCAGATCGTTGACGAGGCATTCCAGGCGGTTGGACGCCGTGGAGCGATGCTCTTTATCCCAGAGGGCCCGGTGGCCGCCCTGGCCGGGGTGCTAGAGCGGATACCGCAATTTCCGGTTAAGCGGGAGCAGGTGATTCGTCTCCAGGAGGACAAGGCTTTTGATATCAGCGCCTCGCAGCGTGAGCTGGGGTACGCGCCCCGGCCCTTTACCGTTGGTATTGCGCAGGAAGTCGCGCGACTGCGCCAAGTGGGTCTATTGTGAAGTCTCAGAACCTCCAGATCCGTGCAATCTTTTACGAACCGTTCAAGCTCGCTGGGGATCAAGTACTTGCAGCGCTGGGCCTCGTTGTACTGTCGCCTATTATGGTGCTGGTCGCACTGGCTATCTTCGTGGATGACCCCGGTCCGGTGATTTTCCGGCAGCAACGCGCCGGGCGTTGGCATCGACCTTTCACGATTTACAAGTTCCGTACCATGAAACGCAACACTCCGAATGTCTCGACTGAAGAAATGCGCCGCTTAGGCCTCAGTCCTTACACGCGCCTAGGGCCGATGCTGCGGCGGACCAGTCTTGACGAGCTGCCCCAATTGCTTAACGTCCTGCGAGGCGAAATGAGCTTGGTGGGGCCACGCCCAGCTCTTCTAACGCAAAGTGTCGTATTACGCGGCAGAGAAAGTGCAGGTGTTCACAGGCTGCGTCCAGGTATCACTGGTCTGGCGCAGATCACCGGGCGTGATGATCTATCTGACGCTGAGAAGATTCGCCAAGATATCCTCTATCTGCGACACCAAGGGCTCTTAACCGACCTGATTCTGTTGATATATACTGTACGTCGAGTTTTTAAGGCGCATGGAGCGTATTAAGATATTGGGTGCGGTGTCACAGCGTACTTTGATATAGGTCCCTTTACACAACGCGATAAGCTGGATCATTTTTGCTAACTGGTAGGAGATGAGATATTGATGAATCTGACCGTCTCCAAATTCCTGCTAGACCTTGTCCTCTGGGGATCGTCGGGAGTACTCGCCTATGCATTTCGCAAGCCGGGCCTGATTACTGCGGGAATTCCAGTTAATGTCTGGAGTTATCTGCTGCTCAGCGTTCTTGTGATGGCGGCGCTTGAGGCCCGCTACGGCCTGCACCGGCAGACCTGGCAGCGAGTCGGCGTGCTAGACCTTAACTTGCTGGCTCGGGCGGTCGCGCTCGCCACACTGGTGATGTTCGCGCTCGGCTTCGTGTTTCAGACCTGGCTGCAACTGCCGCGCAGTGTGCCGGTGTTGGCTGGCCTGCTAGGCTTTTTGATGATGGGTGGAGTTCGGTTGGTCGCTCGACTGACCAATGAGCGAGCTCGGCTTCGGTCCTCCCCTCAGCGCCAGCGGGTCCTGATCGTTGGTGCTGGGGAGGCAGGGACCCTAATCGCCCGTGAGATGCAGCGCCACCCTGAAGCGGGCCTGGATGCCATCGGCTTTCTGGATGACGAACCGGGCAAGATACGTAAACGGTTGTTGGGGCTGCCGGTGTTTGGGCGAGTAGACGACCTCGTTGATGTCGCCAAGCGTGAGGAAGCGCAGGAGATCCTGATCGCCGTGCCTTCGGCAACCGGAGACTTTGTGCGTCACGTGGTCGACCTCGCGCGCGACGCGGAGTTGCGGTATCGCATCATTCCTGGTGTCTTTGAGATTTTGTCAGGAGACGTTAACCTTCAGCAAATTCGAGATGTAAACCTAGAAGACCTTCTTCGACGTCCACCTGTGCAACTCAATACTAACGAGATCGCAGGATACCTGCGTGGCCGGGTGGTGCTGGTCACCGGCGCAGGGGGCAGCATTGGTTCCGAGCTTGTGCGGCAACTGGTCAGCTTTACCCCCGCCAAGATCCTGCTGTTCGGGCGGGGCGAGAACAGCATCTTTGGGATTCAGCAGGAGTTGATTCGCAACTGGCCGGATATCGACCAGGTGGGCCTGATCGGCGACGTCCGTGATGAGGCCCGACTGCGCGCCGTGTTTGAGCGCTATCGCCCTGAAGTCATATTTCATGCAGCGGCCCATAAGCACGTGCCATTGATGGAAGAAACACCCTCTGAAGCCATTCTCAACAACGTCATTGGGACTCAGAACGTGGTGGAACTGTGTCTGGAGTTTGGGGTGGGACGCCTTGTCAATGTATCAACCGACAAGGCAGTCAACCCGACCAGCATCATGGGCGCCTCCAAGCGCGTCGCCGAGATGGTGGTATCTGCTGGAGCCGCCCGCGCCCGCGAGGGCCAAGCTTTCGTGTCGGTGCGCTTCGGCAACGTGTTGGGCAGCCGGGGCAGTGTGGTGCCAACCTTTATGGCTCAGATTCGTGCGGGCGGTCCTATCACCGTGACGCACCCGGAAATGGTGCGCTACTTTATGACCATACCGGAAGCGGCGCGGCTCGTGCTTCAGGCAGGGGGGCTGGCCGAGAACGGCAAAGTTTACGTGCTGAATATGGGCGATCCGGTCAAGATCTCGGACCTGGCACATGACGTGATTCGCCTCAGCGGCGCCCGTAACGTGGATGTCGTGTACAGCGGTATTCGCCCCGGTGAGAAGCTCTATGAGGAACTGCTGACCAGCGGTGAGGGCGTGGGCGCGACCACCCACAGTGAGATTTACAGCGCGCAGTTGGGACTGGTTAATCCGCATACTATCGGGCGTGACGTTCGGGCGCTGCAAAACTACGCCGAGCAGGGGGATTATATGGCGATTCGCCAGATGCTGAACCGTTTAATTCCTGAGAACAAGTTCGGGAGGGTGCAGTGACTGCTCCACGCATCCTGCTGACTGGTGGGGGAGGCCGCCTGGGTACTGAGCTGCAGGCACTTTTGCCGAATATCGTCGCGCCATCCAGCCGGGAACTTGATGTAACCAATTCTGCTCAGGTGCTGGAAATGGTGTGGTGCAAACGCCCTGAAGTGATTGTCCACGCGGCGGCCTACACCAACGTTGGCGGTGCCGAAGAGGACCGGGAGACCTGCTGGCGGGTGAATGTGGAAGGCACCCGGCATATGGCCCAGGCAGCCAATGAGGTCGGGGCGAAGCTTGTGCAGATCAGCACCGACTACGTATTCAGCGGCGCGCAGGGTGATTATCGTGAGACGGATATCCCCGGTCCCCCCGTCAACTATTACGCCCTGACTAAGCTGGTGGCTGAGGAGGCTGCCCGTACGGCCGGCCAACATCTGATCGTGCGAACCAGCTTCCGACCTCGAGAGTTCCAGTATCCAGTAGCGTTCAGCGACGTATATACCGGCCAGGATTACGTGGATATTATCGCTCCGCTGGTGGCGGAAGCTGTGCTACACGCTCTGGAGATTCCTGATTCAGTGCTGCATATCGTAACTGAGCGTAAGAGCGTGTTTGATCTGGCCCGGCGTCGTAATCCTGCGGTACGTGAGGGACGTCGTGCAGACGTGACGGTACCGTTGCCCGCCGATGTGTCTTTGAATACCGACCGTTGGCAAGCGCTCAGGGCAAACTGGGCGACTCTGGGCGGAATTCCAGTCGTCTGATATGCAGATTCCGGTCTGCTAGCTGCTTGAAATATGGATTGATCAGTGTGACTGTCAACGGTTCCGGCGTGACTTTCAGCAATACGGCCTTTCGGGTCTCACGGGTCGGGATTTGTAGGAGTGTGCGGCCTCCCTGCTGAAATTTGAGCACTGGAAAGACCTTGCCACCAGCCCGGCCCACAACACGCAGCGTGAGTTCACCTGAACCGCAGGGGATCACAGTCATGGGAACAGCCGCAACAAGCGTGGCGGTCGCTGTACTAGGCGACCAGTCGCCGCCGGTTTCCGGGGGCACATCAACCGCCTGCAAAGTACGACATGTGTCCCCTTTCATACTGAAGTTTTCCAGCGTGGCAACGCGGGCATCCGAGCGGTAATAATCGTTGAAGTAACCCAGGGTCAGGCGGCCCGCTTCGGGCACCCGTAACCTCACAGTGCGTTGCCGGTCAAAAGACTCGCGGGTCAGCATCTTGGAGTTCAGCGCGACGTCGAGGATAGGGGCTTCTCCACCGGCCACCTCGCCAGCGGCGGTCAGAATCAGGGTACCGGGGGTACAGAGGTCCGTCTCCAGCCACGAGAGACCCTGGAACGAAAACCCACCGTCCCGCGGCTGGAGGCCGTTGCTTTCCCGCTGGTAGCCGACGCGGAATTTGGGCGGTTGGGTACAGCTCAAGTTAGGCAGAGCAAGTTGAAGAGATGCCGTCTGCTGGGGACGCTGAGCCAAACCGAACAAAAAGATACTCACTGCTAACGACGGAGCCAGCAGCACCGTCAAGGCCTTCCACCCATTCAAGGCTGTACCTGCACAGTCCAGGTGTGCTTTGCGATAGGCAGACTGCGCGCACCTGCCTTTCCAGGATAAAGCAACAATTCCAGACGCTGGCGTGCCACAGGGTATAGATTGCCACTCAAGTGAAGCACCGGGGACGTCTCGTCCACAACGCTGAAGACCGCTGTGGAAATAGTCGAGCAGCTTGCTAGGCAGCTTCGCAAGACAGCGCGGTATCTTCCTGGAGGCGCGCCGAACTGAACAAACGCTGTGTAATCGCTTGATCGCTTAATGTTGGTTAGGGCATTGAGTAGCGTCAGCCTTGTAACGGGTGGGGCAGTCGCAGGAAGGGCAGACACCAGCAGGGGAAAAGACAGCAGGAGCAGCAGCATTGCCGGCAGAACTCCAGTTCCCCAACCCACACCCTGAAGACGCACCAACTGCATCCCTGCCACCACCCAGAACACTTCTGCAAAGAAGGGGCTGGGCACAAGCAGGGTGTTGTCGTTGGCTGTGGCTACCAGCAGCCCAGAGATCACTGCGACGGCTAGTGGGTCCCGCCTCTGGAGTGTGGCGGCTGCTACAGTGACCAGGAGCACGAACAGGCCTAGGAGGCCCAGCGGACCGGTTTCGGCCAACTGTTGTAAGGAAATGTTGTGTGCGATCAGCCAGGGGTTGCCGAGCGAAGTGACCCAGTTGGGGCAGGCTTGCACCTCGCCGCTCGCTGACGCAAAGAGCTCGCAGTTCCCGCCAGGGGAAGCCAAGCGGGTGCCAAGTCGGTAGCTGCCCACCCCGCTCCAGGGCTCGCTGCGGATCACGCTCAAGGTATTGAACCAGATGACGTCGCGCCCGGTGGTATCTGCGCTGCCCAGCCGGGTGATGGCGCTCACCTCCAGACGTTGCCCCAGGTAAAAGCTGCCTGCAAGCAGTGCCACCCCGGCTGCGACTCCCGCCGCTACCCGCCGCCCTTGCCGGATCATGAACCCGGCCACGGCTCCTAGCAAAGCGGCGGCCAGCGGTCCGCGGCTTCCGGAAAGCAACAGCACGCTGAGCGCCAGCACACCGAGCGGGACCCTCCAGACTAGTTTTCCTGGTGCGAATAATGTCAGCCATACTCCGAAGGCGCCTGTCAGCCCCAAGGTGATTGGGGTCATGTAAGGATGGTTCAGACGGCTGATCAGGATGTCTGTGCTGCCCAGCAGACTGTAGGCCAGCGCGGTCGCGTACACGATCAGCAAACCCCAGCCCAGCCGCCTCAGATCCGCCACCTGTCCTAGCGAGCCACCGACTCCTATTAGACCGAACATCAGCAGGGTGCGGGCGAGCGCAAGAACACTGGCGAGCAGAGGCTCAGGGGCGAAAAGTGCGGGGATTTGCTGGCTCACTGCGTAAAATCCTAAGACCCACCATATTATTCGAGGAAGGCGTTTGAGCTGAGGCAGGGCCAGCAAGGCCAGTGGGGAGATGACATAAAGGACTGGCAAGACTGCCAGCCAGGGCCGGATCCAGAAGGCAGAAGTTGGTCTGGCCTTGGAGGTAGCGTGCACCTGCAAACTATAGGCGAGTCAGAAGCATGGGTCCCCATGTAAGGTCATGAACGGGTCAGATTCATCTCGGGCCTTTGAATCCTGTCGGCCAGTCTGCTACTGGCCGCACCCTCGGCTGGCGACGCGCCTAAAACCGACGTGAATACCTGTGCAGGACAAGGAGGTTAGCCTCAGACTATGAACGCCACCGAACTTCTGTCTCCCGACCGCTACCCTGGCCTCAGCCTTGAGCTGCACGAGGACGGCATTCTGGAGATCGTCATCCGCAACGAGCGCACCCTGAACTCGGTGAATGCCGAGGCACACCGCGCCCTGACGTACATCTGGCGGGACATCGACGCGGCACAGGGCGTGCGTTGTGTCCTGATCCGCGGTGAGGGCCGCGGCTTTTCCTCTGGTGGAGATTTCGAGCTGATCGAGGAGATGAGCCAGGACTTCACCGCGCTGGCCCGTGTCTGGCGTGAGGCGCGTGACCTGGTCTACAACGTGATCAACTGCGGTAAACCCATTGTCAGCGCCATTCATGGGCCCTGCGTGGGTGCCGGACTGGCGGTGGCGCTGCTTTCCGACGTCAGCGTGGCCGCAAAAACGGCCCGTATCCTGGACGGCCATGTGCGTCTGGGCGTGGCGGCTGGCGATCACGCTGCAATCATCTGGCCGCTGCTGTGTGGCCTGAACAAGGCCAAGTACCACCTGATGACCGGTGAACCGGTCAGCGGTGAGGAAGCCGAGCGTATCGGGCTGGTCAGCCTCTGTGTCGAGGACGATCAGCTGCTCGACCGGGCCTGGAAGGTGGCCCGCACGCTGGCTGCCGGAAGCCCCACTGCCGTGCGCTGGACCAAATACGCCCTGAACAACTGGCTGCGCGCCATGGGTCCCACCTTCGACGCCAGCCTGGCCCTGGAATTCCTGGGCTTTACCGGCCCCGACGTGCGTGAAGGACTGTCGAGCCTGCGCGAGAAGCGCGCGCCGAACTTCATGACGGACGCGCCGATCTGACACCCCTGTTCCCCCGACAGGAACTCTCGGCCGGCTGGGAGGCAGGGGCAGTATTGTGAGGCGAACAGCCATTACACAGATGGCATCCTCAGGAGGGATACCCATGACGAATAAGCAACCCGTTCGTGTGGCCGTGACTGGTGCGGCCGGTCAGATTGGTTACAGCCTGCTGTTCCGCATTGCTGCCGGCGACATGCTGGGCAAGGATCAGCCCGTGATTCTGCAGTTGCTGGAAATTACCCCAGCGCTCAAGGCGCTGCAGGGCGTCGTGATGGAACTTCGCGACGGTGCGTACCCGCTGCTGGCCGACGTGGTGACCAGCGACGATCCCCTGGTGGCCTTCAAGGACGCCGACTACGCCCTGCTGGTGGGCGCCATGCCCCGCAAGGCAGGCATGGAGCGCGGCGACCTGCTGGGGGCCAACGGCGGCATCTTCAAACCCCAGGGTCAGGCGCTGAATCAGGTGGCCAGCCGTGACGTCAAGGTGCTGGTCGTGGGCAACCCCGCCAACACCAACGCCCTGATCGCGCAGCAGAACGCCCCCGACCTGGACCCCAGGCAGTTCACCGCCATGGTGCGCCTGGACCACAACCGCGCCATCTCGCAGCTGGCCGAGAAGACCGGTCAGCCGGTCAGCGCCATCAAGAACATCACCATCTGGGGCAATCACTCCTCGACCCAGTACCCCGACCTCAGTCAGGCGACCGTGGGTGGCCGGCCAGCCCTGGACCTGGTCGACCGCACCTGGTACGAGCAGGAGTACATCCCCACCGTGGCCAAGCGCGGCGCCGCCATCATCGAGGCGCGCGGGGCCAGCAGCGCGGCCAGTGCGGCCAGCGCAGCCATCGACCACATGCGCGACTGGGCACTGGGCACTTCTGAAGGCGAGTGGGTCAGCATGGGCATTCCCAGCGACGGCAGCTACGGCGTGCCCGAGGGCCTGATCTACGGCTTCCCGGTGACCGTCAAGGACGGCAAGTACCAGATCGTGCAGGGCCTGGAAATCAGCGAGTTCAGCCGCGGCAAGATGGACGCCACCGCCCGCGAACTCGAAGAAGAGCGCGACGAGATCCGCAAGCTCGGCCTGATCAGCTGACAACTCAGGGTGAAGAAGGGGTGGGGCCTGCGGGTCTCACCCCTTTTTTTCTTTGCATGCTTGAATCGGGCCATGGCTCACCTGCGGTTTCTGATTCCGGCCCTGCCTCCCGGCACGCCGCCGGGTACCCTGTTCCTGACCGGCGAACACCGCGGCTGGATCAGCAATCCTGAGGGCTGGACCTTCGACCAGAGCGGCGAGGGCGCAATGCTGGACGCAGAGCTTGCTGCGGGGACGCTGCTGAGCGTCAAGGTTCGTCTGCAGCTTCCTGATGGCCACATTCTGGAAGAAGGGGACGCCTGGGGCGGGAGGGCCCCGGCGCACACTGTGACTGTGCAGGAACAGGGAGGTGTGGTGACCCTGAACCTGGAAGGTTGGCAGGACGACCGCGAGGGCAAGGGCAGGCCCAGTCAGTCCAGACCGCCGCGCATGGAGTGGAATCTGACGGCGCCCTGGGGTGAGCAGACCGTGCGCCTGTGGTGGCCGGAAGGCCATGATGGCCGTGATCTGCCCCTGCTGGTCATGCATGACGGACAGAATGTATTTGACGAGGTTCCCAGTTTCTCAGGGCAGAGCTGGAGGGCTGCAGACGCGGCGCAGGCCCGTGCTGAGGCTGGATATCCCTGCCTGATCGCGGCCCTGAGCGTCAATGCCGAGCGCAGCCGCCGCTACGTGCCGTTTGCCTTCAGACTCAACGAATTCAAGCCTGGAGCTGACGAATACCTCGACTGGATCGAGACTGGGCTGCTGCCGGCCCTGGAGGACGCGTTCGGCCCGGTACCCCCGGAGTGCCGCGCCCTGGCCGGGTCCTCCTTTGGGGGGCTGGTCACGCTGTACGGTGGCCTGCGGCGTCCGGACGTCTTCGGCACGCTGGGGGTGTTCAGCCCGGCGATCTGGCCGGATGATTTTGCCCTGCTGCGCTGGATGGAGGGCCGCGCCGCGCCGCACATGCGCGTGTGGCTGGATATGGGAGACCACGAGGCCCATACCGTGGCCGAGGCGGCCGAGGTGGTCCACCTGACCCACGAGCTGGGCGCAGGGCTGCAGCCGCGGGTGGCCCAGGTGCAGGTCACCATCGCTGAGGGCCACTGGCACGATGAGGCCGCCTGGGCTGCAAGATTCCCGGCCTTCCTGACCTGGTGGCTTTCTGGTCTGGCCTCAGCACACTCAGCCGCGCAATGAGTCCGGCCAATGCCCGGTAGAGTGCCGGTATGACCCTCTGGAACCGCACAGCACAGGACCTGCTTGAGGCTACCACCAGTCACCAGCCCACACCGGGCGGCGGATCGGTGGCTGCACTGAGTGGGGCCTTCGGGGTGGGGCTGGTATGTATGGCCCTGAATATTACCCGGCGCAAGCAGCCCGAGCAGGCCAGCGCCCTGCGTGAGCCGCTGGAGAGCCTGCTGGGGCTCCAGGCCGAACTGCGCACGCTGGCCGACCGGGACGTCCAGGTGTTCCGGGCGTATGTGGATGCCAGCCGGCTGCCCAGGGACACGGACGAGGACAAGCAGGCCCGGCGCGCAGCCCTGGACCGCGCCGGCCAGCAGGCGCGGGATGTTCCACTGCGTGTGGCACAGGTGGCTGTCGAGGGGTTGACCCTGGCCGGAGGAGTGCTGGAGCAGACCCACCCTGAGGTGCAGAGTGACGTGGGCGCCGGCGCTGGCCTGCTGCTGGGTAGCCTGCACGCCAGCCTGCTGACCCTGGACATCAATCTGCGGCACCTGGATGAGGAGCAGCGCCGGGCTCTGGAGGAACAGCGAGATTTCTACGGGGCGCGCGGTGAAGCTCTGGCCACCCAGGTCCTGGCCCGCACCCGTGAACTGCTGCAGTAAGGATGAGCTGACGGCCCGCGCGTGCGCTCCTGAGCCGCGGCCTGTGGCAGCATGCGGGACGTGATCACAACTTATCCGGAGTCCCGCAGGGACGATCAGGTGGATGTCTACCAGAACGCGGCCGGCGAGGCCGTGCAGGTGCCCGATCCCTACCGCTGGCTCGAAGACCCGGACAGCCCCGAAACAAGGGCCTGGGTTTCAGAACAGAACCGCATGACGGCAGCGTTCCTGGATACCCTGCCCGCCCGTGGGGCTTACCGTGACCGCCTGACCGCGCTGTGGAACTACCCACGTGAGAGCGCTCCCTGGAAAAGGGGAGAGTCCTACTTCCGCCAGTTCAACCCAGGTCTGCTTAACCAACCGGTTCTGGAGGTCTCCGCCAGCGCCACAGGTCCATGGCGAACCCTGCTGGACCCCAACGCCCTGAGCAGTGACGGCACAGTCGCCCTGAGCAGCGCCTCGGTCAGCCGTGACGGCCGGGTGCTGGCCTACGGCACACAGAGTGGAGGCAGTGACTGGATCACGTGGCAGGTGCGGGACGTCGCCAGCGGCGAGGACCTGCCCGACCGGCTGGAGTGGAGCAAGTTCAGCGGGGCGTCCTGGCTGCCCGACGGCAGCGGCTTCTACTACGCCGCCTATGACGCCCCGCAGGACGGTGGCGCGCTGACCGGCACGAACCGGCATCAGCGCCTGATGCTGCACAAACTGGGGGCCGCCCAGGCGGAGGACATGGTGGTGATCGAGCGCCCGGACGAGCCTGACTGGGGCTTCCGTGCTGAAGTCACGCATGACGGCCACTTTCTGGTGGTGCATGTCTGGAAGGGCACCGATCCCAGAAATCTGCTGTGGGTGCGGCCACTACACTCGGACGAGCCATTCACCGAACTTGTCAGTGACTTCCACGCCTCCTACCGTCTGGTCGGCAACGATGGTCCGCTGTTGTACGTGCAGACCACTGCCGACGCCCCACGCGGACGGATTCTGACCTGGCATGTCGGGACCGGTGAGCAGCGCGAGATCATTCCAGAGGGCCCGGACGCCCTGCAGGAGGACTTCACTGCGCTGGTGCCCGGCGGCCTTCTGACGGTGGCCCTTCACGACGCCAGCCACCGCCTGACCCTGCATGCCCGAACTGGAGAGGCCCACCGCGAGCTGCCGCTTCCCGGGCTGGGCACGATTGTCAATCTCAATGCCCTGCCCGACGATCCGGAAGTGTTCCTGGCCTTCACATCGTTCCTGAGCCCCGCCACCCCCTACCGCCTGATCCTGCCGGACGGGCAGCTTGAGTCTCTTTCGGACACGGCGCCTGTGTTTGACGCCTCGGACTTCGAGGTCAGTCAGGAATTTGCCGTCAGCCGGGACGGAACGCGCGTGCCCATGTTTATCGTGGCGCGCCGTGGCCTGAAGCGCGAGGGTGGCAATCCCACGCTGCTGTACGGCTATGGAGGCTTCGGGATCAGCCTGACGCCAGCTTTCAACCCATCACGGCTGGCCTGGCTGGAACGCGGCGGCGTGTATGTGCAGGCCAACCTCCGTGGGGGCGGCGAATACGGGGAGGACTGGCATCAGGCCGGGACCCTGGGCGAGAAGCAGAATGTTTTCGACGACTTTATCGCCTGTGCCGAGCACCTGATTTCCACCGGGGTCACCAGTCCGGCCCATCTGGGCATTCAGGGCGGCAGTAACGGCGGCCTGCTGGTGGGCGCCTGCATGACACAGCGTCCGGACCTGTTCGCTGCTGTCGTGCCACAGGTCGGTGTGCTGGACATGCTGCGCTATCACCTGTTCACCATCGGCTGGGCCTGGGCGAGTGATTACGGCCGCAGCGACGATCCGGATATGCTCGGAACCCTGCTGGCCTACTCGCCGCTGCACAACCTGCGTGCTGCTTCCTATCCCGCCACCCTGATTACCACTGGCGATCACGACGACCGCGTGGTGCCGGCACACTCCTTCAAGTTCGGTGCGCAGCTTCAGCGCTGTCAGACGGGAGCGGCTCCCGCCCTGCTGCGCATCCAGACGCGCGCCGGCCACGGGGCGGGGAAGCCCACCCGGCTGGTCATCGAGGAGGCCGCCGATATCTGGGCCTTTCTGGAACATCATCTGAAGCCGCAGCCCACGTCAAGCTGAGTGCAGGAGGAGCGAGCCGACCTGTTTGGGCTGCTGGGATACCCCGCTTCTTTTCATGAGTACAGGCCCTACAAGACCCTGCTCTACCAGCAACGGTAGATGTCCCCGCCTTCGGGATAGGGCGGGGACGCCAGACCTGTGCAGGTGCGTTTTCCCGGTGCGGTGAACAGTGTGATTGTGGCTGCGTTTTTGGCCACCATTACACTGCGACCTGTCCGTTGGTTGACGGTGCTTTTCCCGCTCATCGTCGGCAGCGTGATTCTGGATACGTCGCGGGTGCGCTGCTTCTCGGTAACAGCAGGTTGAATGCGATCAGGACCGGCGCGGAAGCGCAGTCACTCTGAGGACAGGCTGTCAACATTGTGCTTCCAGATCAGCTTGTCCCGAAGAACGTTCCAGGTCACGAACCCCTACCACGTAGACGACTTTCAGAACTACACGTTCCCACCGCACGACACTCTTCCGCCGGGTCCAGAATTCACTGATCGTGGGTTGGGCCCCCTGGGCAGAAGACGCCTTTCACTGTAGTGCCGCATTCCTGCTGCTGGAAATCGAGGGCAGGCCCTTCATGACTCTGAAGTCTCGAGCCCCCGCGCTTGACAGTTCCGGTCCCCCCCAGTAAAGTAAGCGAGCCTGAAACGCGCCCGTGCGCGGGCGGAATTACCAAAGTGTGCCGAGGTGGCGGAATTGGTAGACGCACTAGTTTCAGGGACTAGCGCCGCGAGGTGTGTGGGTTCAAATCCCATCCTCGGCACCACAGGGAACTCCCCAGTCTGAAAGGACTGGGGAGTTCGCTTTTCCATGTTCATGCTGAGATGCAAGCAGAGCTGCTGCAATGGTGAATGTTTCAGCTTGCGGGGCAGAGCCGGTTGCAGACATCAGCGAACTGGCTGTCAGCTCTGCGTCCCGACCGTGACCTTGCTCTCAGAAAGCAAAGTCCCGCGGGGGCTCGTCGTTTGCAGGCATCTAAGAAACGAAGTCTCTTGCGGCTGCTTAAGACACCGGGTTTCGGTGCATCGGTCGGGCTCTGACCCGTTCGTACACGGCTTCAAGGTCGGCAGCACGGGACTGCAGGTCATACTGCGCGGCGCTGTGGCGGGCCTGGGTCTGCCAGACCGGAAGCACTTCGGGACTCAGGGCCTGTAGCAGGCCCGAGGCCAGGTCACTGTGCGTGGCGTCGCGTACGGTGCCGTTGACGCCTTCCTGGATCAGGTCCAGGGCTGCGGGGCTGCGGGCGGCCACCAGCGGCGCCCCGGCAGCCAGCGCCTCGATCATGCTCATCGGTAGAACCTCACTGGTGCTGGCAGTCAGGAACACGTCGGCGGCAGCCAGCGCTTCGGGAACCCGTGAGTAGGGCACCGGCCCGGTAAACGTCACGCCCTCCGGTGCCGTGAGCTGCGCTGTCGCGCGGCTGGGGCCATCGCCCACAACCAGCAGACGCAGTTCCGGGCGACTGGCCCGGGCCTGATCGAAGGCGCGCAGCATGGTGTTCAGGTTCTTCTCGGGCGCCAGCCGTCCCAGGTACATCACCAGGGGCGCGTCAGGCGCCACGTGGAATTCTGCTCGGAAAGCATGCCCCTGGGCGGCGCGGAAGGCTCCCAGGTCCACCGGGTTGGGAAACAGTTCGACGTGCCCGCCATAGCCATATTCGCGCAGCATGTCGACCATGGCCCGGCCTGGCGCCAGTACGGCGTCGACCCGCCGGGCAAATGCGGCCACATGGGGGCGCACCACTGCCCGGCTGACCCGCTTGGGGACCGGGGCGTAGTGCAGGTACTGCTCATACTGGGTGTGCGCCGTGTACACCACCGGCGCGCCACTCAGCCGGGACCAGGTCCGCGCCAGCTGCCCGGCCAGAAACGGGTGCATGGTATGCAGCACGTCAAGGTCACGCAGCGGGAGCCGCGACGTGAGCAGTGGTCCAGGAGCCAGCATGACCGGGTAGTCGGCCGGGGCACCCAGGGCGCGCGCTCCGGCAAAGGAACTGTTCAGGCGGTAGACGCCCTCCTCGTGTGGGGGCATCTGCGGGTGGCGGGGCGCGAAAATGCGGACCTCGTGCCCGCGTTCCCGCAGGCCCCGGGCGAACAGCGCCGTGCTGGTCGCCACGCCATTGCGGGACGGCAGGTAGGTGGCGGTGACAATCCCGACTCGCACGATGAACCCAGTCTACCCCGGGCGGGAGGTCTACCTGTTGGCCGCCCGGTATGCTCGGCGCATGAGTGCTCCTGTACCCCCTGCCCCCCTGATCATTCCCTGCGTGGACATCCAGTCCGGCCGTGCCGTGCGCCTGTATGAGGGTGACCCCGAACGTGAGACCGTGTACTTCGACTCTCCACTTGACGCCGCCCGGCACTGGGTGGAGCGCGGCGCCGGGCTGGTGCACCTGGTGGATCTGGACGCTGCCACCGGCCGTGGCGAGAACCGTGAAGTGATTCGCCAAATTACCAGCGAGCTTGGGGTTCCGGTCGAGGTCGGCGGGGGTATCCGTGACCGGGAGGCAGCCGAGGACCTGCTGCGTGCGGGAGTCCACCGCGTGGTGATCGGCACTGCAGCGGTCAGGAATCCGCAGCTGGTGGCTGACCTGATCGCCGCGCATGGCCCGGAACGTGTGGTGGTCAGCCTGGACGCTCGCGGCCTGGAAGTCGCCACGCACGGCTGGGCTCAGGGCAGTGGAGTCAACGTGGCCGAACTGACACCGGGGCTGGCCGACGCTGGCCTGGAACTCCTGATCTTCACCGATGTCACCCGGGACGGCACCCTGAAGGGCCTGAACCGCGAGCTGATGCGTCAGGTCCGGCAGCTGTGGATCAACACCCTGATTGTGGGCGGCGGCGTGGCCAACATGGATGACGTTCGCCTCTTGCAGGAAGAACGGATCGAGGGCGCCATCGTGGGCCGCGCAATCTACGAAGGCACGCTGGCGTATCCGGTGATTCTGGAAAGCTAACCCAGGCCGGATGTAAAAACTCCAGGTATGCGGCATCCATCTGATCTGCAGGATTCGCAGGCAGATCCTGCCCTGGCCGGAGTTGCGGCATTACTGACCTCCCCTCGGAGAGACCAGAAGAATGTATTTCGCATCTGAAACTCTCTGTTCCAGAGCCTGCTCCTCGGAGGTTGAAGAGGAACCCGGAGCTCCCAAGACAGGGCCTACAGTTCTGATAGGGAAAACACATTGCCGCGATGCCATGTCGACTTCCCACACCCGATACCAACCCAGAACCAAAAAATGGGGAGCCGCAATGATGCGGCTCCCCGAGACTGAACCCGTTTGTTACTTTTTGGGTTTGCCGTCAAGACCCACCAGGCGCAGCACCAGCACCGTAGGGATGGCCAGCAGAGCACTCATAGCGTTCCAGAGGGCACCTACCATGCTGGGCAGCAGACCGGAGGTCCTGGCCCTGGCTGGCTTCCGGTGCTTGATGCGGCGGGCAAAGGGCCAGCGGGTAGTCCCTGGCACGTTGGCGGCGGCCCGGCCCTTCCCTCCGGCGGCGACCACCCGGCCCCGTGAATCACGGACAGGCTGGTCGGCGTTGGCAGCGGAGGCCTGCTCTTCCGGGCTGGGCGTCGGATCGATCTTCGCACCTTTCTGAACCAGGGCCATCTTTTTGGCTGTGTTGGCTGCGCCTCCCGCATGTGAGCCGTACTTCTGCGAGTACACCCACGTCACCTCAGCGCCGAAAAAGAAGATCATGCCGCTGTAATAGATCCAGAGCAGCAGCGCCACCAGCGCACCAGCCGCTCCGAAGGCGCTGCCGGGGGCGGCGCGCCCGAAATAAAGACCGATGACAATCTGACCCAAGGTGAACAGCGCCGCAGTGATTGCTCCGCCCACCAGCACTTCGTGCCACTCCAGCTTCACACTGGGCAGAAACTTGTAGATGGCGGCAAAGACTGGCGTCAGAAACAGGGCTGACAGGCCAAAGGTCAGCAGGCGGACCAGGATCGTGCCAGCCCCGAATCTGGCGCCCAGGTCATTGGCGATGGCGGACAGGTAGGTGTTGAGCCCCAGGAACACGAACAGCAGCAGACCGATCAGCACGATCATCAGAAATGAGATCACCCGTGTGCGGACCATATGCATGAGGCCCTTGGGAGGCCCGGGGTCTGCGCCCCACATGCTGTTCAGGGCGTCTTGCAGCTGCACGAACAGGCCGGTGGCCCCCATGAACAGGGTCAGAAAACCAACAATGCTGGCAATCAGGGTGCCCTTGTGAAGGGCGTCCTCCTGCGGGATGAGGGAGCGCAGGAAGTTTGCGGCGTCTGCGCCGAGTTCGCGCGCGAGCATGCCGGTCGGCCCGAACAGCTGGTTGGCCACTTCCTCGTTGGTCAGAAACCGCCCGGCGATGGCCACCGCGAACAGCAGCAGCGGTGCCACACTGAACATGGCGTAGTAGGCAATCGCCGCAGCCAGCCGGGGAGCTTTGTCCTGCCCGAATGCCTGCGTGGACTCCTTGATCACCGTGAACAGGTCGGCCGGGCGCATGGCCTGCTGGCGGGGCCTGGAGCCGGGACGGGTGGGAACAGTGGTCATCTTGGCAGTGTACGGGCCGTATCACGCGGCTTCCCTAACCACCAGTTGAGGGAATTCCCATCCCTGACCAGCAGGCCCAGGGCGCCGTGCGTGCCAGGGGTGAATGCGGCTTCCGGAAACGGCACAGGGTAACCACAGCCCGTCGACCGGCGCAGGCCAGATGTCAGGCCACCCGGCAGCCGGACTTCAGTGCGGGTGTGCAGGTCAGCCAGCCGCAGGCCATGGAACTCTGCGCCGCAGCCGTCACCTTCGCCCTCACCCAGCAGGACATGGCGGCGGTCCGGCGCAAACGCCAGCGGTCTCAGGCCCCGGTAGGGTCCAGTCAGAGCAGGACGTAAGGTCACGCCAGGAGAGGCCGTGCCGTTGCCGGGGTCCAGACGGTAGAGGCCGGCCCCCCTCTGCTCGCTGGCGCCAGCAATGGGCCGCGTGATCATTCGCAGGAGACTCCGGCCGTCAGGGCTGGGCTGAAACCAAGCCGACCAGTCCTGTCGCCAGGGCTCCTGCCACAGAACCTTTCCTGCTGGAGTCAGGCCCCGCAGCCGCACGAAAGGAAAGCCCCTGGCGGAGTTCTGTCGCTGTTCCTGAACCCACAGGTCAGCCCGCAGGGGCCGGGTGGCTGCAGGAAGCGGGAGAGGCGTGCCGGTCCGGACGTTCCAGGCCATGCCCTTCCACAGACCAACCGGGCTGTGGTCAATCAGACGGGCAAAGACCACGCGCTGGTCAGCTGTGAACGCCAGCTCTTCAGGGGCACTGCTCACCACCCAGCGGTGGAGGGTGCGTCCTGCCCTGTCCAGCAGATCCACCGACCGGGGCCGGCCTGCCACGAAGTGACGTTCGTTGGCGTCCGCTGCGAGCTGAACAACGCCGCCCTCCCGGACGCCGCCCAGCCGGTTCCCCTGTCCTTCAGGGGACAGGACGCGCAGTTCACTCTGACCCGAGCCAGTGTCCAGCGCCACCAGCGCCCGCTGCCCTTTCAGAGGCGTGAAGGCGGTCACGGCGGCTCCCAAAGCCCGCACAAAACGGCCGTCACTGACCCGGTGCACTTCCGGCACGCTTCCTCCACGCACCGTCAGGAAGAATCTGCCGTCTGGTGACGGCACGGCGGAGTGCAGGTTTTGCGTAGCATTCACGGTCCACAGCGGCTGTGGGCTGCCCAGATCCCAGAGCCGCAGGGCGTGGGGTGTAGAACCGCCCGTCTCCGTGTTCAGCTCCGAGGTGGCTGTCAGCACCCGGCCTTTGCCGGCCCAGTGAACCTCAGGGAGGCTGTCGGCTGTCTGGGCCCGGCCCGGGAGTTGCCTGGAGCGGACCTCAGGCTGGGCACCTTTCAGGTCGATCAGGTCCAGCCAGAGTTGTGCATTCGGGTCGTAGCCGGCGGTGTTCTGCACGAGCCTGAGCACAGCGACAAACTGTCCGTCGAGGCTCGGTTCGAGGGCCACCACCTGTCCAGCTGGAAGGGTCACGCGCGTGGGCTGCCCCTGACGGTCGCCCGCCTGCACGACTGCCCTCCCCGCCTGCATCCGTTCGACTCGGGCCGCATGGCGCCCGCTGCACCCCGCTGGTTGTATGCGCGAGCTCTGGCAGACATCACCCAGAATTCTCCTGCCGTTTTCCAGCAGGGTAAAGGCCGTCTGGTAGGGCTGCTCCCCCTTATACCCCTCGGCGCGGATGAAGGGTCCGCGCAGGCGGCCGTCGGCTCTGTAACCGCCCAGCCTGAGGCGGGGGCCATGGCCACGAGCCGCGTCCGGCAGGGTGGCGGGGGCCCGGACTTCCTGCCGGGACAGGGGCTGACCGGTCCGGACATTCCAGCGGTACAGCACGCGCGCGCCATCCAGGGTATAGGCGGTACCATCCGGGGCCCAGGCCAACCCGCCCACTGGACCGCCGAGTTCGCCAGGTCCGCCAAAGGTACCGGCGGCGTGTCCGGGAATACGGGCGCTCCCTGACAGGCTCAGGGCTGAGGCCGCAGGGTTCGTTGCCAGCATAGTACCAAGTAGAGAAAGGCTCAGCAGAACCGCAGTACCTGAAAGACGCATGGCTTCAGCGTAGGCCGTCCGGGAATACGGCAATGAATGATTTACCCTGGCTGAATGCGCCCCATTCCCGCTGGCTTCACGCAGACGCTGACTGTAAACGTGACCGAGGACATGACTGTTGACTTTGGTGAACTGGGCCGGTTGCATCCGGTCTATGCCACGTACTGGATGGCCCGCCATTTCGAGGAAGCCGGCCGGAAGATCATCCTTCCGTTTCTCGAAGATGGTGAGGGCGGTATCGGCACGCAGGTGGACGTCACCCATACCGCCTCGGCGCTGCCCGGAATGACCGTGACGGTCACGGCGACCTTTGAGCGTATGGACGGTCGGCGCATTTTGGCCTCGATGCGTGCTGTCAACGAGCTCGGGGATGAGATCGGCACCGGCACGACCACGCAGATGGTGCTGCCGCAGGAAAAGATCGACGCGAACTTCGACCGGCTGCGCGAGCGCTGGGCGGCACACCAGCGCTAAGGGTTCTGTTCACTATCTGAACAGGGAGACGTGCGGTTCACCGGGCTTCTGTAGTGCGGCTGAACCCTGTTCGCTCTCCGGCAGGTATCCTGTTACGGTTATGCCCCACACGCCTCCGGTCTCCCGCTATTACGACGTAAAACGCGATGAGCATGGCCAGCGCTACATCGACGTCTACGTCAACGGCCTGGCCCTGCTGCAAAATCCGCTGCTGAACAAGACGACCGCCTTTACCTCCCAGGAACGCATAGAGCTGGGGCTCGAGGGCCTGATTCCCCCGCACATCAGTACCTTCGAGGAACAGAAGCAGCGGACCTACCTGCGTTACCTGCGTCAGGCCACCGACCTGGAAAAACATGAATACCTGCGTGCCCTGCAGGACCGCAACGAGGTGCTGTTCTACGCGGTTCTGGAAGACCACCTCGAGGAAATGCTTCCCATCATCTACACCCCCACGGTGGGCGAGGCGGTCAAGCAGTTTTCCAGCAACTACCGTTACCCGCGCGGCTTTACGGTCAGCGCCCAGGACATTGACCGGGTAGAGGAGATGCTGGAAAACGTCCCGGTCAATGATGTCCGGATGATTGTCGCGACCGATTCCAGCGCCATTCTGGGTATCGGGGATCAGGGCTTCGGCGGCATGGCCATCAGCATCGGCAAGCTCAGCCTGTACACGGCAGCCGGCGGCGTGGGCCCAGACAAGGCCCTGCCAGTCGAACTGGACGTGGGCACCAACCGTCAGGACCTGATCGACGACCCGCTGTACCTGGGTCTGCACCAGCGGCGCATGACGGGGGCCGAGTACGACGAGTTCCTGGACAGGTTCGTGGAAGCTGCGCACGCCCGCTACCCCAAGGCCATCATCCAGTGGGAGGACTTCAGCCGCGGCACCGCCTTCCGGGTGCTGGAGCGTTACCGCCGGGTCGTGCCCAGCTTTAACGATGACATCCAGGGCACCGGCGCTATGGCCCTGTCGGGCCTGCTCAGTGCCTGCCGCATCAAGGGTGAAGAGCTGACCGCACAGAGCTTTGTCATCGTGGGCGCTGGAGCGGCGGGCATCGGCGTGGCCATGGCCATCCGTCAGGGCCTGATACACGAGGGACTGACCTTCGAGGAAGCCGGCGCGCGCGTGTTCGTGGTGGACCGCTACGGCCTGCTGATGGAAGGCCAGCCGGACCTGGAGCCGCAGCAGATGAGCTTCGTGCGCCGCCCCGAGGACCTGAGCGGCTGGACCTACGCTGGAGAGGCGCCCACCCTGCACGAGGTCATCGTGAACAGCCGGGCCACGGCGCTGCTGGGCTTTACCGGAGTCCCGGGGTTGTTCCGGCGCGAGAGCATCGAAGCCATGCTGACCCATACCCCGCGCCCCATCGTGTTTCCGCTGAGCAATCCCAGCAGTCATGTAGAAGCGCAGCCCTCGGACCTGATCGAGTGGACCGACGGACAGGCCATCGTGGCCACAGGCAGCCCCTTTGCCGATATTCAGTATGGCCAGCAGGCCTATCCCATCGGCCAGGGCAACAACGCTTTTATCTTCCCGGGGCTGGGCTTCGGGGCGGTGGCGACGAGAGCGCGGGAAATCACCGACAACATGGTGATGGCCGCTGCCTACACTCTGGTGGAGGTCACTCCTACCGAGCAGGGGCGCGTATACCCGCCAATCGGTGACCTGCGCGAGATCAGCATCAAGATCGCCGCGCGAGTGGCGCGGCAGGCGATCACGGACGGGGTGTGTGCCGACCGCCGCATGCGCAACCTGACCGACGAGCAGATCGAGGCGAACATCCGGGACCGCGCCTGGCAGCCGAAATATCTGCCCCTGTGCAATACCGCTAAAAACAAGCAGTAGGCACGTGGCCCGCGCGCCGGTAAGGGTTCCCCCGGCGCGCAGGCTGTCTCCGAACCTCAGCGAAAAGGCTGTGACGGGCCGCCTGGGAACTGGTCTTCCCGGGAGGCCCGTTTTCTGCCGTGACTTAACTCATCCCGGTATGGGACGCGTCCCTGGGTGAGTTGTCCTGCTCCAGTGTCAGGTGAGCCTGGGCCAGGTGATGGCGCAGATGCCAGTCGTGCTTGTTGATCAGCTGCCACAGGTCGTGTGGTCCCTCGCTCGGGTGCATCACCTGACGGCTCAGGGCCGCCGGGTCCACACCCTGGAGCAGCGCAACCCAGCGCGTATTGATGACCTCCATCAGCGCCACGGCGTCCTCGACAGGCAGCGTGTAGTCCGGCAGGGTCACGGCCGCATCCTGATCGAACGGCTGGATCATGTAGTCCGGGATGGTCAGGCCCATGCGCAGGCGGTGCAGCCCATGCAGATGCGCGTCGGCGGTGTGGTGGGCCAGCTGATACAGGGTCCAGCCTCCAGGGCGGTAGGTCCGGGCCAGTTCAGCTTCACTGCGGTTTTCCAGCAGCTCCCGCCACGCCCCCACCGCGGCCCTCGCCTTGACGGCCATCTGCTCCAGGGTGGCGGGGACGCGTGCGTCGCCGGGCAGCTGTGGCAGAGGACCGATCGGGTACTGGGGGTCCAGGGGCTGGGCATGTGGCTGGTGGTCAGTCATGCGCCGAGCATAAGCCCTGCGCGGGGCCTTTCAGGCGAGCTTGAGTTGCCACTCGGTGAAGCTGGCCCACGGCTCGAAGCCCAGCGCCACGTTGATGCCCAGCATGGCCTCGTTCACGTTGGCATTGTTGGTCCGCACCCATCGGGCTCCGGGGCACTCGCGCTGTACGTGGCGTAGCATGGCTGCCTTGAGCCATTTGCCCAGCCCCAGCCCGCGTGCACCGGGACGCACGGCTGTAGCGCCCTGGTAGACCAGCGAGGCCCGTTCGGGCATCCAGAACACCTCGGTGTAGCCGTCAAGCTGGCCGGTACGGGTGTCTTCCACGGCCATCATGAAACGCGTCTCACCAGCTTCGGCAATCATGGCGTCCCAGGCACGGATCATGTCCGGAGTGATGGTCCAGTCGTCAACTTCCAGGTCGCCACGTGGCGCAGTATTCATGACCATCATCATGTCGGCGGCGCGGTCCAGGAACTCGTCGGGAATGACGGTCCAGGTGTGCAGGCGGTAGGGATCACCCTCAGGGCGGATCAGCCACTGATCCACCAGCGCCGGATTCAGCGCGGTAAGGTCCAGCCGGCTCTGGCGCATAGGCAGGGCAGGTTCGGCGTTCAGCGTGCGGGCATAGGCTTCCCCCGCCGGAGCACGGCTGGTGGTGCCGAAGGTAATCAGCGTCCGGCCTGCACGCCGGGCAGCGTCTTCAAGGGCGTGCCCCAGGGAGCGTCCCATCCCCTGGCGGCGGGCGTCGGGATGGACGACCAATCGGGCATGGGCCGCGTGCAGATTCTGTTTCTGGTCGTAGCTCAGCATGCCCCAGCCCAGGGCCCGCTCCTGATCCCAGATTACGAAATGCTCGGCTTTCTCATCAGGACTCAGGTGCGTGAGGCTCAGTGCTTCCTTCTCGGGCAGCAGGGCCGGGTCCTCGGGGTAGGCATACGCATAACTTTCAGCCAGAAGAAGACCTACGGCAAGGCGCTGCTCTGGCGTGGCGCTGTCTGGCATAAATGCCACCACATTGTGGGTCAGGGGAGCAAAGGACGTCGTCATAGAACCAGTGTGCTCCTGCCTCTACCTGGGAGCATCGGCACAATGGCGCAGGCTGCCCCTGGCCGTCCGGCTCAGGCGAAAGCTGCTTTTTATGCTTTCTTGAGACCACGCGGAGTCTGAAGGCATTTTCAGGATTCATCAGTCAGGGGTCATACCTCCACGCAAGAATCGCGGCATGAATAAAAAGACCCTGACTGCGCTTATGGCTCTGACCACGGCCACCACCCTCGGTACCGCTTCTGCTCAGGGACGCATCAGTGCCCAGAGCATCATCGTCAACCCCACCCAGCCCGACCTGAGCGTCAGCGTGCGTGTGGACAAGGATGCCAGCGGCAACCAGAACCCCGCCTACCGCATCGGCGAGAAGATCACCCTGAGTGCCACCGTCAACCGCGACGCCTACGTCTACCTCTTCAACGTGGATCCCAGCGGCGAAGTGGATCAGGTCCTGCCCAACCGTCTGGGCGGCGACAACTTCGTCAAGGCGGGCACGACGCGTTCCTTCCCGGCCCCGGGCGACAGCTTCACCTTTGACGTCGGTGGCCCCGTGGGCCAGAACAAGGTGCTTGCCCTGGCCAGCCTGACGCCGCTGAACCTGGACCAGATCAGCAGCTTCAAGACCACTCAGGACCAGTTCGCGACCGTGAACGCCAAAGGACAGGCCGGGCTGGCCCAGGCCCTGAGCATCGTGGTTAACCCCCTGCCCCAGAACAGCTGGGTCAGTGACACCGCGTTCTACCAGGTGGTGGCCCAGAACCCCGTAACCACCGGTAGCCTGTTTGTCGGCACCAACGTCAACGCCACGGTGATCCTCAATGGTCAGCGTCTGGGCGGCAGCAACGTCACCTACAGCAACCTGCGCGCCGGCACCTACCCTGTGCGGATCCAGGCGCCCGGCTATAGCGACTTCGCCACCACCGTGACCATCCGCCAGGGCACCATCACCAACCTGAACGTGGACCTTGCACCAGCCCCTCAGGCCGTGGTTCAGGCTCCTGCCACGACCGGCAACGCCTTCCTTGACCTGGTCGGCGGCCTGCTGGGCGCCATCACCGGAACCCAGCTGCAGGACCCCGCCCGCAGCGCACTGGACCAGAAAGTCACTGAGCTGCGCAATGAGGGCTACACCGTGCAGGGCACCCGCACCACCACCACCGGCTACGTCAGCACGCTGTCCAAGGGTGCCAGCACCGTGACCGTCACCGTGACCCGTGGCGCCAACCGCACCCTCACTGTTCAGGTCACCGAAACCACCAACTACCGTTACTGAGCTCCAAAGAGCCAGCAACACCGCCCCTGGAAACCCAGGGGCGGTGTTTTGTGTCCCGGTGACGTTGGGAAGCCGTGGTCAGGCCTGCAACTGCTCTTTCAAAAATGCCATCAGCCCGCGGATATAGTCGCGGTCGAAGCGGAACTCCACGCCTGTTGCCCGGTACAGTTCCGGGACCGGCGAGGTGCTGCCCAGGCGCAGGCTGGCCTTATAGCGTGCCAGCGCACTGGCCGCGTCACTTCTGGCCTCGCGCCAGATGCCGACCGCCGCGAGGTAGCACATGGCGTATTCGATGTAATAAAAAGGTGCCTGGAAGATGTGGTAGTACTGCCACCCCTTGGCCCGGATGCCTTCGTTCAGGCCTTCCCACTCGACAAAGGGATGAAAGGTCCGGTCCAGTTCCAGCCATTTATGGTCCAGGTCCGCCACGGTCAGCTTCTCTGGCGCCTCGGCGTACAGCCAGTGCTGGAAGGCGTCCATCTGAGCTGCCCAGGGCAGAAAGCCCACCACACCCTGAAGCAGCTTCTCGCGGTAGCGGGCCAGTTCGTCACCGCTCAGCGCGTGGCCCAGATGGTCCAGGGTCAGGAATTCCATGGCCATGCTGGGAATCTCCACGAACTCGATGGGGCTCCAGCGGTTCCACACCAGAGGCTGCGCGTCCCCGCTGTAAAAGCCGTGGAAGGCGTGGCCGACCTCATGAAACAGCACGCGCACGTCCTCGGCGGTGCCCACTACGTTCATCAGCACGAAAGGCTCATTGGTGGTCGGGAAGTACTGACAGTAGGCGTGGGTCATCTTGCCGGGACGGGATTCGAGGTCCAGCAGCCCGGTCTCGCGCATCTGCTGGAAACGTGCGGCGAGGTCCTGATCCAGGCCTGCAAAGGCACGCTGCGCCAGCTCTTCCAGCTCTACGCCCGTCTTGAAGGGCTTGAGGCTCTCGCGGCCTTGGGGGTCGAGCAGGTTGTTGCGGTTGTAGTCCCAGGGCCGGATGCGGTCCAGACCAAGTTGGGTGGCAATGGCGCCCATGAGCTCGGTGGTCAGGGGCACCACCTCGTCGCGCACCGCTTCATGAAAGGCCCGGCAGTCGGCGGGGGTGTAGTCCACCCGGTCGAGCTCCTTCCAGCGGAAGTCCCGGTAATTGGTCTCGTCAGCGTTGCGCGCCAGCTGCCGCCGGGTGGCGATCAGGTCCAGCATCACGGCGTCAAGGTCAACGGCGACCTTCAGGTTGCTGTCAGCCAGCGCGTGCCAGGCTTCCTCGCGTTCACGGCGTTCAGGGCTGTCGAGGCGCTGCCTGGCCTGGGGAATGGTCAGCTCCTGGCCTCCCAGCATGACCTTCTGGTTGCCCGTCAGTACCGAATGGCGGTTTTTCTGCGCCTCGTGGACCACACCCAGGTCCACGTTCGCCTCGCGGAACAGGGCTGCGGCGTCACGGAACCGCCGGTAGTTGAGCGCAAAGTCCGCTGGAGGCGTGTAGTCCGGCACCGACAGCAGCTTCTGGATCAGGGCGTGGCCCGCCCGCTGGGCCGAGGGCATCACCTGCGCCAGGAATTCCTGGTAGCGGATCTGCGCAGCCGCGTCGTCCGTGTGCAGATCCGCATGGACCGAGAGCTTGCTGCCAACGTCGTTCAATTCAGCGCTCAGGGCACTCCAGCGCGCCAGCCAGTCGGGCACGGCGGCCGCTGTGAGATTCTGTTCCTGCAAAGCCACAAACCGGGGCGCGTAGGTCTCCCAACGCCCCTGCGTGTCGCTCACCTGCAGCTTGCGTTCGACTGCTTCAAGTTGAGTCATCGCCCCCGAGTCTAGAGGCCAGGCGCCTGAAGCGGCCCGCAGATGGCGCCGGGTCAGCTGGCGCCTGTACCGGGATCCCGGCGAGGCGGGCGGGCACCCTTCTCGGATGGAATGCGAGCTTCCTCTGTTGCGCGGCGCAGGTCAGCGGCCGGCACCCCCAGAAGCGTGCCCTGATCGGTATGCACGTCCACTGTGCCGCTCAGCGGATGCAGTTTGGTGACCTTGCCGCAGGCCCCGGAGCCCTCGTGACAAACCTTGGCGTTCTTGCGCGGCAGGTCCTTGAGCAGCTCCAGGTACTGGGTGTGCTCGAACTGCAGGCAGCACAGCAGCCGTCCACAGGGTCCGGAGAGCTTTTCCGGGTTCAGGGGCAACTGCTGGTCGCGCGCCATGCGGATGCTGACCGGTGCAAAGTCCTGCAGGTGGTTGCTCGAGCAGTTCTCGCGGCCGCACGCCCCCAGCGTCCCGATCATCTGAGCCTGTTCACGCGGACCCACGGCGGCGAAGTTCACGCGTGCCCGGGTATGTGCCCGCACTTCACCGATCAGGCTGGTCAGCTCAATACGCTCGTCGGCGCTATAACTTACGGTCACCAGGCTCTCGTCGAGGGTGAATTCCACGGCAACGAGTTTCACAGGCAATGAGCGCTCACGCGCCCGGGCCCGCAGCAGCCACTTCAGGTCCTCGCCCTGACGGTGCAGGTCTTCCCACCGGGCCAGGTCCTCAGGGGTGGCAGCGCGCAGCACCATGCCGTAGCGCTCCTGGGCCTTGCGCTCGCCCGGCTCGCCGCGTACCGTCGCAACTTCCGGGCCGCGCTTGCCCTGCACGACCACTTTTGTCCCGACCGCATGCGGGACCTCGCTCAGCATCGGGTGCAGGCGCGGACTCCGCTCGAATCGTATGGGCAGGACAAACACGCTTTGCACAATGTCACGTCCGGCCACCACGTGCCAAGAGCCATGACACAAAGCGCCCCCAGCCCCGTTGCAGGGGTGGGGGCAACACTCCGGAATCGGGGTTATTCCCCGGAGTATTCAGGCTGCTTAGTGCCGCTCGGCTATGACCTCGATCTCTACTCGCACGTCACGTGGGAGCCGGGCCACCTGAACGGTGCTGCGGGCTGGGTACGGAGCAGGAAAGTGCTTCTCATAGACCGCGTTCATGGCTGCGAACTCGTTCATGTCGGCCAGGAACACGGTGGTCTTGACTACCCGCGCCAGATCGGTACCGGCCGCCGCCAGCACCGCTTTCAGGTTGGCGATCACCTGTTCGGTCTGCTCGGTGATGCCGCCTGCAACCAGATCCCCGGCGGGGGTCAGGGGAATCTGCCCGCTGGTAATGACCAGATTGCCGAAGCTGACTGCCTGGCTGTAGGGACCAATAGCGGCCGGCGCACTGTCCGTCTGCACAATGTCTTTCATGAATGCACTGTAGCGGTTCTGCTGCTGGCCCCTGCATTCCGTGACTGGGCAGCCGTCCCGACATGCTCCTTGTGCCCGGCTGACGGGAGCCAGAGAGATGCAGAATGCCCCCGCCGGAGCGAGGTGAACCACAGGCCGGATTGCTGAACGTCTCCTACCGGTGGGATTTCACATCAGATGCGCGCCGCCCGGTGACGCGGCTCAGGGCAGCGCGGGGACGCTCAAGGTAACGTTGTGCCTGGCGCGTCAGCGTGACACGTTGCCCAACCATGATCAGAAGCATGACCACGCTCCCCAGGATCCCGAGCAGTGACCGGTGCTCCGGGATCAGAATCACACTCAGCAGCGTAAAATAGGCCAGCATCAGCAGCACATAGGTCACCAGGCTGTTGCCCCGATGGGTACTGAGCAGGATATCGGCGTAGACGGGCCCGTCGGTGCGCGGCGGGGGCAGTTCGTAATTGGGAAGACGGGATTCGCGCAGCACATCCACGATCAGCGCTGTGATGTTGTCCGGTCCTCCGGCGTCATTGGCCGCATTGACCAGCTGCCGCACCGTGTCCTGCGGGGTACCGCTACTGAGCAGCATGATCAGATTCTCTTCGCTGACCACGCCGCTCAGGCCGTCACTGCACAGCAGCAGACGGTCTCCGGCGTGCAACGGTACACCAAACATTTCCAGGCGAACGCGTTCTTCGCCGCCCAGGGCATTGCTGACCACACTGCGCCACTGATGGGTGCGGGCCTCTTCCTCGGTCAGCAGTCCCAGACGAACCTGTTCGGCCACCCAGGAGTGGTCCTCAGTGAGGCGGTGCAGGGTGCCTTCGCGCAGCAGATACGCCCGCGAGTCCCCCACGTGCGCAATCAGCAGGGCGCCCCGGTCAATCACGGCGGCCAGCAGCGTGGTGCCCATCCCCATGTACTCCCCGACCGCGTGGTGCAGGACAGCCAGATTGGCCGCCTGTACCGCTGCAACCAGGCGCGTTGGGGGCGTTCCGCGCTCCTCGGCATAGTGTTGTGCCAGGGCGTCCAGAGCGAGATTGGCGGCCAGTTCTCCGGCGGCATGTCCGCCCATGCCATCAGCCACAGCGTACAGGCCGCCTTGTGGCAGGTCTAAAGCCAGCGCCGCGTCCTGATTTACGCCGCCCTGTCTCTGACGCCCCACGTCTGTCAACAGACCAAAGCTCAGAGCGGGCGTTACCGGAACGCGCATGAGTTCAATATAAGCTACCGGCTCAGGAACTCGACATATCCATCAGGTTCAATCCAGACCGGTCTAACCCCGTCTGTCCGGTATCTCTTGAAAACGCACTTCGCCTGTTCTGCTGAAGGTCTGAAGCTGTCAGCGGACCACAGAAAACCATACCTGACTGCTGCGCTCAGCTGCCAATCCCGCTCTGGGTTTTAAGCCACAGCATCAGCGCTTCCGCACTGGCCGGATTGGTTGCCAGGGGAATGTCATGCACGTCGCACAGACGTACCAGCGCTGAGACATCCGGCTCATGCGGCTGGGCAGTCAGCGGGTCACGGAAAAAGAACACGGCCAGCACAGCTTCGTCTGCGAGGCGCGCGCCGATCTGCTGATCGCCACCCAGCGGACCGGACAGGACCCGTTCTACCTGCAGGCCGGTCTGCTTTTGCAGCACGCTGCCGGTGGTTCCAGTGGCGACCAGATGAAAGTTCGCCAGCGTTTCGCGGTGCGTCAGGGCAAACATGGCCAGTTCGAGCTTTTTCTTGTCGTGGGCAATCAGCGCCACCTGCCGTTTGACCGAAGATCCAGTCATGCGGCGCTGCCCTCCACGCGGATGCGGCGGTACAGGGCCTGCACGCCACACCACACCCCATAACACAGGGTGCCCAGGGCCAGCACGCCCAGCAGGAAGTTGCCGGCTGGTTGCTGGTTCAGCCAGGTCAGGACCTCGGAAACCCCAGGAACCATGCCTGCTTTGTTCCGCCACGCGGCTACCAGCAGGAAGACTCCGATGATCCCCAGGGTGATTCCCCGGGCTCCGATGCCAATTTGCCCGATTCGCTTGAGCTTCTCGCCGTGCCCGGCCGAGCCACTGAATTTCATGCGCTTCATAAACTTTGCACCGGCCGCACTGTACAACTGGTTGCCCGCAACTGCCAGGAGCACCAGGCCTGCCAGCCCAAGCAACAGCTGTCCACCAGGAAGCGCCAGGACGTCGCCAGCGGCCTGCGCCTCACTCTGCTGGTTGCGTGAGGCGCTGCCCCGCATGGCTAGACGTGCGGCAAACAAGGCCAGACCCAGATTTACCAGGCCGCTGAGAAAGTAGCCAATTCGCTTGACGATGCCCTTGGCTTCCTTGCCCTGCCGCTCGGGGTCCAGAAAAGCACGAACCATCTGCCATAGCGCGTAGCCGATCAGGCCCAGCACAAGCAGCCACATCAGAATTGTCCCGCCCGGCAGGTCCTGCAAACGGATCAGTGCGCCCTGCGAATCGGTGGTGGCGCCTCCGCGGCCCAGGGCGACGCTCAGGGCCAGCATGCCCACCATGCCGTATACCAGACCCTTGCTGGCGTAGCCGAAGCGGGCCAGGGCCTCCAGACCGGGAGCTGCCTTGTGCGTCGCGTCGCTGACCTCGGTCCCAGCCTTATGCATGCCCGCTTCAACCCCGTGCGCCACTCTTTTTCCCGTCTGCTTGAGGTCTGCCATGATCCTTTAGTGTGCGTCCGACGCTCACACAGCATTTCCATGTTGCGTTCGCCTTCTCTTTACGCAGTGGGCCTGCCTGCTCGATCAGGGCAGCTGCTGTTCAAATTCCTGCAGATCAGCCAGATACTCGCTCATCCAGGTCTGCAGGGCGGTGTCGGTAAAGCCCCCGCGCAGCATCTGGCTGGAGTCCAGGAAGTAGCGATTGCGGTAGATGTATGCCTGGGTGTAATAGTTGCTGTTCCAGCTGTTGACCAATCCCGGGTTCAGGGCACCCAGGCGCTTGTGATAGTCCCAGGAGGCGCTGGCCGTGACCCGCAGGCATACACCCTGAACGCAGCCGCTCAGCCACAGATCCAGTTCGCGTGGACCTGCCATCACGGTCATGCCAGGGTCACGGCCAGGTTTCTCCGGGTTCAGAATTACGCGGTACCCAGCGCGTTGCAGGCTGGCCGCCACGGCACCGGGAGTCGCTGCCAGCAGAGGGCGACCGGCTGGATTGCCCCCCGCGCCTCCTGCCACGGCGTGCGGGAGACAGGTCAGGCCCAATGTGGCGCCCAGGAGCAGCGTTCTTCTCATGTTAACCACATTACCCGGTCTGTCGCGCCAGCAATTTCATGTAACCTCGAGGTAGCGCGGGGCTGAGGCAGGGGAAGTCCTCATGATCTTCAGGGTAAAACTGCACCATCGTGAGGATCATGGCTGCCCCCTTGTCCAGCGGTTCCCGGCGCAAGCGCACCTTCGGCGTGTATATCGGCCGGTTCGAACCGCCGCATCAGGCGCATCTGCTGGTGATGCTCGAAGCGCTGCAGAGCGTTCAGAAACTTATTGTTGTTGTCGGTTCTGCACGTGCGGCGCGCAACACGAAAAATCCCTTCACAGCCGAGGAACGCCAGGACCTGATCACGGCCATGCTGCTGGAGGCCGGCGTCCCAAGGAGCCGGGTGCTGTTCGTGCATGTGCGTGACTACTTTTATAACGAGAGCCTGTGGTTGTCCGAGGTACAGGCCGGAGTCCAGGCTCATACCCGGGGCAGCACGGATGTGGCCCTGATCGGTCACCTGAAAGATGAAAGCAGTTACTACCTGCGTTCCTTTCCGGCCTGGGAATTCATTCCTACGCACGTGGTGAGTGCCCTGAGTGCCACGGACGTCCGCCGGGCTTACTTTGAAGACCGGGTAGAAGACGTGCCGGGCATGGTGCCCCCGGCTGTGCACGCCTTCCTCGTTCAGTTCCGCCAGACCTCCGAATACGCCGAACTGCGCGCCGAGTACGACTATCTGCGTGACTACCGGGCCGCCTGGAAGGACGCTCCCTTTCCGCCGGTGTTCGTGACCACGGACGCGGTCGTTACCCGGAGCGGACACGTTCTGCTGGTGCGCCGCGGTGGGATGCCTGGTCGTGGCCGGCTGGCCATGCCAGGTGGGTTCCTGGAACAGAAAGAGACACTGCTGGAATGCTGCGTTCGCAACGTCCATGAGGAAACCGGAGTGGGTGAAGGCACGCATCTCTCTGCTGCCCTGAAGTCACAGGCAGTGTTCGACTACCCGGACCGCAGCCAGCGAGGCCGCACGGTGACACACGCCTTTTACTTCGACCTGGGCATTGGCCAGCTGCCCCGCCTGAGCAGAGGAAGCGACGCCACCGAGCCCCTGTGGCTTTCCCTGAGTGACGCCATGAGCACCCCCGAACTGTTTTTCGAGGACCATCACGCGATTATTGAGCACTTTTTGATGCGGGGTTGAGGGCCTGAGCGCAGCTATTCCTGCGCCAGCAAGACAAGAAAGGCATAGGACCACCTCCGAGCCTGAGGCTATCCAGTACGGCGGCGTCAACCTGCCCAGCAAGGTGGCTGGAACGCTACGGAGGAGAAGACCTGCTCTCTGAGCCTGTACTCCTCAGGAGGTTGTCTGTCTCCGAAATGGGAGTAAGCAGCGCCGGGTCTGGAGATTGTCGCCTCAGACCCAGCCGCTTTGCCTGCTCAGGGTCCCTTACAGCAGGGCGTATTCAGCCGCGACCCGCGCCGCCACTGCCGCGTTATGCCGCACCAGGGCGATATTGGTCTCCAGGCTCCGGCCCCCTGTAATTTCCACGATGCGGCCCAGCAGGTACGGCGTGGTGTCTTTGCCAGTCAGCCCCAACGCGTCCATGTCTGCCAGAGCCTGCTCGATATGCGGCGTGATCTCGGCTGCCGGAATCTCACTTTCCTTGGGGACCGGGTTGGCCAGAAGAACGCCGCCAGACAGGCCCATGGTCCATTTGGCCTTCAGCACGCGGGCCACCTGGGCTTCGTTCCGCACGGTCAGGGGTGATCTGAAGCCGCTGGACCGGGAGTAGAAGGCCGGGAATTCCTCGCTCCCCAGCGTAATGGCCGGGACTCCCTGCGTTTCCAGGACCTCCAACGTCAGCCCTATATCCAGGATGCTCTTGACACCGGCGCTGACCACGCAGACATCGGTACGGGCCAGTTCCAGCAGGTCAGCACTGATGTCCATGGTCTGCCCGGCGCCGCGGTGAACGCCGCCTGTGCCGCCAGTGGCAAAGACCCGGATGCCTGCCAGCGCCGCGATTCGCATGGTCGAGGCGACCGTCGTGGCGCCGTGTCCGCCCAGGGCAACTGTCACTGGCAGGTCACGGGTGCTGATTTTCTGCACGCTGCTGTCCGTGGCCAGCAGGTGCAGTTCCTCTGGTGTGAGTCCTACCTTCAGCCGCCCCCCCAGCACCGCGATGGTGGCAGGGGTGGCGCCATGCTCCCGCACCACGTCTTCGACGCCGCGGGCCATGTCCACGTTCTGCGGGAAGGGCATGCCATGGCTGATGATGGTGCTTTCCAGGGCGACCACCGGCTGTCTGGCTTGCAGGGCGGCGGCAACATCAGGGTGAAGGTCCATCAGGGCGGCGAGGTCAGGGCTGAGGGGAGCATGGGTCATGGTCAGGGTGTCCTTTCGGGGGAGAAGGTGGGCTCAGGCAGAAGTCAGCCGGGCCCGCAGCGTTTCGGGGCTGAGGTCCGGCACGACCGTGAAGGGGCTTTCGATGGTCAGGGCAGCAGCGGCATGCCCATGCCGGGCCGCCTCGGTGGGGGAGAGGCCTGCAACCAGCGCGGCCAGGAACGCCGCCAGCATGGCGTCTCCTGCGCCGGTCACGTCACGCAGGGCCGCAGGCAGGGCTGGCAAGGTTTGGGCCCCGTCAGGGGTAGACACCAGACTGCCCAGGGCACCCCGGCGGATCCAGATCAGGTCCACACCCTGGTCGTGCAATTCCAGTGCGGCGGTGCGCAGGTCTCCGGGCGTATCGGGGACGGTGCGTTCCAGCAGGGCAGCCAGTTCCGCGACATTCGGTGTGATCAGGGCCGGAGCCCGCCTGGCCTTCAGGGCGGGGCGAAGCTGAGCCGCCTTGGGAACGCTGACGGGCTCGAAGGCCACCTGCACGCCGGCCTCTGCACTCAACTCCAGCAGCAGCAGCAGGGTGTCCTGCCGGAGGTTGCCGTCCGCGACGATCCAGGAGGCGCCGCGCAGCAGACCACGCCGCTCACGCAGGGCGGCAGGGGAGAGGCGGTCCATGACTCCCATGGCGGCCACCGCCACCACAAGTTCGCCGGTCTCGTCGAGCACAGCGGTATAGGTGCCGGTAGGTTCGTCAGGCACCCGGAGGACGCCGCGCACCTCTACGCCTGCGGCCTCAGTTTCGCGCAGCAGGGCGTCACCCAGGACATCGCGGCCCACCGCCGAGACGAGGCTGACGGGAACCCTCAGGCGGCCCAGGTTTTCTGCAACGTTGCGGGCCACTCCGCCGGGAGTCTGGGTGGTCATCCCGGGGTTGCTGGTGGCCAGGACACACGACTGCGACGTGCGCGCTTTCAGGTCCATGTTGGCGCCGCCCACCACCACGATGCGCGGAGCCTCCTGGGCGTCAGGCAGGATGTAGCCGCGTCCGAGCAGGGCTCCTTTGCGGACCAGACTGCTGACGTGCACGTTCACGGCTGCCCGGGAGGTGCCCAGCTGGCGGGCCAGATCCTCGGGAGTAGACAGCGGAGACGCCTGGATCAGCTTCAGGAGTTCCTGCTCACGGTCAGTCAGGGCCATTGCTTAAGCAGGATAAACCTCTTTGCTGCAATTAAGCAAGTGGGTCGCCGGAAGAGCTGGTGCCGCGCGAGGCTTCCCAGAGGTCAAGCTGCTCCTGGGCGTCATCGGCGTGCATCTGCTCAACCAGCGCGCCCTGATAGGTGGCTACGCTGCGCCCCTCGGCCCGCGCCGCCGACCACGCGGCCAGAAGACCCCTGGCGCTCTGGGCTTCCGCCTCCGACACGCCGTAAGCCTCGTTGGCGGCCGCCACCTGTCCCGGGTGAATCACAGTCTTGCCGGCAAAGCCCAGGGCGCGGCCCTGGAGGCACTCCCGCTCAAACCCCTGGAGGTCCCGGACATCGTTGTAGACCGCGTCTACCGGCACTTTCCCACAGGCGCGTGCGGCCAGCACGACGGCCGACAGCGCGTGCAGCAGTGGCAGCCGGTCCGGATGCATACGGGTGCGCAGCGCACGGGCCAGGTCATTGGCTCCGGCCAGCAACCCGGCCACACCCGGCACCGCGGCAATCTCGGGTGCCGCAAGAACCCCGCAGGGTGTCTCGATCATGGCCCACAGGGGAACGTGCACCTGCAGGGCATGAAGCTGCCGCGCGTCCTCCACTTTTGGAAGAACCAGTCCATCCACGCCCGAATAGAGCGCCATCTCCCGGTCGTCGTGTTCCCACTCGGAGCCGTGGCCGTTGACCCGCACCAGGACCGGGCAGGCCCAGTCGGCCCGCAGCGCTTCACGGACGTTATACCTGGCTTCGGTCTTTTTTTCGGGCGCCACGGCGTCTTCTAGGTCCAGGATCACGGCGTCGGCCCCCAGCGTCAGCGCTTTTTCGATAGCGCGGGGTTTATCGCCCGGCACGTAGAGCATGGAGCGCGGCGGCCTAGTGCGCATTGCCGGTCTCCGTCTGGCGGTGAGGCTTGTGACGCTGGGCAGCGCTGGAAACAAGCAAGAACGGCAGCAGCGCCAGGAAGAATTTCAGAGGGCGGCTCATGCGTCCAGTATTCCCCAAATGCTCGGCGGCGCCAGTTCCAGCACATTGCCGGCCGGATCATGAAAGTACAGGCTCTCGCCCCTGTCTCCCCACGCATAGCGGGTGACTTCAAGGCCGTGCGATATCAGGCGGGCCTCCCAGCCGTCGGTCTGGTCCCGGGCGATCGCCAGGCAGGCATGCCCCCCGGCTTTTCCGGAATGGGACGGCACACCGTTGGTTTGTGCAAGGCCTGCTGGACTGAAAATCAGCAGCATGCTGCCCTCAAGCTGGTAGAAGAGGTGCCGCCCGGCAACTTTGCTGTGCAGCGTAAGGCCGAGCACCTCCGTATAGAAGGGCTCGGCCAGGGCAAGGTCGTCGGCGTACAGGCAGGTTTCCAGGGCGCGCAGCATTCCGCACTCTAACGGTGGGTGTGCGGGCAGTTCATGGCAGCGTGACCCGCGGAGTGGGTGCGGGGCCCAGGGCGCGGCGCTGCACGTCACGCAGGGTCTGATCACCACTGATCTGCAGGCCGTGCTTGAGGAAGCTGGTCGCCAGACTTTCGGCGTCGCGGCGCAGCAGCGCCTGGAAGTTCGGGTTCTGCCGGGTGGCAAGTTGCGGAAAATCGATGATGGTCACGGTGTCCTCCCACCAGAGAAGGTTGTAGGTGCTGTAATCGCCGTGCACGTAACCCAGCCGCAGCAGGTCGGCCATGCCGCTCAGGGCCTGTGCCCAGGCTGACTGCGCCTGCGCAGGGCTCAGCCTGACGTCGCTCAGGCGCGGGGCCACGTGGTCCTCGGTGCCGATCAGGCGCATCAGCACAGCTGGGACGGTCTCGGCGTAATCAACCGGAAAGGGACCGGCCAGCGGTTCAGGAACATTCAGCCCGGCATGCCACAGGGTCCACAGATGGGCGTACTCGGCCAGAACCCAGCCTGACTGCAGCATGTCCAGGCCACGGCGGGTCCGCTGCTGCATGGCCTTGGCAGCGCGCCGGTCCAGGATCACCTGACCCTCGCGGTAGACGCTGTCGTCTTTGAAACTGCGTGCCTGGAGGTCGCGGTAGATCTTGAGCAGCAGGGTGCCGCTGGGGCCCCGCGCAACGTAGGCGGTGGCTTCCTTGCCGCTTTTGAGCTCGGCCACCACTTCCGTCAGGTGCCCCAGATGCACCAGGCGGCGGATGATGTCGTCGCCCTGATCTGCGCTGGGCTGGGCGGTCAGGTCAGCCAGGCGGCGGCGTCCCTGCGGTTTGTGCCTCTTGCGGCGGAGGCGCTGCCCGCCCCCGTCCCACTGCTCGTCATCGAGCCAGCGGGCACTCAAGAGATCCCCCGGTCAGGGTGCTGGTGTGAAACTCGGATCAGGCCCGAAGGTGGGCGCTGCGACTGGTGCAAAATCATTCTCCTTGTTGGAGCCGTTCTCGAAGCCTCTTGCGGTCACGGTCAGACGGACGTTGATGATTTCGGTCATACGCAGCACCTCCTTCGTTGGTGTGCATGTACGGTAGCAGGCCAATAGGGCGCTGGTCACTAAGCCAGCCGGCCTAGCACCCAGGCAGGCCAGGAACGCCCACTGCTGTGCCGTGACCTACAGGGCCAAATGCGTGGTCCTGAACATGCAAGGCTGGCATTATGGATCTGGATTCCTGGACCCCTGATGACAATGCCCGCCGACTTGCCACGCTGATCGCCACAGCGGTGGGCGTGTTTACCTTTGTGGCGCTGTGGCTTGGAGCGTCTCTTCATGCGCTGCTGGGGCTCGTGCTGGGCGCCGTACTTGGTGTGGTGGTGTGGTTCATTGCCCGGCGGCTGCTCGTGTCCTGGTTCCGGCGCTGAGGATGCCATGAGCCATCCGTGACCGCCGGATTCATGAGGTCGGTGGTAGACTCCGGGGTACGCCCGCGCCATGCGCGGAAAAGGAGAGCACCATGACCGACAACCATGAACAACGCGCCCAGACGGAGCAGACGCCCGAAGAGCTGCGCGACATTATTCCTCAGCTGCAGGGTGAACCCGACGAGGATCCTGTGCTTGACGCTGAGGAAGCCGACACTGAGGCCGGGACTGATGCCAGCGCCGCAGTGGGCGCTGAAGACGACGGCGAAGAACTCGAAGACGAGTTCATTGATGCCGATGATCTGCTCGCCCTGCTGAGCGAGATGAAAGAAATGCTTGAAGCCCAGGGCAAGGAAATCCGCGGCCTGCGCCGTGAAATGCGCGAAATGCGTGAAGCCCAGGGGCAGGGCGGCGGCTTCCGTGGCGGCGACCGCAGCTCGGGTGGCGACCGGGGCCCCAGTGGTGGCGACCGTCAGGGCGGCGGCGGCTTCCGTCCCCGTGAAGACCGCGGCGGCTTCCAGGACCGCAGTGGCGGCGGTGACCGTGGCGGCTACCGTGGCGGCGGCGACCGTGGCTTCAGTGGCGGTGACCGTCAGGGTGGCGGCGGCTTCCGTCCCCGCGAAGACCGCGGCGGCGACCGTGGCTTTGGTGGCGGCGACCGTCAGGGCGGCGGCGGTTTCCGTCCCCGTGAAGACCGTGGCGGCTTCCAGGACCGCAGTGGCGGCGGTGACCGTGGCGGCTACCGTGGCGGCGGCGACCGTGGCTTTGGTGGCGGCGACCGTCAGGGTGGCGGTGGCTTCCGTCCCCGCGAAGACCGCGGCGGCTTCCAGGATCGCAGCGGCGGCGGCGACCGTGGTGGCTTCCGTCCCCGTGATGATCGTGGCGACCGTCCCGCTCCTCAAAGCGGCGGCTTCCAGGACCGCGAGTTCCGTCCCCGCGACACCGACGCCGGTGCAGGCGACGGCGGCTTCCGTCCCCGCGCCCGTGCTGACCGTGGCTGGGGCAACAAGCGCACCGACGAGGAATAACCTCACATCTGTCTGAAGGCCGGGCCATGCGCCCGGCTTTTTTGTCTTCACGCCGGTGTTGCTACACTCCGGCTCATGTCTGACAGGGAGCGGTCCTGAATCCTGCGCTGTGGGGCCTGATGTCTGCAGGTGCCTATGGTGTGGGTGACTTCCTGTCTGGCCTGGCCAGCCGGCGTGATCCAGCCCTGCGGGTGGTGGCTCTTACCCATCCACTGAGCGTTCTGGCTCTGGCCTTTCTGGCTGTGTTGCTTGACCAGCCGGTTCCGCCTGCTTCTGACCTGTGGTGGGGCACTGCAGCCGGTGTTGTAGGTCTGGGCGCCGTCCTGGCCTTTTACCGGGCGCTGGCGCTGGGGCCGATGGGAACCGTGTCGGTCGGTGCCGGCGCGCTGTCGGCCCTTGTCCCGGTAGCGTTCGGCTTGCTGGCTGGCGAAAGATTGGGAGTACTGGGTTGGGCCGGAGCTGGTGCGGCCCTGCTGGGGTGCAGCCTGCTGAGCCTGACGCCAGGACGGGGTGCTCAGGGAGCCCAGGGCCCGGCCCTGGGACTGCTGGCCGGGCTGGGGTTCGGGCTGTTCTTTGTGCTGCTTGGACAGGCCCAGGCTCCCGGGGTCCTGTGGACTCTGGTCGCTGCTCGCGTGGCCAGCTCCCTGGTGGTGGTACCGCTGGCCATGCGCCTGGTTGGTCTGCGTCCGCAGGCGCCAGGGTTGACGCTGGCCTCGGCGCCTGGTGACACCTTGGGCAATCTGTTTTATCTGCTCTCGGCGCAGGGAGGCGGACTGGCTCTGGCTGGCCTGTTGACCAGCCTGTATCCGGCCCTGACCACGCTGCTGGCGGTGGCTTTGTTGCGCGAACGGTTACGCCCAGCACAGTGGCTGGGCGTTGGCATAGCGCTGGCGGGCGCGGTTATGCTGTCGCGGCGGTAACTTCAGGACTTGCGGCTGCGTCCGGCGCCTTGCCCAGCCAGCGGTCAAGCCAGTTCAGGTACTCGTGCAGACGGGTCAGGCGCCGGTCCGGGCGGCCCGAGCGGCTCAGTTCATGATCCTCGCCCGGAAAGCGCACGAAGCGGGTGGGCACGCCGTGCAGCGTCAGTGCGGCGTACCACTGCTCGGCCTGCTCGATAGGACAGCGGTGGTCCAGCACGCTGTGGACGATCAGGGTGGGGGTGCGGACATTTTCCACGTACTGCAGCGGGCTCATGTCCCACAGTTTCGGCACGTCGGCGCGGCGGTGAAAGTTGAGGCCCAGCTCGTCATCCCAGAAGCGCAGACCGATGTCCGAGGTGCCGCCGAAGCTGATCAGGTTACAGATGCTGCGGTCGGTCACAGCGGCCTGGAAGCGGTCGGTGTGCGCCGTGATCCAGTTGGTCATGAAGCCGCCGTAGCTGCCGCCCATGACAGCGGTGCGGCTGGCGTCAAGCACAGGATGGGCTTCCAGGCAACGGTCGAAGAAGGCCAGCAGGTCAGCCATGTCCACGGTGCCCCAGCGGCCGTGAATGTCATCCACCCAGGCCTGTCCGTAGCCCACCGAGCCGCGCGGGTTGCTGTAGCACACGCCGTATCCGCGCGCCGCCAGCAACTGGAACTCGTGGGTGAACGCGTGGCCGTAATCGGTGTGTGGGCCGCCGTGAATGCTCAGCAGGGCTGGCGCCGGCGCGTGGCCGTCGGGCAGCAGCACCCAGCCTTCGCCCTCGCCCAGGTCGGTCTGGAAGGTCACACGCTGCGGGGCGCGTGCCGGGAAGGCAAGCCGGGCGTTCAGGTCCGTCACCAGCTGACCGCTCAGCTCTACTTCCGGGAAGCGGGTGGCAGTTTCGCGGATCACGGCCACGCCGCCGCCACGTGCGGTAAAGGCGGGAATGACAGCCTCGGGGTCGTGCGTGTGGGCCTGAACCTGCCCACCAAGCGTGGCGGTAAACAGCCCACAGCTGCCGCGCACGGTACTGGAGAACAGAATGGTGCTGGCGTCCAGCCACACCGGGCGGTCCGGCAGCGCACCCACGTGGCAGTCTCCGCCCACCAGGTTGCCGACCGGATGATCATGCCCTTCATCCAGACGCGTGAATTCTCCATTCGGATGAAGCAGATAAAGGTGAGCATGCTGGGTGTTGCCCTGACCTTCAGGGCGGCCGACCAGCGCGAAGCGCTCACCGTCCGGATGTGGAATCACGGTCGAGATGCTGGCGTTCCAGTGCGTGATCTGGGCCGCTTCGCCGGACAGCGGCAGGCGGTAGACCTCACTCTGCCACTGCGTGGCGCTGAACTCATCCACGCTGGAGACGAACAGCACGCCGTCGCTGCCCGGCAACCACGCCACGCTGGTGATTTCCACGGCGGGCGCATGCCACTCGGTCAGATCGTCCTGTGCCACGTCGTACAGCCACAGACGGGCGGCCCGTTCCGGCAGCCAGTCACGGCCGTTGAAGCGGTAGCGGGGGCGGGTGATGACGCGGGCCTCGCCGCGCTCGTCGCGTTTGTCCTCGTCGTCGCCGGTGCTCAGAAACGAGATGAAGCGTCCGTCCGGGCTCCACTGCACGTCCTGAACCGGCTGCCGGAAGTCGGTCACCCGCCGCGCCTCGCCCCCGTTCAGCGGCAGCAGGTGCAGCTGACCCTTGCGTCCGTTGCTGTCGCGCACAAAGGCCAGTGTGGCGCCGTCGGGTGACCAGCGTGGCGCCGCGTCACGCGCCTCGCCCTGGGTGAAGGCCTGGGCCTGTTCACCCGAGGAAAGCCAGATCTGGGATTTGTAGCGTGGGCGGGCCCAGTCAGCCTCGGGCTTGTGGACGTCTTCTTCCTCTACCCGGGACAGCACGAAAGCCACCCGGGTGCCATCAGGGGAGATCTGCGGATCACTGGGAAAGGCAAGATCGAGCAGGCTTTCCGGGGTGGCGGCGCTTTCCGACTCTGGCTGTCGTGACGTCATGCCACAGTCAAGCACACGCCGCTGTCTGGAACAGGGCCAGCAGTTCGGTCCTGCGGGACGCTCATGATCGATTCCTGAAGACGACTTGAGGGGATTTCGCACGTTTTCTGATGGGCGCACTTTTATGCTGAAGACACCGGAAATCCGGCGTGTTCGCCTTTTCGACCTTGTTCCCCGAGACCCTGCGTCCGGGCTGATCGACATCCCTGGAGGAGATCTCATGCAGGAACTTGCATGCACGTGGGTACCAGGCACCCTGGACATTGTTCGACTTAAAGTCGGCACCAGCACTATTGAACTAACCAGTACCCGGCTGGCCCGTATTTTTGGCCCGCAGGCCCTGAATGACCTGTACCTGAAAGGCCGCGCAGTGGTGAAGGCCGACGCCCGCCAGGTGGCCATGCTGGCCTGAATCTGCCTTTTGCCATCCAAGGGCGCCTCCTCTCTTCGTGGAAGGAGGTGCCCTGCTGTCTGTGGCAACTGCGGCCAAAGGGGTAGCATCGGGCCATGTTTCCTGACCTGCAGGCCATGCTGGCCGACCTGAAGACCCTTGTCAGCATCGAATCCCCATCCAGTGATCCGGTTGCTGTGGCCCGGGTGATGGACGTGGTGGAAGACTGGGCCCGCGCCCTGGGTGCCGAGACCCACGCCCTGCCCGGCGGCACCCGCAGGTTTACTTTCGGGGACAGTGACGCAGGTGGAGGCGTGCTTGTCCTGACCCATGCCGATACGGTCTGGCCGCACGGCACCCTGGAGCAGATGCCCTGGCGCCAGGAGGATGACCGGGTCTACGGCCCCGGAACCTACGACATGAAGGCCGGAATCGTCGGGCTGTTCCACGTGCTGCGGTCCATGAACGGCCAGTGGCCGGTGGGCGGGGTCACGGTACTGCTGACGCCCGACGAGGAAATCGGCAGTCCCAGCAGCCGCGCCCATATTGAGGCGGCCGCCGAGAACGCCCGCGTCGTGCTGGTGGTCGAGCCGCCGGTAGCTGACAGTCACAACCTGAAAACGGGCCGCAAGGGCACCGGCACATTCACACTCCGCTTTCACGGGGTGGCCAGCCATGCAGGCAACAAACCCGAACTGGGAGCCAGCGCCATTACTGCTGCCGCCGAAGCTGTGCTGGCCACGCAGGCCCTGGCCCGTCCCGAGGTCGGGACCACCATCAGTGTGGGCCTGATCCAGGGGGGCAGTGCCGTGAACGTCATTCCGGCCGAGGCGCAATTGGACATCGACATCCGTGTGTCCACACTGGCTGAGGCTGAGCGCGTCACCCAGGGCATCCGCGCCCTGCGGCCCAGCGACCCACGCGTGCAGCTGGAAGTGTTTGGGGGCCTCAACCGCCCGCCCTTCGAGCAGACGCCCCGCGCCCTGGACCTGTTTCAGCAGGCACAGGCGATTGCCCGCGAGCTGAACTTCGAGGTCGGTGGAGAATTCGTGGGCGGCGGCAGTGATGGCAACTTTACCGCGCCCCTCGCTCCAACCCTTGACGGTCTGGGCGCGCCAGGGGACGGTGCGCACGCCGCCCACGAACATGTCCGGTTGAACCGCTGGCCCGATCATGTCCGGCTTCTTCAGCGTCTGATGCGGGAAGCCTGAGCCAGATCTCGTTTCGCTTCCGAAGAAGAAGCCGGGACAGAGAGTGGGGGTACGCAGCCCGTTGTGCTCATGCTTCTCGGCGCCCGGTGGTTTTCGTCGTCGCAACACGAGTGAGGGCAGGGTCTGTTCAGACATAACCTTCGCTACGTGCGGGCGTGCGCACGGAAAGCCAGGGGTGGTCCGGCTTCCGTTGCCCTCTGCTCGAGCGGGAAAGCCTTTTAAGCTCAGCCCTGCCTCGTAACCCCTGGCCGGAAATTCAGTCAGCGGCGCTCAGGGGCTGGCGGCGAACCAGATCCTGCACTTCCGGGGCTGACAGCGGCAGGCTCAGGGCGTACCCCTGACCCAGATCACAGCCCATCTCCATGGCCAGGCGCACCAGGGCCGGAGTTTCCAGTCCCTCGGCAGTGACGGTGACATTCAGACTGCGCGCAATATCCAGTACGCCGCGGAGCAGTTGCTCTGCCTGCTGACGTTGCTGATCGTCATCGTCCAGGAAACAGGTCACGAACGAGCGGTCCAGCTTGACGTCGCTGATAGGCAGATTCCGCAGGCGTGTCAGGTTGGAATAGCCCGCCCCGAAATCATCCAGCGCCACCCGGACCCCCTGGGCCTGCAGCGCGCGCAGGGCCGTAACAGCCCGCTGGTCTTCGTGCAGCAGGGATGTTTCGGTCAGTTCCAGTTCCAGCTGCTGTGGATTGAGGCTCAGATTGTCCAGGACCTCCAGAACCCCGGGAACGAAATCACGCTGCATCAGCTGCAGGCCACTGACGTTCACGCTGAGCATCAGGCCCGGCAGGTGTGTCAACTGCTGGCAGGACTCCTGGAGGACCCACAGTCCAATAGGCGTGATCAGACCCACACGTTCGGCGACCGGAATGAATTCATCGGGGCCCACTGGCCCCAGCACCGGGTGCTGCCAGCGGACCAGTGCCTCGATCTTCACGATCTCACCGTCCGTCAGGGAGAAGATCGGCTGATAGACCAGGCGCAGCTCCTGGCGCGCCAGCGCGTGCCCCAGCTCACGCGCGAGCAGCTGAAAGCGTTCGGTGGCGGCGTGCTGGTCTGGGCGGTAGCGGCGCACATGCCGCCGGCCGCTGCGCTTGACGGCGTACATGGCGCTGTCAGCGTGCCGCAGCAGTTCGCTGGGAGTCTGGGCGTCGTCCGGGCACAGACTCAGCCCGATGCTGAGTGTGGTTTCCACGCCGACCCGGGTGCTGGGAAGCCTCGGCGCTTCTTCCTGGATACGGCGGGCGGCGGCCTCAGCTTCTGCGCTCCTTACTCCGGGCAGCAACACCACGAATTCATCGCCGCTGAGGCGGAAGACCTGTGCGTCCTCACCGGCCACACGCCTCAGTTCGCCGCCCAGAGTTTTGAGCAGCCGGTCGCCCGCAGCGTGTCCCAGGGTGTCGTTGATGACCTTGAAGGAATCCACATCCACGAACAGCAGGGCAAAAGGCTGGACTTCGGGGCGGGTCATCCCGTCGAGCTGACGCTCCAGACTCAGCCGTCCTGGCAGGCCCGTCAGCAGGTCATGGTAGGCCAGCTGTTGCAGGGCTTCGCGTTCGCTCTGCAGCCGCGAGAGCGAGGACGTGCGCGACAGATAGAACCCGGTGCCGTAATACACCACCCAGGCAGATTCAGCTGCAGCGCCACCCGCAGCAGGTCACGGTCCAGCTCCCCCAGGCCAGCTGAGCGCTGGGCCACCAGCCCGGCGCTCAGCACTCCCACCACCCCCAGCAGCCCCATCAGGACGCGCCGCATCTGGTGGGAGGACGCCGTGGCCAGTGCCCAGGCCATGACCGGGGACAGCCAGCTCAATGACTCCATCAGTTCCTGCATGGTCACGTTCTGGTCCACAGTGACGACGCCCAGCAGCGACAGTTTGAGAGCCATAAACACAGCCGCGCAGCCGATCAATGCCTGGGTGCTGCGGTGCAGTGGCAGCCGGCTGCGCCAGGTGCTCCACCACAGCAGGGCTATGGCAAGTGCCAGCGCCGCGTACAGCGGCCGGTCAACCTGGAGATCCCAGCGGTCATTGCGTGCCAGGACCATCGCCAGAAGGGTTCCGGCCAGTGTCAGCAGCAGACTGGCCAGCAGCAGGCGGCGCCTTCCCGGTAAGGTGTCGTGCGCACTTGGGAGCACCGGCATGATGCTGTTCATCCTAGGTGTACGGAGACTCAGGCACATTGGCCCTGGGCACGGCTTTTCTTTAGTTGTGGGGCGTTACGGGCCGCTGCCCTACACTGCAAGGAGCCCGGCCCAAGCCGGGGGAGGAACCATGTTCAAGTTGTTTCGCCGCCCCGAACCCAGTCCTTTTCTGCGCCAGGATGATTCCCAGACCTTCCGCGTGCGGGTACGCACGCGGCTTCACGGCGAGGTGGTCGAACTGCGCTTTACCAAAAGTGCGCACATCGGCGTGGATGACGACGGCAGCTTCATCCTGCGCAAGCCCGTTGTTTCGCCGCAGCACTTTGACCGCGGTGAAGTGGTGATCCGCTTCGACCGTCAGTACCGCGTGACCGGCACTGAGGCCAAGGGAGTGGATTTCATTCCTGTCAGCGAGTGGACTCCGGACTGAGCTGCTCCGCGCCAACCTCGTAAAAGGTCTCCAGCGTGATGCGTTCGGGGTACTTCCGGATAAAGTCCACCGTGCTCAGTGCCTGCGAGCGGTGGCAGCCGATCGCCTGCAATTTCCGGGTGACGTGGGCGGTGACATCATGGCGGACAGTGGGGGAGAGCCACTGTGCCCGCAGCGCCTCGTTCTCCGGGGGCGTGTCCGAGGCGTAGTACCACAGCCGGGGGCGATCAGTGACCGGCAGGCTGTCCCAGGCAGCCTTCACCGCACGGTGGGTGGTGACATGATCCGGGTGGCCATTGCTGCCGTTGGGCGGAAAGGTCAGCACAGTCTCGGGGCGCAGGCGCGTCATGGCTTCGCGCGCGACCTCGGTCAGAACTTCCAGGGGCTGGTCCTGGAGGTACTTGTCCGGAAAGGTGTGCTGCTCGTGCACGCTGCCGGGATGGCTGGTCAGCCCGATGGTTTCGAGACAGGCGGCAAGTTCCACGTCACGCATGCGGGCCAGTTCCTCAGGGGTGTCACACAGCCCCAGGGTGCGTCCAGCCTCGCCCCGGGTCAGGGTCACCAGGCCGCAGGGCTCTCCGGCCTGCATATAGGTCATCAGGGTGCCTGAGGCGCCGTACACCTCGTCGTCGGGATGAGGCACGATCAGCAGCAGTTTGAGGCGGAAGCCGTCAGGGTGGGGCGCGGACATGCCGCCCAGCATACGGTGGGTGGCCAGGGAAGGTCCGCAGTCCGCGGGGCTGGAATGCAGCGGTCCATTTCGGCAGGAGCCCAGAAGGAAAGTGCCGTAGGGGACTCAAGGCGGCGCGTTCCCGCTTCCCGCCCTCCAGGACGGAAGGTGACTAAGCGCGCTGGCGGATGCGTTCCCTGACAGGAGCAGGTCACCATAGCCACATGGCTCTGACTACTCTGCCCTTTGTGCTGCGCGTGGTGCGTGCGCCGGACGATTTTTCCGCGATAGCTGAAGTGCGCTCGGCGTCAAACCCCGATTGGCCGGTGAGTGCCGAGCAGATCGGGCGCGAGCACGCCAACCGCGACCCGAAGCTGTACTTTACTGAGCTGGTCGCCGAACAGCAGGGGCGCATCGTCGGTGTGGGCAGCGTGGGCCACGATGACTTTTCGTTCGAGGAGTGGCGCTACTGGGGTGGGCTGGGTGTTCATCCCGACGCACGGGGCCAGGGCGTCGGCTCGGCGCTGTACACCGAACTGCTGCGCCGGGTGCAGGAACGCGGCGCGCGTGAGGTGCGGACCATGCTCAGCGACCAGCCGCACGACGCGCCGGGGCGGGCATTTCTGGAACGGCGCGGTTTTCGCGTGGTCTGGGAGCGTTTTGAATCCAGGCTACACACGGCCGAGGCGCCCCTGGGCGCCTTTGATGCCCTGCTGGCCAGAATGGAGGCCGACGGTGTGAGGCTGGTGTCCATCGCAGAACTTGCGGGTGATCCTCAGCGTGACCGGCGCCTCTACGAGCTCGACTGGCGGCTGTTCCAGGACGTGCCGATGGGCAGCGTGCTGACCAGGCGTTCCTTCGAGACGTGGGTCAAGGAAGAATTGCAGGACCCCGACATGCGGCTGGACCTGTCCTTCGTGGCCGTGCGTGAAGGCGTAGATGACCCGCTGACCGGGCCTTACGTGGGGTACACCAGTCTGGGCTGGAATGCAGGCGGCTTCTACTACATCGGCATGACCGGGGTGCGCCGCGAGGACCGCGGGCGTGGCGTGGCCAAGGCGCTGAAGCTGGCGTCCATGCGCGCTTTACAGGCTTCGGGAGGCGGGCTGATCCGGACCTTCAACGACGCGCCCAACCGGGCCATGCTGAGCATGAATTCCCAGCTGGGGTTCAAACGCACCGCCACCCGCTACCGCTACGAGCTGCGGCTGGATGCAGAGGTGAAGGAGGAGCCGCAGTGAGCCTCAGCATCCGTGAGGCCGGCCGCGCCGATTCCCCTGAGATTGCCCGGATTTTCAGTGCTGTCATGCCGCAGCGTCCGTTGACAGCTGAGATCCTCGACCACCAGTTGCAGGCCCTCCTCGACCATCCCCTGCGCCCGCACGTGCGCGAGTGGCTGGCCGAGGTGGACGGCGAGGCCGTCGGGCAGGCTGTGGTGTTTCAGAACCCGTCCATGTTCCATCCGGACCGCTACCAGGTCGAACTGATGGTCGTGCCCACGCATGCGCAGCGCGGCGTGGGCACAAGGCTGGCGCAGGAGGTCGAGACACACCTTCAGGAGCGTGGTGCCCGGGAGGTCCTCGGAGGGGCCTACGAGGACCATCCTCACGCTGTGGCCTTCGCGCAGCGCCGAGGCCTGAAGGAGGTCATGCGCGTTTTTGACAACGTCCTGAACCTGGAGACCTTCGACTTCTCAGCCTGGGAGAGTGGGGCGCGGCTGCCGGCTGGCGTGCGCGCCAGGACGTTGGCTGAACTGACCCAGGAGGGGGGAGAGGACGCCGCCATGCGCGCCTACCACAGTGCTTTTTCTGAAGTGAGGCTGGATGTGCCGCGCAGTGGCGACGCGACCGAACAGACCATGGACGACTTCAGGAAAAGGGCACAAAGCCCGAACTTTTTTCCAGACGGCGTCCTGCTGGCCGTCACAGACTCGGGCGAGGCCGTGGCCCTGTCGGAGTTGTGGCGCTCACCTACCGGGCCTCACAGGCTGGATGTCGGTCTGACCGGCACACGCCGCGCGTGGCGGCGCAAGGGTCTCGCGCTGGCGCTGAAGCTGGAGGCCATGCGCCGGGCGTCCGCGGCCGGCGTCCAGGAACTGTGGACCGGCAATGCCACGACCAACGCGCCCATGCTGGAGCTGAACACCCGCCTGGGTTTCCGCCCACGGCCCGCTTACATTGAGTTCCGCTGGAGGAGCGAATGAACATCACTGTCCGCCCTGTGCACGACACCGAGTGGGACGCGGCTGCCCGCGCCTATACCGCTGCCCTGCCGCACGACCCGATCAGCGGCCATGAACTGCGCAAGCGCGACGAGGAACAGCGCGCCTGGGGATACGTGGCCGGCGTGATGGTGGCGGTGGATGCTGGGGGCGAGGTGGTTGGAAGCGCCTCGTACTTTCAGGACCCTGGGGCCTACCATCCGCAGCGGTTCACTCTGGAATTCGCCGTAGTGCCGCAGGCACAGGGCCAAGGCGCAGGTGCCGCCCTGTGGAACGCTCTGGACCTGTGTCTCTGCAAGGCAGGGGCCCAGTCCGTCCGCGTTCTGGCCCGCGAGGACCACCCGGTTGCCCCCGGCTTCCTGACCCGGCGCGGCTTTGTGGGTGACAAACGGTATTTCACCAGTTCGTTGAACGTCACCACTTTTGATGACGCGCCCTACAAGGCCCTGGACGACCGTCTGGCGTTGCTTGGCGTGCGCATCCTGAGCCTGGCGGATCTGCGTGAGGCCAGGGTGCCTGATCTGTCCAGGCGCCTGCACGCCCTGATGAGCGACGTGCGCGGTGACGTGCCCCGGGCAGAACCAGCCACTCCACTGAGCTTTCGGGTGTTCGAGGAAGCGGTCCTGGGTGACCCTGGCCTGCTGCCCGACGCCTATCTGGTGGCCGGGCATGGCGACACCCTGATCGGCCAGACTGTGCTGTTTCGCAGCGGGGCGAGTCCGGACCTGCTGACAGGGCTGACCGGAGTGAGCCGCGACTGGCGGGGTAAGGGCGTGGCCACGGCGCTGAAGGTCGCGGCGATCCGCGCGGCCCGCACCCTGGGGGCTGCCCTGATCCGGACCGACAATGCCAGCGACAACGCGCCCATGCTGGCCGTCAATGACCGGCTGGGCTTCGTGCGTGATCCGGCCAGCGTGAGCTTTATGCTGCGCTACTGATGCTGCTCAGTGTGGATTGGGACGCCTACTCCGGCACGCGTGAACTGGTTTTTGACGCACCGGTCTGGGGAACCCGTGACCGGCCGCACGACCGCCTGAAGGCCTGGGAGGAACGCGCGCACAAACGTGGCGCAGCCGACTGGAGCGTCCTGGAGCCGGATTTCCCGCTGTATTCCGGCTGGGAAGCTCTGGTCCGGTATATCGGCGTGCCGGCTTTCGTGACCCTCAGTCATGCGGACGCCTGGAACTGGCTGGAACAGTTCCCGGGCCAGGAAGTCCTGAATGTCGACTCGCACCATGACCTGTCCAGCTTCAGTGGGGACGGCGCGCGGCTGCGTCCCGGAAACTGGGCCGGTCTGGGCCTGCGTGCGGGGCTGGTGAGTCGCTACACCTGCCAGTACCCGCAGTGGCATGCTGACCTTCCGGTGGCTGAAGGCTACGACCTGGACCGCACGCGCATGGAACTGCTGTCGCTGCTGCCAGAGGAAGTCCTGGGGCGCGTCACTCTGACCCGGCACGGCGAACTGCCCGACCCGGCCCTGGTCAGCTCTGTCCTGCTGGTCCAGTCGCCCGCATGGACAAGTCCGGCTCACGACAGCGCTTTTTTTGAACTGGCCTCACGTCTGGGCTGCGCTCCTCTCGTGCCACCGCTCGACCGTCGTCAGCTGAAACCGCAGCCTCGCCAGGACTGACCTGACAGGGGCTGCGGTTTCAGCTCCAGAACGTCTGGGGCCCGCTCATCTATCATTCCAGCCTGCGGCTCGCACCGCTGGACCGGGCAGGGTCTCCATCAGGCAGCGCCTACAAATTTGCGGAGATGACGCCACAGCGGACGCGCGCACCACTGTTGCCCGCCGGGTCGGTCTGATAGTCGTCGGCTCCAGCATGAATCACGATGCTGCGGCCAATCAGACTGTTTTCGCCTCTCAAACTGACTTTGCTGGTAAAGAAGTCGGCGGTTCCGGTGCCGTCCGCGCCGACGCTGATCATGGGCAGGTCGCCTGCATGGCCCACGGTATTGGCGGCCGTAGGAGCGTCATGGTTGTTGGTGCCGCTGGGATCAAAATGCCCGCCGGCCCCGCCGAAGGCCACGGTTTCTCCATTGGCACCTACCGTGTTGGTACAGGTTGGATTGACGTGAATGTGCATGGCGTGCATCCCAGGAGCCAGACCGCTGACCGAAACCCGGACACGGGCGCCGTTGCCTTCTGCCATAAAGGTCGCCTGCCCGGTGGACTGTCCCGTGGGATTCATCAGGTCAGCTCTGGCCATGGTCGGGCCGAGCAAGGCGCAACTGGCAAGCGTGGTCGTCAGAAGCAGAGCGACGGGCAGGACAGACGTTCTGTACATAAAGCACCTCCGGGCAGGGAGAAGGAGCGCAGTGCGGACAGAGTTTGCGTTGACGTTTACCTGAAACGGACCTGATTGGTCCGCAGACGCGGGAGGTGGAAAGCTCTGTAGCCAGACTTTCCGGGGCCGTGTTGATGACCTCGCAAGTGTCGCCATGAATCGTTACCGGGAGCAACGCGGTGTCTTCGCCATCATGCTTCCAACGCACAGTGAAGTCAATCAGTTTCCGTTTTATAACAAAGCAGCTGAGCCTCAATAACCACCAGGAGGCTCGGCTGTTTGTGTTTTAGGACGTTGTCTTACGTCCATGGTTTCCAGCAGGCCTGAAAGAGCCTGAATCTCATTCAAGGGCACAGGAGCCTGGACCCGCTCTACCCCTGGAACTGCACCTGGACGCCGTGTTCGTCAGCATGCCGGCGGGCCAGGGCAATCTGAAGCTGTGCGGAGTTGCGCAGCGCCCGCTCCGGCTTGAGCCACAGAGCCTGAGCGATCTTGCTGGCGCGGCGCACCGCCAGGGTTTCCTGCGGCTGCGCCAGACTGACAGCCGCCAGCAGGGCCTGAACGCTGGGCGGCACGTCGGACAGCGGGTCGAACGGCACATGAGCCGTGACCCGCTCGGCACGCCGGCGCAGGCTGACCCGCGCTTCAGGCTGACCAGCCCGCTGTTCGATCAGGACCTCAGCCACGTCACCGTACCCGCCGGTTGATACGGCACCCCGGCGTGCATCGTTGGCCAGCGAGTGGGCCACCAGCATGTGCCGCCGGGTTCTGGGCACGTAGCCCACGCGCAGGGCCACCCGGCGCGCCTCGGCTTCGTCCATCACTTCCCGGGCCAGTTCATGCAGGATGGTCGGGCCGCGTCCGTGGGCCACAGCCGCGATAACTGCCTGATTGTCGGTGTGCACGCTCAGAGACTCATCCTCCGGGGCGAGCCGCACTGCTTCAAGAACTGCGCGCAGTTCGGCCACGTTGTTGTCCGGTACGCTCAGCTGTCCCTGAAAGCGCGCCGGAAGTGCGCCGGGAGTCAGCAGCACCAGACCCCAGCCACCCAGACCGGAGCCGTCGGGCTGCTCGTGCCAACTGGCATCCACAAATGCATGGTTCATGCCTGACTCCATTGAACAGGCGGCTCCAGGGGCGCCGCGCAGAAATTTCCCCACTCTTTACTTCCAAGAACACGATGCCCAGAACGGTGCTGCCCAGCGCGCACCTCAGAGGTCAAGGTCGAGCACCCGCGACAGGGTCCGGCGGGCCAGCAGGTGCAGCCCGCGGGGGTCCACCTCGCCGCGTTCCACCGCAGCGAGCAGATGCGGCGTAATGGCCGCCTCCCGCGCCAGCGTATCCAGCCCGATGCCCAGCAGCCGACGCCGCAGCCCCACCACCGAAACAAAAGTCTGTTCATCATGCCGGGTATCCATGCACCATCATGCCCCAGGCTGACGGAACATGATGCAATACTGCCCTTAACATGGACGTTCTCGAGCTCTATCAGCAGGCTGGCGCGTACCACGAAGGGCATTTTCTGCTTGCCTCCGGCCGCCACAGTCCCAAGTTCCTGCAAAGCACCACGCTGCTGCAGTACCCCCACCTGACCGAGCAGATTGGGCAGGCCCTGGCCGCCCGGTTACAGGGCGAGGGTATTCAGGCCGATTTCCTGATTGGCCCGGCCATGGGTGGCGTCACCCTGGCCTATGAAACGGCCCGCCATTATGACAACGGCAAAGGCCCCAGCGGCCGGCGTGCGATTTTTGCTGAGAAAGACGGCCAGGGGGGCATGAAGATCCGCGAGGCCTTCACGATTACGCCCGGAGAGACCTTCGTGGCTGTCGAGGATGTGCTGACCACTGGCGGCAGCGTCCTGAAGGCAGTACGGGCAGCCGAACAGGCGGGCGGACGGTGTGTGGCGATTGCCTGCATCGTGGACCGGCGCGCGCAGGAAGGGCCGCTGGAAGGGTATCGGCTGGTGTCGTTGACGCGGCTGGTGTTTGATACGTATCTGCCGGATGAGGTTCCAGGGTGGCTGGCGGAGATTCCTTTGCAGGAGATTTGAGGACTGAGCTTTCCTGGATTTTCCCGACCCCGGTTACCCCACCCCCCAGCCCCCTACCCCAGAGGGGCAGGGGGAGCTTTCGTTGGCACTGGGCAAGAGGTTTGACTGGAGCTGAGGCGCTGCTTTGTTCGTTGACGTATCCAGCTTCGACGCCATCTTTGGCACCCGTTGGAAGAGCCCGCGCGCTACGCGCACGACGGCTTCGGACGCTGAGCCCGTAAAGGAGATAAGGTGGGAGACCAGAAGAAGACGAACGCTTGTCCCTTTCTTTTCAGTAGAACCTATCTGCCTGAATCAAGAAGCCCGGCCCCAATACCGTAAGAGCAACCCAGGCCTTCGTGCGCGTAGCGCGCGGGCCATTGCGCGACCTCGGAGCATGGCGTCGAAGCCGGAATGCTGGAAGGAACAAACAGCCCCACCACCCTCCCTCTCACTTTGCTTAGTGCAACGTAAGCTCCCCCTGCCCCTCTGGGGTAGGGGGCTGGGGGGCGGGGCAAAGCCAGCTAAGAAACCATCCCTTTACTCCCCCACATCCTCCGCCCAAAGCGCCCGCATCTCCTCACTCCGCTCCAGCAATTCATTGAGCGTCCCCTCTTCCACGATCCGTCCGTGCTGCATCAGCAGAATCCGGTCCGCCCGGATCAGTGCGGCGCGGCGGTGCGACACGACCAGACAGGTCGCGTCCAGCTCACGGAACAGTCCGTCCCACAGCTGAGCCTCGGTGCGGGCGTCCAGGGCGCTGCTCACGTCATCGAAAACCAGCAGGTCAGCGTCACGGGCCAGCATGCGGGCCACGGCGGCGCGCTGCACCTGACCACCAGAAAGCTTCACACCGCGCGCTCCGACCTGGGTCTCCAGGCCGTGTTGCAGCTGCTCAAGGTCGGGTTCCAGCACTGCCAGGCGCACGGCGCGGTTCAGATGGTCGGGGTTGCTGCCCGACAGAACATTTTCCTCCAGGGTGTCGGAGAACAGGTTGGGCAGCTGCGCCGTGTAGGCGCTGCGTGGGGGGACCAGGAAAGAGGCAGGGTCCTCGATAGGCACGCCGTTCCAGCTGACTGTGCCGCTCTGCACCGGAATCAGCCCCAGCAGGGCGCGCAGCAGGGTGCTTTTACCACTGCCGATCCGGCCAGTCACGACCACGAACTCACCGTGGCGGATGGTGAAGCTAGCATCCCGGACGCCCAGAATGCCGTCCTCGCCATGTGTGGCTGTCAGGCCCTCGACCCGCAGTTCCTCCAGCGGCAACGCCGGGGGAGCCGCAGGTGGCGCGGGTGGATCGCGGTGCAGGTAGGCCGGGTGGTGCTCCACGATTTTGGTGTCGGGGGCGTCCTGCAGGAGCCGGGTCATGCGTTCATAGCTCACGCCTGTACGGCGGTGACGGGCGATCGCGTCGCCGAAAAAGGCCATGCTGCCGGTCAGGCGGGGCAGCAGGCCTATAAACAGCACGAATTCGCCGATGCCCAGGTTGCCACCGCGAACCTTGTTGGCGCCCAGCAGCAGCACCAGGCCCACGGCCATGTTCACCATGTTGGTGTTGACGCCCCGGATCAGCTCGGTCAGCAGCACGTCCCGCAGGGCTGCGTGCCGGCGGGTTTCCCCTAGTTTGCGCAGGTGCGTGACCATGGCGTCCTCGCGCGCGGCCAGCTTGACGGCACTGACGGCTCCGAACGTCTCGCCGATAAAGTCGGTAACCCGGGCAGTGGCTTCACGCATGCGGCGTCGGTAGGAGCGGATGGTGGGGGAGAGGCGCTGCACGAACAGCACCATCAGCAGCAAGGGCGCGCAGACCAGCAGAGTGATCCAGGGGTCCACCCGAGCCATCATCGTGATGGCCAGGATGCAGTACACCACGAAGCCCGCACCGTCGACCCAAACTTCGGTGTATCCGGCGACATCATCCACATCGTCCCGGAAGCGGCTGACCGCCTCAGCCGGGGTGTCGGGCAGGCGCCGGGCCCGGCGGGCGGTGAGCAGGTAGCCCAGCAGATTGCGCCGCACCAGGGCGTCCAGGGTGTACCACAACTCGATCCACGCCCGGAACGCACCGTAGAAGATGCCGAAGCGGCTGGCCCGCACGAAGGCAAACCACCCCACCGAGACCCAGGCAGCCGCAATCACCGGATCAATCGGCAGCCCCGCTCCGCGAAGTTTCTCGGCCTCCTCCAGCCGGCCGAAGATGCCGCTTACCGCCAGGGTGAGCAGGGCCGGAGCGGAGTGCACCATGCCCCACATCAGCAGGTTGAAAGCAAACAGGGCCGGGTTGTAGGCGAACAGCCGCTTTTGCAGCGTGAAGGTCCGGTCACGGGTGGGGGTCGGGGCAGAGGTGGTCATGCAGGGCTCCAGTGGGAACAGGGGGCCGAAGGGACAGCGCGGGTCGGCCTGGAACTCATACCAGCACCCCGGTGTCCTCGCTGGCGGCGCCTGCCAGAAGCAGCCCGGCGTACTGACTGCGGGGATCGCGGGCCAGAATCTCGCGGGCACCCTCTTCCAGCACCTGGCCGTCACCCAGCACCAGAATCCGGTCGGCGCGGGATACGGTATCCAGGCGGTGCGCGATGATGATGGCCGTACGCCCCGACAGCAGCCGCGTCATGGCTGCGGTCAGCAGCGCCTCAGTGGCGGGGTCCAGGCGGCTGCTGGGTTCGTCCAGGATGATCACGGCCGGGTCGCGCAGCATCACGCGCGCAAAGGCCAGAAGCTGCGCTTCACCAGCCGAGAGGCTGCCCGCAGGCAGCGGTGTGCGCACGCCGTCCGGCAACCGGTCAAGCCACGCTCCCAGGCCCACTTCCAGCAGCGCCGCCTCCACCTGCGAGTCAGTGATGTCCGGGTCAAAGAAGCTGAGGTTGTCGCGCACGCTGGCCTGGAACAGCTGCACATCCTGGGTGACCACGGCCACGCGGGTTCTCAGGTCATGCAACGGAACGTCGGGCACATTGACGCCGCCTAAGCGCACCTCACCGCTGGTGGCGTCATACAGGCGCGAAATCAGCCGGGTCAGGGTCGTCTTGCCACTGCCGGTGCGGCCCAGCAGTCCCAGGGTCTGGCCAGCGGGCAGATGAAAGCTCACATGGTGCAGCACCCCACGGGAGGCAGGCTCTTTGGGGTTGTAGCTGAAGCTGACGTCGTCAAAATCCAGGGCCAGAGGTCCGGCGGGCAGGGTCCGGCTGCCCCCGTGAATCTCGCTGCGCAGCGCCAGGATCTCGCTGACGCGGCCCAGACTGGCGCCCGCCTTCTGCAGGTCCTGCAACTGCTGGGTGAGCTGGTCGATGGGTTCTTCGATCATGCTCATGTACTGGTAGAGCAGGAAGGCTGTGCCCAGCGTGATGGCCCCGGCTGTGTACAGGTTCACGGCGGCCGAAAGCAGGCCCACGTAGCCCACCGCGAACAGCAGCATGCTCAGCTGCCACACCACGCTGCGCCGCCGCCAGGAGAAGGTGCTGCGCGTAAAGAAGTCCCGCTGCGTGCGCAGGAAGCTGTTCAGATGGTGATTGCCTGCACCGAGCGACCGGATATCTTCCAGGCCGGTCAGGCGCTCCTCGACAAAGCCAAACAGTCGGGCACTGGCTTCGCGCTCAGCCTTGGTAGGCTCGACCCCCAGTTGCCGCACGCGGTTCATGCTCAGCAGCGTCACGACCGTAAAGAGCGTGATGCCTGCTCCCACCCGCCAGTCCTCGCGCCAGAACATGACCACGGCGCCGGTCAGCAGCAGCGCGGCCCCGAACACCCTCACCGCGAACTGCGAAAAGAAGTTGCTCAGGGCCGTGACGTCGCCGTCGATGCGCTCGATCATCTCGCCCGGGGTGCGTTCCTTGTGCTCATGCATGTCCAGTGACAGCAGGTGATCCATCAGGTCGGCGCGCAGACGGTTGGTGGCGGTCCAGCCCACCCGCGCGCCCACGTAGGTGGCCCCGGCGGTCATGAGCTGCACCCCCACGGCCAGCACGATATAGATCACGGCCAGACGCGAGAGCAGGGCCACGTCCGCCCCGCCGATCAGCTTGGCGTTGTCCACAAACCGCCGCAGCAGCTGAGGAAGCAGCAGGTTCAGTCCTGTACCACTCAGCAGCAGCGCCGCCAGCAGCGCGACCTGCCATTTCAGTGGTCCCAGGTACACCCGCAGCACGCCCAGCATGGACCCGCGGGCGTCAGGCCGGGAAGCAGAGGAGGAGCCGGGCGCCGTCATCCGCACAGCCTAGTCGGGTGCTCAGGCCAGAGCATCCGCCGCGTGGCTTAGAAGCAGCTGAATGAAGGGAATTCCAGGGATTCCTGAGGGACCGGCCCCTCAGGCGTCGCGCTGGCCGGTGACCCAGTAGCGCACGCGCTCGGCCACGTTCTCCATGTGATCTCCGATGCGCTCCAGGCTGCGGCCCACACGCATCAGCATCAGCGCCTTGCTGATGTTGCGGGGGTCTTCGAGCATGTACGTCACGAGTTCACGCTGAATCTGCTCGTACAGGTCATCGACCTCGTCGTCCATCTGCACGGTGGCCTCGGCGCGGGTCACGTCACGCTCGGCAATGGCAGTGCGCAGGTTCTGGCTCATTTCTCCCAGACGCTCGAGCATCCGAGCGAGGTTCACGTAGCGCTTCAGTGCCGGCTGCTGCGCCAGTTCCGCGCCGTCCTCGGCCACATGAACCACATAGTCACCCATGCGCTCGATGTCGCTCAGGCTTTTGAGCACCAGGGCCACCAGCCGCAGGTCCCGGGCCACCGGCTGGTGCAGCGCGATGATCCGCAGGCACTCGGCTTCAATCTGCGCTTCCTGGGCATCAACCTCGCGGTCCAGAGCGCGGACCTCTTCCAGGCGGTCCAGGCGTTCGTGCAGCAGCACCTCTCCTGCTACGGGCAGCATCCGCTCCACCGTGCCAAGCATATTCAGGGCGCCGTTCAGCACGGCGCGCAGATCGTTTTCCAGGGCTTCACGCATGAGTTACTCCTTCTCTAAGAACCGTAGCACTGTGGGGTGCGGTGTGGGGGTTTGGAATCCAGCCTGCTTGCTTTAGCCCAGGCCAGACACGCCAGGCAGCGTAAAGCAGAAGGCGTTTCCGTTCTCCTGCCGCTCGGCCCAGGCCTGACCGCCCCAGCCGTGCACGATGGAGCGCACGATATACAGGCCCATGCCGCTGCCCTGTCCGGTGGCCTGCTGGCCGCGGGTATGGGCACGGAACAGGCTGTCGGTATCGGGTATCGGAGCGCCCTGGTCGAGCACACGCACCTCGACCCAGGTGCCGCGCAGGCTGGTCTGCACCTCGACGGGCTGGCCATGCGGGCCGTACTTCAGGGCATTTTCGATCAGGTTCAGCAGCACCTGCAACAGCTTGTCGGGATCAGCACGGACCAGGTGATCCTGGCCGAAGCTCAGCTGTGCCTGCCGGGTGGCCAGTTCAGTGCTGAGCAGCCGCTCGGCGCGTGTGAAAGCTTCAGACAGTGGCAGGGTACGCGCGCGTGTCGGCCGGAAACCGACTGCCAGGTCCTCGACCAGCCGGGCGAGGCGCTCCGTTTCCTGCAGGCCCTGCTTCACGAAGTTCTGGGCCAGATCGGTCGGCATGTCGTATTCCAGGGCTTCAAGCACACCACGTAGGGCCGCGACCGGCGTGCGGAACTCGTGGGACAGCACGGCAGTCGCTTCACGCAGTTCCGCTTCGCGGCGGCGGTGCTCGGTGATGTCTTCCACAATCAGGGAGCTGCTCTGGGCGTGCCGGACCGCGGTGCAGCGCAGCGTGCGTCCGCCGGCTTCCAGTTCCAGTTCTCCGCCCCGGTCGATCAGCGCTTCAAGGGTGTGCCGTCGCACGATTTCAAGTACCGGGCGGCCCAGGGCGCGGTCCTGCGGCACGCCCCACAACCGGACGGCGGCCGCGTTGACCCGCGTAACCAGTCCACCTTCGCTGAGGAGGATCGCCTGCGGGAGCGCGTCTACCCAGGGGTCGTTGGTGGGGGCCTGTCCGGCCGTGCCGGTCAGCTCCGTGGTCATGAGGCGTCCGTCCGGGGCCGCATGCGGTATCCCTTGCCGCGCACCGTTTCCAGGAAGTCAGGCTTGCTGGGGTCGTCGCCCAGGTGCGCCCGCAGCTGGGTGACATGCTGGTCGACAGTGCGTTCACCGCCCAGAAAGTCCGCGCCCCAGACGCGGTCGAGCAGCTCAGTGCGTGAATACACCCGACCGGTGTTCTGGGTCAGGAAGGCCAGCAGGTCAAACTCGCGCCGGGTCAGGTTGAGCCTCTTGCCACTCACACGCGCCTCAGCGGCATTCACATCCACAATCAGCGGGCCGTTGGTCAGGGTGGGCGGGCTGTCGGGCTGCGAGCGGCGCAGCAGCGCCCGGACCCGCGCGACCAGTTCGGCGGCGCTGAAGGGTTTTGTCAGGTAATCGTCTGCTCCGGACTCCAGGCCCTCGACCCGTTCGGCCTCGGCGGCGCGCGCGGTCAGCATCAGCACCGGCATGCGGCGCAGCTCGGCGTCGGCGCGCAGCCGGCGCAGGAAGCCCAGGCCGCTCTCGCCGGGCAGCATCCAGTCCAGCACCAGCGCGTCGGCGCCGCCCAGCTGCTCCAGGGCCCCGTGCGTGGAGTCCAGGGCGGTGACTCGCAGACCCGCACGCTCCAGGTGAAAGCGCAGGACGTCCCGCACGGTTCCCTCGTCCTCGATCACAACGACGTGGCTCATTGCCTCTCATTCTGACCTGATGCGTCAGGGGGATGTCAGGTGGGGACACAACAGCTGGCCTTGCCACTGTCCAGTCTGCCGGGCCTGTCAATCTTCCAGCGGCGCGCCCCGGTGCGTTACCCTGGGCGGGTCCGTGCCGTCCAGCGTGGCGGCGTGGCCGGGTGGGGACGGCAGGCGACATCCCTCTCCAGGTCCGTTCTGTGAGACGCACCCCCACCCGACAGGAGTACACATGCGGAAGTTCTATACCTCGGAGTCGGTCTCAGAAGGGCACCCGGACAAGCTCGCGGACTTTATCTCGGATTCCATCCTGGATGAATTCCTGCGCCAGGAACCCACCAGTCGGGTGGCGGTCGAGACGCTGGTGACCACCGGCATGGCGGTGGTGGCCGGTGAGGTCCGGGCCATCACGGCGCACGTGGACGTGCAGAAGACGGTGCGTGACGCGGTCATGAAAGTCGGCTACACCCGCGCCAACTACGGCTTTGATGCCGAGTACAGCGCGGTGCTGGTCAGCATTCACGAGCAGTCCCCCGAAATTGCCGAAGGGGTGGACCACTCCGAGGAATGGCGCGGCATGAGCGAGGCCGAGCGTGCCCTGCCCGAGAATGCCTACAGCCTGGTGGGAGCGGGCGACCAGGGCCTGATGTTCGGGTACGCCACCGACGAGACCCCGGAACTGATGCCACTGCCGATCTCGCTGGCGCATCAGCTCACCCGCCGCCTGGCGGAACTGCGCAAGAACGGCACGCTGCCCTACCTGCGACCCGACGCCAAGGCTCAGGTGACCGTAGTACGTGACGGCGACGTGCATGATGCCAGCGAGACGCTCGTGGACACCATCGTGATCAGCACCCAGCACGGGGAGGACGTGACCCAGGAGCAGATCCGTCAGGACATGCTCAAGCACGTGATCCAGGCGGTCATTCCGGCCGAGTACCTGACCCCCGACACCAAGTACTTCATCAACCCCAGCGGCCGTTTCGTGATTGGTGGGCCACACGGAGACACCGGCCTGACCGGGCGCAAGATCATCGTGGATACCTACGGCGGCGCAGTGCCGCACGGGGGCGGGGCTTTTTCCGGGAAGGACCCGACCAAGGTGGACCGCTCGGCAGCGTACTACGCCCGTTACATTGCCAAAAACATTGTGGCAGCCGGGCTCGCGCGCCGCGCACTGGTTGAGGTGGCCTACGCCATCGGCCGGGCGCATCCGGTGAGCCTGCGGGTAGATACCTACGGCACCGGCACTGTGAGTGACGAGCGACTGGCCCAGCTGGTGGAAGCCCATTTCGACGCCCGTCCTCAGGCGATCATTGCGCAGCTGGACCTGCAACGGCCCATCTACGCGCAGACTGCTGCCTACGGACACTTCGGGCGCCCCGAGTTCCCCTGGGAGCAGACCGACCGGGCCGAGGCGCTGCGGCAGGCCGCACAAGGCTAAAGAGTCTCTGTGAAGGAGGCAGGGGCTGATTGGCCCCTGCCCCTTCGTGTTTTGCCTGATGCGGGCGCTTGCCTGAATGTTCCAAGGGTGAGCCTGAATATCAGCCCAGGGCCAGACGGGCTTGCCCTGGACTCAAGCAGGCCAGTTCATATCAGACGCTGCGGGTGGCCTCGCGTTCGGCATACACGTCGGCAAATTTCAGCTTCAGGGCGCTGGCGCTGGCACGCGGCACCATCTCGCTGATGTCCCCGCCGTAGCTGGCGATCTCGCGCACCATTGAGCTGCTGACAAAGCTCCAGCGGGTGGCTGCCATGATGAACACCGTCTCGACCTCACCGATCTGCCGGTTGAGGTGCGCGATCTGCAGCTCGTATTCGTAGTCCGATACGGCACGCAGGCCGCGGATGATGATCCCCTTGTGCTCCTGGGCCATGTAGTCCACCAGCAGGCCCCCGAAACTGTCCACGCTGACGTTAGGCAGGTGAGAGGTCGCGTCGCGCAGAATCTGCAGGCGTTCCTCCAGGGTAAACAGGTAGCGGCCCTGTTTGCGGGCATTGTGCATGACCGTCATCGTCACGTGGTCGAACATCTTCGCGGCGCGTGTCAGCACGTCCATGTGTCCACTGGTGATCGGGTCAAATGATCCGGGGAAAACGACGTTCATTCGTCGTTCACCTTATCGTGTCCGGCGTCCTCTGGGGCGTGGGGCGCCTCAGTGGGCCGGTGGTAGAGGCTCAGGACATTGCTGCCGTACTTGCGGACCTCCAGGTCAAAGTCCGGGTGCTCGGGCAGGCGCAGGCGGTCGGGATGCTGGCAGATCAGGAGGCCGCCCGGACGCACCACGCCGCTGTCCAGGAGCTTGAGGGTGACTGCGGGAATGTCCACGTCGTACGGCGGGTCGCTGAAGACCAGATCGAAACTGCCCAACCGGGGCAGCAGGCTCATCGCGTCTGCGCGCAGTACCCGGGCCTGCAGGCCAAGCGTCCGGGCGTTGTGCTCCAGGGCACGCACGGCGCGGGCGTCCTTTTCCACCAGGGTCACGCTGTATCCCCGGCTGGCAGCCTCCAGCCCCACGGCGCCGCTGCCACCGTGCAGGTCCAGGAAGTTCGGAAAGCGGCCTACCGGCGCGCGCGCCGCGAGCAGATCAAACAGGCTTTTGCGAATGCGGGCGCCGCTGGGCCGGGCGCTGTCGGGAACCTGCAGGGTGCGGCCCTTGGCGCTGCCGCCCAGGATACGCAGGCTCATGGTGTCGGCCTCTGTGGGATCAGCGGCCAGGAAAGGCAAGTCAAGAAAAGCACCTCATCGCCTTCAGGGTAACAATGCTCCGTCGGCAGATACAAAAGGCCGGGCAGCCCCGAAGCCTGTCAGGGCCCCAGGAGCCAGCAGCCAGTCGTCCCCTGCGCGGTGTGCCTGCCCGGCCTGAACCAGGCGGTTGAGTTCGGCCTCGACCCGCTGCGACACCCGGCGCAGCGGCATGGCCCCGGCGCCCTCGACGCCCCGCCAGGTCAGGAAGGCGCGGTGAAAGGCCGGCAGGTTCTCCAGGCCAACCCGGGTTTCCAGGCTTCGCCAGCTCAGCTCGGGGGCAGTCATGGACCTTAGTTGTAGCGCGCCTCCGCTGGCCCCGGGCCTTACAATGTCCTCATGACCGATCCGCTGCCTCCGGAGCCCCCGGCCAATGAGCAGGCGCTGCCCCCGGACCTCTCGCGCCAGCTTGAAGCGCTGGGAGGGCAGCTGGTGTGGCGGATCGGCAAGGACGAAGTCAGCGAAGACGTGATTGTGCGCCTGGGCTTCGCTTCGGCCACGCCACGCTTTGCTCATCTGCCCCGGCTGCGCAGCGCCGGCGACCAGGAACTGCAGGCGGCCCTGGAGGGCGGACGTGTGGTAATCGAGTGGGTGGACTAGCCGCGTGATTCTTGACGCCCGGCAGAGCTTTACCCTGGCGTATCCAGGGCCCTATGCCCAGTCCCTCGCCTTTGTCCAGGACCCGGCCGTAGCCCTGGCACAGGTGCGTTTCCTGCGAGGCCTTCAGGCGGACGCGCAGGGCGTACGGGGGGAACTGGTGGTCACCGTGCCGATTCTGGGGGAGGTGGACCTCCCCTTTGTCAGCCGGCTGCAGCTGACTGCCGACGGGGCGGCTCTGGTCCCGCAGCAGCTTGCAGGCGAACGCGCCTGGGTAGAGGTCAGTGGCCAGGCCAGGGCCGGGGAAGACGGCACCCTACACTTCGACTTTGAATTCCGTGCCCACCTGGCTGTACCAGAAGCAGAAGGCTGGGGAGGCGCAGCCTTCGAGAAGATGGTGGGTGCTGCCGCCGGGCGGACGCTGGAACGCGTTGCCCGTGAACTGCCGGACAGTGTCGCTCGGGCGATTCCGGCAGTGTGAACTCCAGCAGCGTGTCTGGGGGCGTGCCTGGGGCTACCGATGTGAAGTCAGCCTGCAGATGGGTTGAATGTGTTTATGGGTTTTCGGGCACAGCTCTGTCCGTTCAGTTCACATCATGGGCCCCAATCCTGACTGCTGGCCCTGCGCTCTTCCTCAGGGACCAAAACTGTGCGCCGCCAGTTCTACCTGCGGCGCACTTTGATTTGCCCGATTTGTCTCAGCTGGTCAGTTCTTCAGGGAAATCCAGCGTCCTGGCGTCGCTCCACAGCCCTTCCAGGTCGTAGTATTCGCGCGCGTCCTTGGTCATGATGTGCACCACGATGCCACCGCCGAATGCCAGCAGCAGCCAGCGTTCGCTGGGTCCTTCCACACTGGGACGGGGCAGACCAGTGGCCTGGGCTTTTTCCCGGATATTTTCCTGCACGGCGTTGAGCTGCAGACCGGCGCTGGCGGTGCAGATCACGAAGTATTCCAGCGTGCTGCTGACGTCGGTCAGGTCTAGCACCGTCACGTCCTCGGCGCGGCGTTCACGGGCGGCGTCCACGATGGCGCGCAACTGTTGCTGAATGGTCTGATCGGTCATGGTGTCTCCAGGGTCTGAGAGGGGGCGTCTGAGGGGGCTGTCGGCAACTGTGCCGGTGAGATCTGGGAAGGAGTGGTCTGGGGCGGTGCTTCGGGCGTGATCTGGGCCCCGGACGCTGAGGGAGAAGCAGCCAGTTTGCCTAAGGCTGCCAGAGACTGGCGCGCGTCCATGCCCAGCAGAATACCCACCTGTCCACTTCGAACGGGAAAACGTTCACCTTGCAGCCTTGGCAGTTGCAGCGCGTCGGCGAGGAGGTTCGCTTCATCCACGGCGTCTGTCGTAAACACCTGGCTGGGCTCCCGGCTGGCTGGCGCAGATTCCACTTCGACCTTCTCGTATCCCAGCGCCTGCAGGGCGCGGGCCAGTGCCGGCCCCAGAGTCGCTCCGCTGGCGTCCACCACCTTAAGAGTAACGTCGGGCGCCTGACGGGGAGTGCTGGTCTGAACGGGGGTGTCTCCCCACAGTTTCGAAAGCCGCTCACGGTCGACGGCCAGGTTGAAAGTACCAGGAATCGGTTCGGTGGGCAGCGTGGCAAACGAGAGCTTCATCTGCCCCAGGTAGGGCTGCAAGGTGGCCAGGAGGCCTGGGTCCAGATTGGTTTCAACGCCGTCCCCGATCCCGCCCAGGATGGTCGGCAGGGCTGCAAGTCCCTGGGGAGAGCGGAGCCGGGCCGCCAGTTGGGTCAACGCCTGCTTCTGATGGTCCATACGGCCGTAATCGTCCCCGAAGCCCTTACGGACCCGCAGGAACAGTACCCCGGTCTTTCCGTCCAGGTGATGCTCGCCAGGAGAAAGCTTGAGATCTACGCCAGCCGCCTGATCCACCCACTCGATGCCTCCTTCCGGCACCGTTACATCCAGGCCACCCAGCGCGTTGATCACTCGCTCGACATAGTCGGTGCGAACAATCACGTAAGAGTCCACCCGCTCCCCGGTGATGGTCTCGGCGGCGCGCAGGAGGCCTTCGGGACCATGCAGGTAATACTGCATATTGACCTTCTGCTGCCCTTTGCCGCGTGAGGGATCGTAGGGGCCCACATTGGTGTCGCGGGGAATGCTCAGCACCTTGACCTGGGTGCCGTTGACCTTGACCAGCATCAGGGTATCGGTGTTGGGCGGCTGAGTGAGACCAGTGCGCTGGTTCTGATCCTTGCACGGCTGGCGGTAATAGCAGTACACGATGTCACGTCCGGCAAGAAGTACCGTGAACTCCGGCGCAGCGCGACTTGGACCGTTTGTGACCGTGCCGCCCGCACCACTGACCAGCGCCAGCCCCCCCAAGGTCATGGCGGCGACACTCAGCCCGAAAGCCTGTGCGGCGCGCAGCAGCGCCAGTGAGGGGGATCGGGATGATGTGGGCGTAGCCCTCCGGCTCACGGTTGGGCCGGACCACGCGGCGTGGCATCCGGCTGTGCGGAAGACGATTCGGGCGTGTTGGATTGAGAAGAAAGTTCAGAAGACGGCTTGGGCATGATGGAGGTTTTGCTCTCCTGCTGAATGCAGGGCAGTGCATAATAGGCCTGTAGCGTCCTTGGATGCACCTGAATGCCCCTGCCCTGCAGATAGGTGACTTTGGACACAATGGCCCGCTCCAGGGCGCCAGTCAGGTCGTGTGCCGCCAGCTCTCGGATATCGGCGTTGACGCCGCGTCCGGGTTCTGACACGTCGGCAATATAGACACACGCCGCGACGTCGTTGCCGCCGCGTGGCCCGGTGGTGTGATCCTCGACCGCTTCCAGGACCACCGGATCGTGATAGCCCCACCGGGTCAGCAACGTGCGGGCTGCGCGCCCGTGCAGCGCCAGTGGATGTGCCGAATCGATGTCGCACTCAGGTGGGGCCAGCCGCAGCAGCTCAGCGTCCGGCAGGTCCCGGGCAATGTCATGCAGGATGCCCGCGGCGTAGGCACGTTCAGGGTCTGCCCCATTAGACAGCGCAATATGGCGCGCGAGTTCTGCCACGCGCAGGACATGTTCAAAGCGACGTGGACGAACCATCAGACGGACCCTGTCTTCCCACACCAGCCAGTCCAGCAGGCCTTGTTCAGGAGACAGAACCTCGGTCATCACGCGCTTATGTGGCCGCTGCTCCACATCATAAACAGAGTATACGCTCATGCCTGGGCTGGCCGTCTGATCCGTCACTTATGAAATGACAGTCTCGCTTCAGGGCGTCGTGGGGCGGGCAGGGGGCGATTCCGGGACCGTGGGAGTCTCGCGCACGGGTGGGGCTTGTGGCGTCCCGGGCGGTGCGGCAGGGGGGCTGACCGCCACGACGGTCAGGCGCACTGTGACCTCTTCCAGGGCCTGAGCCCCGGCGGGCAGGCGCAGGGTGACCGGCGCAGTGTAGGTGCCGGGGCGGTAGGTGACCGTTCCAGCCACTTCGCGCAGGCGTGAAAGCAACTCTGGAGCCGCGACCAGCCGGACACTACTGGGCTGCATGCTTGACGACGTAATTTTCAGGCCTGCCGGTGGTGGGTTGAGCGTAATGGGCAGACTTTTGACCGGTACTTCGCCAGTGTCCAGGCGGCGGACCGTGACTGTAGACGGCTGCATCATCAGACCCTGCACCGGTCGTCCCTGAGCATCCAGGGCAATCAGGGGGAGTTCCCGTTCAGTCCCGGCAGGAATCACCCAGGGACTGGTCACCACCTTACTGACGATCCCCACTACCCGGCCGGGGCCACTCACACTTGCCTCTGCTGGAGAGACGGTGTAGCGGGGCAGGCTGGATTCCGGGGGGGTGGCCACACCCAGGGTCACCGGCAGGGTGCGGGTCAGCTGGGTATCCACGAAGCCCTGGACCTTGTCCGGGTCCTGGCGGGTCACTGAGGTGCCGGTGGGGGCCGAGATCTTTACCGGCCGCGTGAAGCTGCCTTCAGGGACCCCTGTCACGTCAACGGTTGCCTCAATGTTCTTGGCATTCAACTGCCGCAGCCGCTCTGGCCGCCCGGACAGCGTGACGCGGACAGTGGCAGGATTCAGGGCACTGGTCGCGCGGGTGCCGCGCCCGCCAGTGGTATCGCGGACGGTGACAGGCACGTCGTAGCCTTGCTCGACATTGGCCCGCCGTTCTGCGGTGGCCACCAGCCACAGCGCCACCGAGATCACTATGGCCAGCAGTTTTTGCGGCAGGTTATGCAGGGCGCGGGTTGTGAAGTAGCGGGGTTCCAGCCAACGCTGCAGCCGGGCCCAGCGCACCTCGGGTCCTGCGGGGCCCCTCACGCGCGCTCCCGGGGCTGGGCTTCCGTGGAAGCCGGGCTGGACGACTCTGGTCCGGTGGCCGCTGCGGTGTCGTCCGGTGTCCGGTCTACGCGGCGGTTCACCGGAACCTGACGGTCATAGACCAGGGTACGCAGCTGCTCGCGCAGCTCTGTGCCGTTGAGGTCGGGTCCCAGCTGTCCGGCCAGTGCGATGCGCATGCTGCCGCGCTCCTCGCTGACCACCAGCACCACGGCGTCGGTCAGTTCAGACAGGCCGATGGCCGCACGATGACGCGTGCCGTAGCGGCGGTAGGTGCCGTCACTCGACTGCAGCGGAAAGAGACATCCGGCAGCCACGACGCGCGAGCTCTGCAGAATCACGCCGCCGTCATGCAGGGGAGCGTTGCGGGCAAACAGCGCCTCAAGAAACGGCACGCTGACCACTGCGTCGAGCCTCACTCCTGTCGCGGCGTATTCGCCCAGAGGGGTCTTGCGCTCAATGGCAATCAGCGCCCCGGTCTTGCGTTCGGCGAGACGTTCCATGGCGCGTGCCAGATCCTGCAGCACCACACCGCCCTCGGCGACATCCCGCCCGCGTGGGCGCCCCACCCGTTCCAGGGCGGCGCGCAGTTCGGGCTGAAACAGCACCACCAGCGCAAACAGACCAACCGTGCCGGCCCGGCTGAGCAGATAACTCAGGGTGGTCAGGCCCATGACCTCGGCGATCAGCCAGACCCCTGCAAACACCAGGATGCCGCGCAGCACGTTCACCGCCCGGGTACCGACCACCAGCAGGTAGCCCTGGTACACCAGAAACGCGACCAGGATCATGTCCAGAACATCCTGGACATTGACCTGACCGAACGGTGTGAGCATGGGGCGGAAACGACTCCTTTCAGTGCAGCAAGACGGAAAAACGGATTGACGCGCGCCCACTATACGGTCTGCAGGCTGACCAACCGTTAAACTTGCCTCCTTACACTGCGCATAAGGAGGATGACATGCAGATTCGTTTTCTGGGCCAGAGTGCTTTCCTGCTGCAGGCCGGTGATCACCGCGTGCTGATCGACCCTTTTCTTCAGGGCAACCCCCTGTGCCCCGTAACCCTGGAAGAGGCGCTGTCGTGGAAGGTGGACGCCGTGCTGATCAGCCACGCGCATGGGGACCACTGGGGCAATGCCCTGGACTTCGGCCGCGCCGGCGTGCCGGTCATCGGGACAGCTGAAATCGGTGGGTATGCCCAGCAGCACGGAGCGGCCCAGGCGGTGGGCATGAACATCGGCGGCACCTACCGCGCCGAGTGGGGCAGCGTGACGCTGACGCCGGCGTGGCACAGCAGTTCGTTTCCGGACGGCACCTACGGCGGCATGCCCACCGGTCTGGTGGTCGAGATGGGCGGCAAGCGCCTCTACCACGCGGGCGACACCTGCCTGTTCAGCGACATGCGCCTGATCGGTGACCGGGGCCTGGACGCCGCAATACTGCCTATCGGCGACCACTACACCATGGGACCGGAGGAAGCCGCCCGCTGCCTGGAACTGCTGCGCCCCCGGGTGGCCATTCCGATGCATTACGCGACCTTTCCGCCCCTGACCGGGGACCCCCAGGTCTTCGCCCGTGAGGGCCAGGCCTTTGGGGCCGATGTGCGCGTCCTCAACCCAGGCGACACCACCGAACTGTAAGCAGCAAGAAATGGACCCAGGGAAAGCTCCCGGGTCCATTTCTTGCTGCCATACGAAGAGGCAGATGCTTCAGCGTTCGTTGGTCACCAGGTCAGTCTCTGCGGATGTGCTGGTCTGGTTGGGTGTGGGATCAGGAAACTGCGGGTTGGCCTTTCGACCGGCGTCATGCGGGTGGGTCCGGGCATCGACATGGATTTCCTGTTTCGGACGCACCTTGTAGCGGGTCGTGCGGGCCGGAATCCCCATGGCGATACCGTGCGGCGGAATGTCTCCGCGCAGCAGGGCGTGGGTGGCCAGCATGGCGTCATCACTGACCACGCTGCCAGCCAGGATGGTGCTGTGGTACGTGATGCGCGCGCCGCGCCCGATCACGGTCCGGCGCAGCGTCACGTCCGGGCCGTCGAGCACGCTGTGGGTGTGGCTGTACACGTTCACGTAGTCGCTGATGCTCGCCCCGTCGTGCAGCTCGATGCCCCCGATATCGTCCAGCAGGACATGGCGGTGCACGACGACATCGTCTCCGACCTCCATGTTGTACCCGACGCTGAATTCCACGTTCTGCCAGCACTTGAAGTTGCGCCCCACCCGCTTGAAGATCCGCTCGGCCAGCAACCGGCGCACCGGAATGCCGGTCACCGGATTCTGGCCCATAGGCGTCATGTCGAGGCTTTTCCACAGCCACAGCAGAGGCTTGACAGCCGCAAACTTCTCGGCGTCGGTGGCCATGTAGTACTCGGCCTCAAACGTGACGTTGCGGGGGTCGAGGTTCAGGGCTGCCAGCGGCGCGTCGGCCAGCAGGTCGGGGTAGCTGCGGGCATACATGATCTGGGCCAGCAGGTCGCGGGTCAGCACGTGGCGGTCCGTGGCGGGATCGAGGAGCCGGGCCTCGAGGTCCTGCAGGAACTCGCTGAAGGTCGCCTGCGCGCCCGTGTCAATGTGTACAGGCTTGAGCCACGTCATAGGTGCCACTTTAGCCTAATACTGTAAAAAATAAAGCGACATGATTGGACGTGCTGCGCCGGACTGTCCCTTCCGTGCACGAAACGCTAAGGTCCGTCGCGCTCTGCGCGGGTAGGCTGGAGGACATATGCTCGTCTCTGACCGCGTGCAGGACCTTCTTTCCCGTGAACGGGTGTTGCTGAGCGACGTGCAGGCCTTCCTGGAGGTGCATGGAGCTCCGCCCGAGGCGCTGGAGCACGCCCGCACGGCGGCGCGCGCCCTGGATGAAACCTTCCTGCTGGTCGTGGTCGGGGAGTTCAACGCCGGCAAGAGCAGCTTCGTCAACGCCCTGCTGGGAGCCCAGGTGCTGCCCGAGGGTGTCACGCCCACCACCGACCGTATCTACGTGCTGGTGCACGGCGAGCAGCCCGGACAGATGGAGCCCACGCGTGATCCCTTTGTCAGCCGCCTCACCTATCCGCTGCCCAGCCTCGAAGGGGTGGCGCTGGTGGACACACCCGGCACCAATGCGATCATCCGCCAGCATCAGGCGCTCACCGAAGGTTTTCTGCCCCGGGCGGATCTGGTGCTGTTCCTGACGAGCGCCGACCGGCCCTTTACCGAGTCCGAGCGGCAGTTCCTGTCTCTGGCCGCACGCTGGGGGCGGCAGGTCATCATGGTGGTCAACAAGGCCGACCTCCTGGAGACCACCGAGCAGAAGTCACAGGTCCGTGAGTTCGTCGAAAATGGCGCGCGGGGCGTACTGGGGCTGACCCCACCGGTGCTGTTGATCAGTGCGCGCGGTGAGCAGCGCGGCGGCGACCCGGGGTTCCTCGCTTTGCGTGAAATCCTGAAGATGCGGCTCTCGGAAACCGAGCGCACCCGGCTGAAGCTGGCCAATCCGCTCGCCACGACCGGCGAACTGCTCAGTGGCGAGGAAGCGCGTGCAGACGCCGCCCGGCGCACCCTGACCGAGGACCTGGGGGTGTTGCGCGACCTTGAAGCCCAGCGCGAACATCACCGCGAAACCATGCTGGGGGAACTGGACGGGCAGCTCAACCGGATAGGGCGGCTGCTGAGCGAATTCGAGGTGCGGGCCGACCGCTTTATCGACGACAAACTGCGTTTTTCCAACCTGCGCGGCCTGATCAACAGCCGTGTCATTGAAGACGAGTTCAGGCGTGAGGCCGTCGGTGACCTGCCGGAAGCCATTGACCGGCAGTTCGGCAACATGATCGACCGCTTCGTGGAGGCCAACCTGCACTTCTGGGAGGATGTCCAGGCGTTCCTGATCCGCCGCCAGCCCAGCAACGAGGTGGCCCGCACCCGCTTTTCCTATGACCGGGGTGCGCTGCTGGAGGGCATTGCCGGCTCGGCGCGCGACCATCTGGAAAACACCACCCAGCAGGAACTCGGCCGACAGCTTTCCCGTGACGCTGAGGACGCCATGAAGGGTGCAGTAGGCGGCCTGGCCGGGGGAATTGGCATCGGGGCCGGAGTCGGCGCATTGATCGGGGCCTCGGCGCTGGACTTCACCGGCGGCATCCTGGCTGGCCTGACGCTGGGCAGCCTGGGGCTGTTCGTGCTGCCCAACAAACGCCTGCAGGCCCACCGGCAGCTGCGTCAGAAGGTCAGTGACCTGCGCTCTGCCCTGGAACAGATCGTGCGGCGCGAATACGAACGCGAGCAGGAACGCGCCGACGCACGCTTACGGGATGCGATCAGCCCCTACACCCGCTTTACCGAGCAGGAGCAGGTGCGTCTGGCCGCCGCCCAGACCCGCGCCGCCGAACTGCGCGCCCGGCTGGAGTCCTTGCAGGCGGATGTCAAGGCCCTGGGCTGAAGCAGCGCCGGGAGCCTGCTTCCGGCTCAACCCATCAGTTCAGCTTCCTGCACGATATCCAGTACCCGCTGACGGATGCTCGCTTCCTCGCGCAGGTAGCGCTGGGCGCTCATCTGTACGCCGATGGCCGCCACCACGCCGTCGGCATGGTAATAGGGAACACCCAGCGTGCACTGCCCGGGAATCCATTCCTCGATGCTGTAGGCGTATCCCAGCCGCTTGACCCGCGCAACTTCGGTGCGCCATTCATCCATGGTCGTAATGCTGCTCTGGGTGCAGGCCACGAAACTGCGCGGCTGCAGGTCCAGGTGGGCATACAGAATCTTGCCACTGGAGGTCGCCGTGGCTGGCAGGTAAATGTCCAATGGCATGTCAATGTCGGCGTCGGGATGACGTTCGCGGATGGCAGCGACAATGTTCTCGCCTTCCAGAACGCACAGGAAGGCCACCGACTGCACTTCCAGCGCCAGCCGGGTGATCAGCGCGCGGGCCTCGGGAAACCACGGCAGTGCGGCTGTCAGCTGCGCGCCCATTTCCGCCAGATGCCATGAGAGCCGGTATTTTCCGGCTGGCGTCCGCCGCAGAAACCCCGCTTCGGTCAGACCAGCCAGATACGCATGCGCAGTGGCGCGGGGGACCTGCAGATGGGCGGCCAGGGCCCGAACACCCCATTCGGGTTGTTCGGCACTGAAGGCACCAAGGATATTTGCGGCCTTTTGCAGGGACAGCACGTGTCCAGCTTAACCAGACGAGCAGGGAAAGTACACCGCCCGTCTACCCATCTCAGGTTCAGGCCTGCGTCAGAACCGCATGAACCGTGTAGCCCAGCGTCTGTGCGGTGTGGGCAGTGACCTGTCCTTCCTCACTGTCTGGCAGGGCCAGGAGATTCACTGTCTCTACCCTTTGACTGCGCAGCAGGATGTCGAGGCCACTGCTGTTAAAGGCGTCAGGCGAGGTGGCGCGTACCCGCAGGTCGCCGGCTTCGGCCCGCAGATCAGGATGGATGACCCAGCCACGGGAGAAGGTTTCGCCCGAGCTGCCCGGGGGGCCGTCCCACTGGACGAACACAATCAGATGACCGGCTTCACGCGCGGCCTGGAGCTGGGTCTGCCAGACCCGCGACAGTACTGGCTCGTCCGGCTGCTCTTCCAGATAATGTCGCTGCGCGTTCAGGAGCACGAGTGCTGTGGCCTTCCGGTTCATGGCCCCGATGATAGCCGGGCTGGGCGATGGTGCGCCGCACGAGCAGGCGGCCCGGGTGGAGCTCCACCCGGGCCGCCTGCAGAGAGACTTGGCCTTACTCCTTGACCGTCATGATGCTCAGACCCGCGTCGACATAGACCGTCTGCCCGGTCACGCCGGTGCCCAGGTCCGAAAGCAGGAACAGAGCCAGTTTGCCGACCTCTTCAGGGGTGGCGTTGCGGCCAAACGCTGCGTTGCGCGCGCCTTTGTCGTACAGCCCGCCGAAGCCCGGGATGCTGCGGGCCGCGATGGTGCGCATGGGGCCGGCGCTGATGGTGTTGACGCGGATCTCGCGCTCGCCGAAGTCGGCGGCCAGGTAGCGTGTGGCCGCTTCCAGCGCCGCTTTGGCCACGCCCATCACGTTGTACTTGGGTACGACCTGCTGCGAGGCGTGGTAGGTCAGGCTTACGATGCTCGATCCGTCGCGCAGCAGAGGCTCTGCATGACGTGCCGCCGACACCAGCGTGTAGGCACTGACGGTCAGGGCGGTGTTCCAGTCTTCTGGTGTGGTGTCGAGGAAGCGGCCCTCCATAGCGCTGCGCGGAGCAAAAGCAATCGAGTGCACCAGGATGTCCAGTTGCCCGAATTCCTCTTTCACGCGGGCGAAGAGGGCCGTCATCTCGTCCTCGTTGGTGGCGTCAGCCTGCTGGATCCAGGTGTTTTCGTACCCCGCCGTCAGCTTCTGCAGTTCGCCCTGCAGCCGCTCGCCCTGGTAAGAAAAGCCCACGCGGGCTCCGGCCTTCAGCAGCTGCTCGGCAATGGCCCAACCCAGGCTGCGGGAATTGGCCACGCCCATCACCAGGGCCGTCTTGCTGGAAAGGTCAACGCTCACACTCATGACCGTGACTCTAGCAGCGTGAGCCGCCGGATGGCTGAAGCCGGTGCAAGCTGCCGGGCCGCATTCTGTATCCCTTCACTGCGCCCCTCATGCCGAACAGTCAGAATCGGGGAAGACATGAGCGCCGATACTGAAATCCTGATGCTGCTCCGCGCTCCTCATCTTCTGGCGCCGCACGCTTTTACCACGCGCGCAGGCGGGGTGTCGACTGGTGTTTTTGGTGCCTCACACCGCAATCTGAGCCAAGGTGGCCTGAATCTCGACGACCGTGAAGACGATGCTCAGGCTGTCATGGAAAACCGGCGGCGCCTTGGGGCGGCCCTGGGCTTTTCCCCGGAGTCCTACGCCCGCCTGACCCAGGTACACGGCACCGACGTGATCACCGCCCAGGGTCCGGGTCTGTGGACCGGCGACGCGCTGGTCACGGACAGAAGCGGTGTGCTGCTGACCATCGGTACCGCAGACTGCTACCCGATTCTGTTTGAAGACCCGCACGCCGGAGTTATTGGGGCGGCCCATGCCGGCTGGAAGGGCACGCTGGGGCGCATTGCCGCGTATACCGTGCAGGCCATGACACGGCTGGGCGCTGTCCCGGAACGCCTGAAGGTCGCCGTAGGCCCCGGCATCTGCGGAGCACGGTACGAGGTCAGCCCGGAACTGGCAGGGCAATTTCAGAAGGCTGGTCTGGGCCACGCAGTCGTGCTGAACAATGGGAGGGTGCACCTTGATCTCGCCGCGGCCAACCTCAGCGTACTGCGTGAGGCGGGCGTCCCCGAAGGCAACGTATGGCTCAGCGGACGCTGCTCGACTGAAGAGGACTTCTACTCCTACCGCCGCGACGCAGGCCGCACCGGGCGAATGTGGGCCGTGATCGGGCGCAGGCTGCCCGCAGAGGTGCAGGCATGAGCCTGCTCCGCCCCGACGACGTGATTGACCACATCACGCAGATCACCCCTGAATTCCTGGAGGTGCGCGGGCTGCGGGGGCTGCTGCTGGACCTGGACAACACTCTGGTGCCTTACGGCAGCTACGACGAGGTTCACGACATGATGCGCTGGGCCAGCGAACTGCGTCAGGCTGGTATCCGCCTGTACCTGCTCAGCAATGCCACGGGCCGGCGTGCGGCCTTCTGGCTGGACAAGCTGGGATTTGCAGGAGTCGGCATGGCTGGCAAACCCAGCCCCCGTGCTTACCGGCGGGCGGTGGCAGAGCTGCAACTGCCGCCCACCGAGGTCGGCATGGTGGGCGACCAGCTCTTCACCGACGTGCTGGGCGGAAACCTCTGCGGCCTGCATACCGTGCTGGTGCGTCCCCTGATCAGCAACGCCCTTCCGCACACCCGCGCGGCCCGCACCCTGGAGCGCGCCGTCCTGAGACGGTATGGCCATGACTGGAATCCCTGACTCCGCCTTCGGCCCGCTGGGCTTCACGATGACGTATCCCGTACTCTTACCGCTCATTCACATGGAGGAACAGCATGGCTCTTTCAATTGGTGACCGTCGCCTCGGTGCCATTCTGCTCGAACAGGGGTACGTCAACGATACCGACCTGCAAAAAGTTCTGGTGCGGCATTCCGAGGTTGGTGGCCGTCTCGCGGACGTTCTGATCGACACAGGTGTAGTAGGCGAAAAACGTATCGCACGCGCCCTTGAGGAAGCTCTGGGTCTGCCGCTGGTCAACCTGCTGGTCGTCACGCCTGATCCCGAAGCCCTGCGCATGATTCGGGCGCAGACGTCCCTGACGCATCAGGCGTTTCCATTTGCTGTGGAGGGCGGCACGTTGCGGGTGGCCCTCGTGGACCCGCTGTCAAGCCTGGCCATCGAGTCACTGGAAGACGACAGCAACCTCAACATCGAGCCCTACCAGGCCATGCGTGACCAGATTCTGTGGGCCATTGCCACCTACTATCCCGAGCTGAACCTGACAGCGGTTTCGCCGGATGATCTGCCCGAGTCAGGCAACAGCGGTGGAGGCATGCTGGGCCAGCGCCTGGTTGCACGTGGGCTGATCACGGACCTGCAGTTGCAGCAGGCGCTGGACGCCCAGCAGCAGACCGGCGAGCCACTCGGAATCACCCTGGTGGCCCAGAAGGCCATCACAGAAAAGCAGCTGTATGAGACCCTGGCTGATCAGATTGGGGTGCCGTTTATCAATGACACCAGTGCCTTCAGTCCGACAGAGGATGTGCTGGGCAGCATGCTGCGGGCAGACGCCCTGCGCCTGAATGCCGTGCCGGTGGATGAAACCGCGCAGGGTGTGACGATCGTAACCAGCGACTCCCGCAAGCGCGAGGACATCGAGGCCCTGGTGGGCCGCAGTGTTCAACTGGTTCTGGCCCGCCCCGCCGACGTGGACGCGCTGATCGAGCGTTTCTACCCACAGCGTGGGCGGCTGGGCGAGCAGATGGTCCAGCAGGGCCTGCTCTCGCGTGCGCAGCTGCGTGAGGCGCTCAACGTGCAGTCGCGCGAGGGCAAGGTCAAGCCGCTGGGGGAGGTGATCCTGGAGCTTGGGTTTGCCAGTACTGATGAAATTCATAGTGCTCTGCAGAAACAGAATTCCGGGGGCGGGCGTCTGGAAGATACCCTGGTGCAGTCGGGCAAACTCAGTCCGGAAATGCTGGCGCGCTCACTGGCTGCGCAGCTCGGCTACGAGTTTCTCGACCCGGTCCAGAACCCACCGGACGCCGGCGTGGCTTCTCTGATTCCTGAACCTACCGCGCGGCGCTATGGCGTGATCCCGGTGCGTTTCCAGGGCGAATCGCTGGTCGTGGCCATGAAGGACCCCCGCAACGTGTTTGCGCTCGACGACCTGAAGCTCATTACGGGTCGTGACGTGATTCCAGCGGTCATGGCCGAAAAGGACATCACCCGCCTGATCGAGCGGTACTACGGCAACCGCGACATGGCCGACCTGAACCAGAAACTGGTGCAGGAATCCAACAAGCGCGAACGGGAAGCCAAGCGCAATGATGATATGGACCTATCGGCTGGCCTGGACGACAACGCCGTGGTCCGCGTCGTGGACAACCTGATCCGTGAAGCGGCGCTACAGGAAGCCAGCGACATTCACATCGAGCCCACCGAGACCTCGCTGCGTGTACGCTACCGGGTAGATGGAGTGCTGCGTGAGCAGCCGGAACTGCCCAAAGGCAGCTCACAGAGCATCCTGGCGCGTATCAAAATCATGGGCAACCTTGACATCTCCGAACGGCGGGTGCCGCAGGACGGCCGCGTGCGGTTCAAGAAAGGCAGCATCGATATCGATCTGCGTCTGTCCACCCTGCCCACGGTGTACGGGGAGAAAGCTGTGATGCGTCTGCTGCAGAAGGCCAGCAACATTCCCGAGGTCGAGAACCTGGGGTTTTCCGCGTACAACATGCAGCGCTACCTGGACGTGATCGAGAAGCCCAACGGCATCTTCCTGGTGACTGGTCCGACCGGCTCGGGCAAGTCCTTTACCAGCTTCAGCACCCTGAAACGCATTGCCCGCCCCGAGAAAAACACCACCACCATCGAGGATCCGGTCGAATACGAGATTCCGGGCATCGTGCAGTCACAGGTCAACCCGGTGGCGGGCCTGACCTTCGCCCGCGCGCTGCGCGCCTTCCTGCGTCAGGACCCCGACATCATCTTCGTGGGGGAAATCCGTGACGGCGAGACGGCCAAGATTGCTGTGGAAGCGGCGCTGACCGGCCACCTGGTCTTGGCCACGCTGCACACCAACGACGCTCCTGGCGCGATTACCCGCCTGGAGGAGATGGGGGTGGAGCACTTCAACATCGGTGCGTCTGTGGTCGGGGTGCTTGCCCAGCGTCTGGTGCGCCGAGTATGCCCGGAATGCAAGGCTCCCACCAACGCTGATCCGGACGTTTTGCGGCGCCTGGGCATCACCGAGGACGACATTCTGGGCGCGCAACTTATGCGTGGAGCCGGCTGCAACCGCTGTGGTGGGACAGGCTACAAAGGCCGGACCGGGATTCACGAACTGATGGTGATTGACGACCCAATCCGCCGCGCGATCGGTGGAGGCAAGAACGCTTCCGAGATCCGCGACGTGGCCACCAAATTCAGCGGCATGAAAACCCTTCGTCAGGACGGGATCGACAAAGCCCTCTACGGGATTACCACCTTAGAAGAAGTTCTGGCCGTCACCAGCAGCTAAGCCCTCCGCCCCCTCCCGCCCTACTGAAGAGGTTCGCCTATGACACATGCGTCTGTAGACATCACCGATATCCTGCGTTTTGCCGCTGAAAAGGGCGCGTCCGACGTGATCCTGACCGTCGGCCTGCCACCACAGTTCAAGCTGCACGGGGTGTACGATTCTCAAGGCTTTGAGGTATTACCCCCCACCGAGACCCGCAAGCTGATGTACTCGATGATGAATGAGAAGCAGCAGCGAATCTTCGAGGAGAAGCGCGAGCTGGACTTTTCGTTCGCCCTGGGCGAGAAGGCGCGCTTTCGTGTGAACGCCTTTATGCAGCGCGGCAATGTGGGCGGTGTAATGCGTCTGATTCCCACCAAGATCAAGAGTGCCCAGGAAATGGGACTGCCCCAGCAGGTGATCGACATCGCCAACTCGCCGCGTGGTCTGGTGCTGGTCACCGGGCCCACGGGTTCGGGCAAAAGCACCACGCTCGCGGCTATGATCGACTACATCAACGCCACCAAGAAAATGCACATCATGACCATCGAGGATCCCATCGAGTTCATGCACACGCACAAGCAGAGCATCATCAACCAGCGTGAAGTAGGGAGCGACACCATGGACTTCGAGGCAGCGCTGCGCGCGGTGCTGCGTCAGGCCCCCGATGTGATTCTGGTGGGCGAAATGCGTGACTACGAGACCATCAAGGCAGCCGTTACCGCCGCCGAAACCGGACACCTGGTGATGGGCACGCTGCACACCAACTCGGCACCTGAGTCCATTGACCGTATCGTGGACGTGTTCCCCGAAGAGCAGCAGGAGCAGATCCGGGTGCAGCTGGCCAACAACCTCGTCGCAGTCATGACCCAGCAGCTGCTGCCACGCCTGGACGGTGCTGGGCGCATCCTGGCCTATGAACTGCTGATTGCCAACCCGGCCGTGCGGGCGCTGATCCGCGAAGGCAAGACCTACCAGATCACCAGCGTGATGCAGACCGGGGCGCGTGAGGGCATGGTGACCATGGACGCCTTCCTGGCCAACCTGTACCGGCGCCGAATGATCAGCTTCGACGTGGGCAGTGAGCGTGCCGTGGATGCCAAGGAGTTTGCCCGAATGGCCAACGACCCTAATGCTGGCACCGGAGCGGCTGCCAGCCTCGGTGTCCCTGGCGGCACCGGACCCGGCGCGTTTGCACCAGCAGCGCCCGCAGCGACTTCGGGAGCGGCTGCTGGCCGGGGCGCAGAGACGGGGAGGGGTAGTGCACCAGCCACCCCTGCTGGCAGCAGCAACCCATTTGGCCGCCGCTGAGCTGAGACAGTGGGCCGGAAGCCTGGCACAGGTTCCGGCTTGACGAGACAGTCGTGGCGTACCGCAATTTCTCTTACCGGAGAGGCTAGAGACGGCGGATATGAACAAAGTCGCTCCCGTTGTTACGGGAGCGACTTCTCTTGGTGGAGCTCAGGCGCCGGGCTGATTGATCTTGCCTTGCACCGGCGGAATGCTGGGCTGCTCAGACTTGGGCAGCAGCAGCAGGTCCAGCACCTCGCCTACCCGCTCTACAGCGTGGATCTTCAGTTCGCCGCGGATGCTCTCGGGCACTTCCTGCAGGTGCGGCTCGTTGTCCTTGGGAATGATGACTTCGCGGATACCGCCTTGGTGGGCCGCCAGCAGTTTCTCCTTGACGCCGCCGATCGGCAGTACCCGGCCGCGCAGGCTGATCTCGCCGGTCATGGCCACGTCCATTCGCACCGGGCGTCCCGTCACCGCGCTGATGACTGCAGTCGCGATCGTGATGCCCGCGCTGGGGCCGTCCTTGGGGGTAGCGCCGTCAGGGAAGTGCACGTGCAGGTCCAGGTTCTTGTGGAAATCGGGGTCGGCACCGTACTTGTGGGCGTGCGCCCGCAGGTAGGCGACAGCCGCGCCCACGCTTTCTTTCATCACGTCGCCCAGACTGCCGGTCATGCTGATCTTGCCGGTGCCGGGAGTGGCCAGGGCCTCGACCAGCAGCATGGTGCCGCCCACGCTGGTCCAGGCCAGACCCTGCGCCACGCCCACCTGGGGTTCTTTCTCCATGCGGTCGGGGCGGTGCAGCGGCACCCCCAGGAAGTCAGGGATCTGCGCTGCGTCAATGACCTTCACGCCTTCCCAGGGCTTTTCCAGCAGTTCGCGGGCAGCCTTGCGGGCCAGCTTGCTGATCTGACGGTCCAGGTTCCGTACGCCGCTCTCGGCGGTGTACTCCTCGACAATGCGGTTAAGCGCCGCGTCCGTGATCTCGACCCGGCCGGTCAGGCCGTGTGACTTGATCTGACGGGGAACGCGGTAACGCCGGGCAATCTCGACCTTCTCCGGCTGGGTGTAGCCGGGGATCTGGATGACTTCCATGCGGTCAAGCAGAGGGCGGGGGATGGTCTGCAGGCTGTTTGCGGTCGTGATGAACATGACCTGCGACAGGTCATAGGGCACTTCCAGGTAGTGGTCCTGGAAGGTGTGGTTCTGCTCGGGGTCCAGCACTTCCAGCATGGCGCTGCTGGGGTCGCCGCGCCAGTCGCTGCTCATCTTGTCGATCTCGTCGAGCAGCATGACCGGGTTGATCACACCGGCAGTCTTCATGCCCTGGATGATGCGCCCAGGCATCGAGCCGATGTAGGTGCGGCGGTGGCCACGGATCTCGCTCTCGTCGCGCACGCCGCCCAGGGCCATACGTACGAACTTGCGGTTCAGGCTGCGGGCCACGCTCTTGCCCAGCGAGGTCTTGCCCACACCAGGAGGGCCCACGAGGCACAGGATGGGGGCGCGCAGTTCGGCGTCGTCGGTGCGTTCCTCGGCGCTGCGCTCACGGCGCTGCTCCTCGGTCTCACCGGGCTGATGGGTCAGCTGGCGCACCGCCAGGAATTCCAGGATGCGGTCCTTGACGTCGCTCAGCGCGTAGTGGTCGCTGTCCAGGATGTCGCGCGTGCGGGTGATATCCAGGATCTCCTCGTCACGCTTGCTCCAGGGCACGTCCACCAGCCAGTCGATGTAATTCCGCACCACGGTGCTCTCGGGGCTGCCACCGGGCGTGCGCTCCAGGCGCTGCAACTCCTTGAGGGCCTTGTCCTTGACCGACTCGGGCATGCCGGCGGCCTCGATCTTCTCGCGCAGGGCCTCGACCTCGGCGGGGCCGTCCTCGCCGCCGCCCAGTTCCTTGCCGATGGCCTTCATCTGCTCGCGCAGGTAGTACTCGCGCTGGTTGGCGTCCATCTGTTCCTTGACGCGACCGGCGATCTTCTTGTCCATGTTGAAGCGCTCGGTGTCGCGGGTCAGGAACTTCAGGACCGCTTCCAGACGTCCGCGCAGGTCGGTGGCTGCCAGCACTTCCTGTTTCTCTTCCGGGGTCCAGGTGGCATGGTGAGCGACCTGATCAGCCAGGGCTCCGGTGTCGGTCAGGGCCTTGAGGCCTTCAAGCTGATAGTTGTCCAGACGTAGGTTCTTGTTCTGGCGCTGGTATTCCTCGAAGGCCGACTTGACCTCGTTGGCCAGCACGACAACTTCGCGGCTCTCGTCGGCAGGCGTGGGCTGCGTCTCGGCGCGCACGCGCAGGTAGGCGCTGGGCACCTCTCCTTCAACCCTGGCACGCTCCTGGGCTTCGACCAGCACCTGGTAGGTGTTGTCGGGCATACGAACGACCTGCTTGACCACAGCCAGCACGCCCATGTCGTACAGTTCGCCCAGGGCGGGGTCGTCGGTGCGGGCGTCACGCTGGGTCAGCAGCAACACCCGGCGGTCAGAAGCCTGGGCTTCGTCGACCGCGCGCTTGCTTTTGGGCCGCCCCACGTCCACATTCATGGTGACGCCGGGCAGGATCACGATGTTTCTCAGTGCAACTACGGGAAGTTCCCAGATCATGCTTGCTCCTTGAGACCGCGCTTAGGCGGGAATGTTTGAGTGTACCGCGAGGATATAAAAGACAACACCCCCGCCCGAAGTGTCCAGAGATTCTACGGACCTGGGGCGCAGGGTGCTGTAATTTACGTTGCTATCAGGCAGACTTCTTGAGTCCCTTAGACTCAAGCACGCTCATAGGCCGGTCAATGTTCTCGGCGTCAAAGCGCAGTTCGGTGAGGCCCTCCATGGGCAGCTCGAACAGCAGGTCGGTCATGGCCTTTTCCAGCACGGCACGCAGCCCACGGGCGCCGGTCTTGCGCTCACGGGCGCGGTGGGCCACTTCACGCAGGGCGGCGTCGGTAAATTCCAGGTTCACGTTCTGGAAGCCGAACAGGGCCTGATACTGCTTGATGATCGCGCCCTGCGGCTCGGTCAGGATACGTACCAGCGCTTCCTCATCGAGATCCTGCAACTGCACCACCAGGGGCAGGCGGCCCACGAACTCCGGAATCAGACCGAACTTGACCAGATCCTCGGGGAGAAAACGCAGCTCTTCCTTCTCGTCGCCCTTGTGCTCGGCGCCGAAGCCCACAGCGCGGACATTGGTGCGGGCGCGGGCGATCTCGCCCATGCTCTCGAAGGCCCCGCCCACGATAAACAGAATGTTTTTCGTGTTGACCTGCACCAGTTCCTGCTGCGGGTGCTTGCGGCCTCCCTGCGGCGGGACCTGCGCGACAGTGCCTTCGATGATTTTCAGCAGCGCCTGCTGCACACCTTCGCCAGACACGTCACGGGTGATGCTGGTGCCTTCGGACTTACGGGCAATCTTGTCGATCTCGTCGATGTAGATAATTCCGCGCTCGGCAGCACCGACATCGTACTCGGCGGCCTGGAGCAGGCGCACGATGACGTTCTCCACGTCGTCGCCCACATACCCGGCTTCGGTCAGGGTGGTGGCGTCGGCAATTGCAAAGGGTACTTCCAGCATCTCGGCGAGACTCTGGGCCAGCAGGGTCTTGCCGGTGCCGGTCGGGCCGATCAGAAGGATGTTGCTTTTCTGCAGGTTGACGTCGGGATGCGCCAGGCGCTGGTAGTGACTGACCACAGCAACGGCCAGAGCTTTTTTCGCCTCGTCCTGACCAATCACGAAGTCGTCCAGGTAGGCCTTGATTTCCTTGGGAGTCGGCAGTTCTTCAATACGGAAGTCGCCGCCACTCTTCTTGTTCTGCTTGACCAGTTCGCTGGCGCGCTCGGTGCATTCGTTGCAGATAAACGCCGCACGTCCCGGAGCCTCGATCAGCTGCGCGATCTGTGGATGTTGCCGCCCGCAAAACGAGCAGCGGTCCCCTCCCTTGGTCATTGCACGCCTCCCAGGTCCCGGGTGTTCTCGATGACGCTGTCGATCAGCCCATAGCGCATGGCCTCTTCTGGCGACATGAAGTAGTCACGCTCCATATCACGCATCAGTTTCTCGTGCGGAATATCCGTGTGTCTGTGGTAGATCTCCACGAGCTTGTCACGCAGGTGAAGCACTTCCTTGGCCTGCACTTCCAGGTCAGGGGTGTTGCCGCGGAAGCCCGCCGAGCCCTGGTGAATCATGATCCGGCTGTTGGGCAGGGCCATGCGCTTGCCCTTGTCGCCAGCCATCAGGAGGACACTGCCCATGCTCATGGCGATGCCCACACAAATGGTCGACACGGGTGCCTTGATGTAACGCATGGTGTCGTAGATGGCCAGCCCGGCATAAACCTCACCGCCGGGACAGTTGATGTACATCTGGATTTCCTGCTCGGGGTTCTGGGAGTCAAGCAGCAGCAGCTGCGCGACGATGGTATTGGCCATCTGGGATTCAATGGGAGTCCCCACGAAAATAATCCGGTCTTTCAGCAGCCGCGAGTAGATGTCATACATCCGCTCACCGCGTCCGGTCTGCTCGATCACGTAGGGAATAACGCTCATGGGCGGCATTATCGCATGGGTCAGTGGGAGGAAGGTGGGCAAGACTGCCCTCAGGTGTAGAGGAGATTGCGGCACTTGCCGAAAAATTAATGCGGCCCGTTTTCCGCGCCCAGCTCGTCTACCCTGAAGGTCCATTTCAATCACAGGAGGTTTGACATGACAGGAAGAGACGACAGCACTGTTACACGGTCCGAACATACCGAGGTCAAGGAGTCCCATTCGTCCGGCGCCGTCAGCGGCAGCGAGACCCACACCCATACCGAGCACCACGAGGTTCACAGGGAAGTGGCGGTCCAGCCGGCCCCTGAAGTGACCCAGACCACCACGACGACCACCATCGTCGAGGACTGAGTCCGGCAACAGGGCAGGGCCAGGAGCAATCGCTCCTGGCCCTGCTTCTGACTTTCCCAGCAGTACGTGTCAGTCCACAATCATGGGAATCAGCACGGGGTTGCGGCCAGTCACCTTGCGCACGAACCGTCTTACGGCTCCGTACATATCGTCCCGCACGTCTTCCAGGCGTTTTTTCTCGCGCATGCCCGTCTCTACCGCTTCCAGGGCCACCCGGCGGATCTGGGCGTCCAGTTCGCGGTTGGGGCGCACGAAGCCGCGCGAGACAATCTCCACGTGGGGGGTGGGATGCAGCACCGCCGTCATGATGATCAGGCCCTCCTGACTCATGTTCACGCGGTCGAGCAGTACGTCGTCACTCACGTCGCCTACGCCCAGGCCGTCCACATAGACGGCGCCGGCAGGCACCGTGCCTGTCACCTTGAATTCATCGGGGCCGAGCCGCACCACGTCTCCGTTGCGGGCAATCAGCGTGCGCTTGGGCGGGCGGGGGAGGGTCTGGGCCAGCTTGGCATGGTTGATCTGGTGACGGGGTTCACCGTGCCAGGGCAGGAAGAACTTGGGCCGTGCCAGATTCAGCACCGTGGCCAGTTCCTCCTGGGACCCGTGCCCGGAGGCGTGTACGCGGTAGGTGGGCGGGTAGTACACGTCCACGCCCAGTTCGTACAGGCGGTTGATCACCAGATTGACCGCTTCTTCGTTGCCAGGAATGGGGTTGCTGGACAGAATCACGCTGTCACCGCGCCGCAGGGCGATCTTGGCGTGATTGCCGAAGGCCAGGCGCGAAAGCACGCTCATCGGCTGGCCCTGGGAGCCGGTACAGACATACAGCACCTGCTGGTCCTGCAGGGTGCCGACCTCGTCGTTGGTCAGGAACGGCTCAGGCAGTTCCATGTACCCCAGGCTTTGGGACACCTGGGCGTACTTCAGCATGCTGCGGCCTTCCATGACCACACGGCGGCTCTGGCGGTGCGCAATGTTGATGACGTTCTGGATCCGGTGCACGTTCGAGGCGAAGGTGGTCATGAACACCCGGCCCTTGCAGCTGGCAATCAGGCTTTCCAGGTTACGGGCGACTTCGGCCTCACTGGCGGTGCGTCCGGGGCGCTCGGCGTTGGTCGAGTCGCTGATCAGCAGCAGAACGCCTTCCTTGCCAGCCTGCTCGATGCGTCCCAGATCCGACAGCTGACCGTCGCTGGGCTCCTCGTCAAGCTTGAAGTCACCGGTGTGCAGCACCTGGCCGACCGGGGTGGTCAGGATGTAGCCGGTATTGTCCGGGATGGAGTGGGTCATGCGGATGAACTCCACGCCGAAATGCGTGCCGATCTGGACCTTGGCGTTGGTATCGGCTTCGCGCAGGTCAATGTCCCCGTCTTTCAGGCCGAACTCGGCCAGCTTTTCGCGGACCAGCCCCAGGGTCAGCGGCGCGCCGTAGACCGGCACCCTTGGAAGGCGGGGCAGGATGTACGGCAGGCCACCGATGTGGTCCTCGTGGCCGTGGGTCAGAATCCAGCCCTTGATCAGCTCGGCGTTCTGCTGCAGATAGTCAATGCGCGGCACGATCAGGTCAATCCCCACCTGATAGGAATCCGGGAAGGCCAGGCCACCGTCCACCACCATGATTTCGTCGCCGTAGCGGTAGACGGTGATGTTCTTGCCGATCTCGCCCATGCCGCCCAGCGGCATCACTTCCAAATAGGGCGTGGCGCTCTGGTCGGCGGGCGCGTCGTTCGTCGCTTTGGTCATCTGGAACTCCGTTTCGCGGGGGCCCAATTCGGGGGCCATGCGTTGTGATGAGAGGCGTTCGGCCCCCGCATTGGGCGGCCATGCGTGCGGTTTTGTCGTCCGGCGCGGCCAGCCTGGGGTACAGACGGCGGAACCTGAACGCGGTAGCCTCAGGCTAGCACACGCCCCTCGCCCCCCGTGAAGCCTTTTACGTCAGCTTTGGAGTGGTTTTTGCTGGCTTGTGTAGTTGAGGCCAGTGGGCCCGGATCTGTTTGCGCAGGCGTATAACAGACCGCCTGCACAGCATTTTTTCCCTTTATTGCCAGTGGCAGAAGCGTGGACTGTGTCTACAGAGACCTTTTCGTGGTCATGCTGCCTTCATGAACGCTTATGATGCAGGGGTGACTTCCCAACGCATTCTTGTCATTGAGGATGACCTCGATATTGCCAATGTCCTGAAGATGGACCTAGGAGATGCCGGGTACACCGTCGAACACGCCGACTCCGCCATGAATGGCCTGATCAAAGCCCGTGAGGAGCACCCTGATCTGATTCTGCTCGACCTGGGTCTGCCTGACTTTGATGGGGGTGATGTTGTCCAGCGTCTGCGCAAGAACAGCGCGGTGCCGATTATCGTCCTGACTGCCCGTGACACTGTGGACGAGAAGGTGCGGCTGCTTGGGCTGGGTGCCGATGATTACCTGATCAAGCCCTTCCATCCCGACGAGCTGCTGGCCCGCGTGAAGGTTCAGCTGCGTCAGCGCATCACTGAGAGCCTCAGCATGGGTGACCTGACCCTGGACCCGCAAAAGCGGCTGGTGACCTACAAGGCAGAGGAACTGCGTCTGTCACCCAAGGAATTTGACATCCTTGCCCTTCTGATTCGCCAGCCAGGCCGGGTGTACTCCCGCCAGGAGATCGGCCAGGAAATCTGGCAGGGCCGCCTGCCAGAAGGCAGCAACGTGGTGGATGTCCACATGGCCAACCTCCGGGCCAAGCTCCGCGACCTCGACGGTTATGGTCTGCTGCGCACCGTTCGTGGTGTGGGCTACGCCCTGCGTGGTTAAGCAGAGTCTGTAAGGCGTTTCTCAGGACCACCTGGCCCCTGGCCGTCAGAGGCCCAGCTATTCGGTCACTGATCGAAAGCACCTGCATAGATGGGCTACGATTCCTGGGCCGAAAATCCAAGCTCCTCTGTAGACACTCACAGCTTTAGAGTGCTTAGGCACCATAAAAGTGCCTTTAGCTTGCTCCATGGTCTGCTTCAGCTTGATATGTTCTGCGGTGATGGTATTGAACCGACGATGTGCCGTAATATCGTGGGGCATAACGGAGATCGTTTGTGGCTCGACTCCGCGCCTGAAGTCTGAAGCGCGTGCTGCTTCACACGTCCGGCGGCACAGCCCTCCTACTCCGCATGACTGAACTGCAGCCACACATTGAAATCCTGCTTGTCGAGGACAACGAGCCCGACGTGCTTTTGACGCTGGAAGCCTTTGAGGACGCCAGCGTCCCGAACCATATGCACGTCGCGCGAGACGGGGTAGAAGCCCTGCGTTTCCTGCGGCGTGAGGGAGAATATGCAGCTGCGCCCCGCCCCGATGTAATCCTGATGGATATCAACATGCCACGCAAAAACGGCCTGGAAGTGCTTGAAGAAATCAAGGCAGATCCGAAGCTGAGCAGCATTCCAGTAGTTATGCTGACGACCTCGCAGGCAGAGGAAGATGTGCGCAACTCCTATTTGCGTCATGCCAGCGGCTATGTGGTCAAGCCTGTTGGATTTGAAAACTTCCTGAGCGCTATGAGGGCTTTCGAGAATTTCTGGCTGACTTTCGTGCGCTTTCCACCACGCGCGTGATCATAGAGTCATGCAATAACAGTGCCCCTCTTTTAAAGGGGCACTGCTGATTATGGGTTTGATCGTTGTATTTCTGGACATCAAACGTAGAACTATTGCTAGGCTGAGGATCTCTTTGAACCTCTGCCGTTGTGTTTCTTCAACGCTGAACGCCAGAGCCAGCAGAACAAGACAGTTGGTTATCCTCAGCCAAAAGCTGGTATTCAGCTGGGACGGAACACAAGGACAAAAGCACAGAAAATGGAGCCGCCGAACATTACTTCGGCGGCTCTATCAGAAGAACTACTCGCGGCTTTAGCGGCCGGTGTTGGAATGGGTGCCCGTGGTCGTGGTGGTGGAGTGCACGACAGGAGTGGGGCGGTTGCGGCCCATCAGACCGGCCAGACCCAGCAGACCCAGCAGACCCCAGGGGAACTGACGGGTGTCGGCGGTTCCATCGTTGTTGGTGTCGACCACGCCATCACCGTTAGGATCGGTGGCTGTGGCCGCATCGTCCACAGCTTCGTCGGTGGCAGCTGCGGCGTCATCAACCGCCTCGCCAGTTTCGGCAGCAGCGTTGTCAACCGCTTCGCCGGTTTCTTCGGCGGCGCCGTCCGTCGCTTCGGTGGTCTCGGTGGTCTCCGTGGTTTCAGTCGTTTCCGTGGTTTCGGTGTCCTGAACCTGAACGTAGCTGGATGAGGGAGCAACAGCAAGGGTAGCAGGGGCAGCAAATATCAGGGCCAGCGTCAGCAGGGTCTTGTTCATGTGAATTCTCCTGGAATGAATTGAGTTCCGCCTGGATGGGGGATAAACAATCGTGATTGTGACGCGCGTTTCATCCCGGACGCTGAGAACTTCCATAGGAGACCTTTATGAGGCGCAGTCAGGCTCCTCAGACAACTGCCGAACCAACGTGAGCTTCAGTGCGTGGGTTTCCGTCGTTGAATAGACTCTGCTCCTGAAAATGTCGTCTCTCATGAGGTCGGGACCTGACCAACAGTCTGTAGAGCCTCCAGGACGTTGGCCATATGTGTCTCAAGGTCAACACCCAGTTCCTGAGCACCCTGTTGTACCTCCTCACGGTTTACGCCCGCGGCAAAGGCCTTGTTGCGAAAGCGTTTTTTCAGGCTGCTCAATTCGACCTGACGCACATCCCGGTCAGGACGTATCAGAGCGGCAGCCTGCACCAGTCCGGTCAGCTCGTCCACGGCGAATAGGGTGCGTGCCAGACGCGTTTCACGCGCCACACCGGTAAACGTAGCGTGTCCCAGGATGGCATTGAGGACGACATCCGGCGTGTCGGTGTGCTCGCGCAGGAAGGCTACGCCCCAGCTTGGATGTTCGTCAGGATGCGCCTCGTAGTCAAAGTCGTGAAGCAGCCCGGTGACCGCGTACAGTTCTTCGTCCTCGCCCCAGTGCCGGGCATACCAGCGCATAGCGGCCTCCACATTCAGCATGTGCCGGCGAAGTGACTCGCTGGGAGTGTGTTCCAGCATAAGGGCGTAGGCCTGTTCACGGTCCATACCTGAGTCTAGAGCAGCTGCCCAACACAGACCGCCGGGAAAATGACGTCCCGGCGGCGAGGAGGAAGTACTGGTCAGGTGATCTTGCGCTGCGTGGTAAGGCCGGGCTGAGTCCGGAGGGGAGACCTCAGGACAACCAGGACGGAGCGCTGCAGCCCGTGGTCAGTGGCCGTTCAGATAAGCCGCCCAGCCGGGCTGCCAGTGGGCGTACTGCCCGTGGGCATACACCCCGAAGCTGGGAGCGCGAGGCCGGGTCCGCAGCGGCATCCCGGCCTCGTCTGGTGTCTGGCTGCCCTTGCGCTGGTTGCAGCTCCGGCAGGCCGTGACCACATTTTCCCAATGATGCCTTCCTCCGCGCGAGCGGGGCATGACGTGGTCCATGGTCAGCTCATCGCGGGAGCCGCAGTACTGGCAGGCAAAGGTGTCACGCCGCAGCACATTCCGGCGGTTGAACGGAACCGGATGTACTTTCGGACGGCGGACATAACGTCGCAGGCGAATCACGCTGGGCACCTGCATGTACATGCTGGGGGAGCGGACGATATCGTCACTGTCTTCCAGGATCTCGGCCACACCGTACTGCACCAGCGTGATGGCGCGCTTGGCGCTGGTCACGTGCAGCGGCTCGTATGACGCGTTCAGCACCAGCACCCGCGGCGCATTCAAATCGGCCGCGACCCGGCCTATTCGCGTTTCCTCCCCTCCCGGCATGTCCTTTCTGGAAATCATGCGCGCATTCTAAAGTGGGCAGGTCAGAGCGATGTTGCGCCGCCTCACCTACCAAAACCTTTACTGTCAGTACGTGAAATGGCTTGCAGGACGTCTTTCTCGGGGAGAGCGGCTGGCGGTCCTCAGGCCACCGCGAGGGGCAGCATCGTAATTTTCAGGCCGCCGCGCAATAACTCCAGAGTGCCGTCTGCGATGTACTGCACGGCCAAGGCTCCCAGCAGCACGCCCAGAACCCGGGTCACCACGTGGACTCCCGTCAGGCCAATCACCCGCGCGATCTGGCCTGAAAGGCGTAGTGCCAGGTAGCACAGCAGCAGCACCAGGAAGGTCACTGAGAACACGCCGCCCAGCAGGAGCGGTTCTCCGTGGGCGTCGCCCGCCAGGATCATGATGCTTGCCAGGGTGCCGGGGCCGGCAATCAGGGGAATAGCCAGGGGAAACACGCTGATGTCCTGGCGCTCATGGGCCTCCTGTTCCTCTTCGGGCGTTTCCTTACTTCCACTGGGACGTGCAAACACCATGTCCAGCGCAATCATAAAAAGCAGCACTCCACCTGCAATGCGAAAGGCACTCAGGCTGATTCCCAGGTGCTTCAGCAGGTCACGGCCAAAAAGACCGAACATCAGGATAATGATCCCCGCTACCAGGGTTGCCTTGAATGCCACCCGCTGCCGTTCAAAGCGGGGACGGTTGCTGGCCAGACCAATAAAAATAGGAGCCAGACCAATAGGGTCCATGACAACCAGCATCGTCAGGAAGGTCTTGTTGATGGTCGTCAGGAACTGGCTCCACTCCGGCACCCGGTCAGCCTAACACCGCATACCTGGCGTTGTTGCCCTGAAAACGCAACCGGGGCGCCCGTTATACAGGGCGCCCCGGCGGCGAGAAAAGAAGCGGAGGATTCAATCGTGCCCCGTGGTCATGCGCTCATTGCCACTTGAGACCGTCACTGGCGAGAGGACTTCAGAGTCCTGGGCCAGCGCACGGTCATCGGCGGTGAGTGACAGGAAGGTCAGCATCAGGACCAGGAGGGTCATGGCGGCCAGTAACAGGACAATTTCCATGCCTCAGTGTGAACCTGCTCTTGCCTGGGAAGATGACCTTGAGCTTCAGAAGTCAGGGTACTGGCATTAAACTGATGCCCACGAACTGTTGAAGTATGAAGGTCTTGTTGGCAAGCCGCACCGGACGAGCCGCAGATGGATCTGTTTTGAACAGGAACCGGACCTTAACCCGCTGCTTTTCTTTCCACAGGAGGTGTTGAAAGGGCGGTTGGACGTTTCCTGGCTGGCGAGCTCAGGGGGTGGCCCGGCGCACGGTGATGTCCAGGTTTCCGGTTGCGGTAACCTCGCGTTCTCCCTGAGTGCCCCGCGCGGTGATCGCGACAGTGTATGTATTGGCCCCGGTTCCCGGGACGGCCTGGACCCGAACCGGAAATGTCTCGCCGGCGCGGACCCTCGTGCGCGGCAGGGTGACACGTACACCCGGGGCACTGCTGCGGGCACTCAGGAAAAAAGGCTCTGGATACTCCTGCGTCCTGTATCCGCCGAGGCGGCCTGTCAGGTTCTGGGTGCTGCCAGACACAAGGCTCAGCGTCGACACGGATTTCTGCTGGCGAACCGCCTGTTGCGCTTCTGCCGCACTCTGGCCGGTAAACACGATGTATCCTCCCGCACACCCGTTCCCCCGGAGACGCCCGATGTCCTGTACCCCTACAAACAGCGCAGGAACCAGGGAAGCTGTGACCAACCCCAGGCCCAGAGCAGCGCGGCGTGGACTGCGCCATTGGGTCGCGGTGAAGCCCAGCCCACCTGGTCCCAGCAACAGGGGAGGGAGAAGCGCCAGCAAGGTATAGCCTTCACAGGGTCCGCTGAGCAGGGCGCCCCCCAGCGCCCGCACCAGCAGGGTCAGGGCGGCTCCGGCAGCCCAGCCCAGGACAAAGCTCTGCAGTGCTCCCGCACCGGAACGAGGCGGGAGTGCGGCTGCAGAAGAAGAGGGGGGCAGGCTCATGAAGTGCAGGCTAGCGTGTGCCCGAAAGGCAAATGGACCTATAAGCCCTGAGGCACCCCAGGGCCGGGTTTCCTGGGACCTCGTCAGACTGTTCTCAGTGTTTGACGCTGGGCTGCTGACACCCTGTGCACAGGCCCATAAATTCCAGCCGCACGTCGGTCACCTGGAAGCCAGCTGGCAGGGCTGCCGCTGGAATCAGGGGTTTGGCCTCAGCCTTGACGTCGAAAATCGTCCCACACGAGCGACATACAGCGTGGTGATGGTCCTGCCCGTCATGGCGGTAGTCATACCGAGTGGCCTGTCCAGCACGTTCGATGGTTACCACGACACCGTCACGGACCAGGGCGTCGAGTGTCCGGTAGACGGTCCCCAGGCTGACGCTGGGCAGCTTTGCCCGCACCTGCGCATGAATCCAGGCGGCGTCGGGATGGGCGCGCGAGGCCTGCAGCACCTCGATCACTGCTGCCCGCTGCCGCGTCTGCCGCACCATCGTCATGTGAGCAGTCTAGCAAACCAGCTGACCCCGCCCTGACCTCAGACAGGAGCGTGTGTCTCGCACATTGTTGCACCGGGTTCATTGCTTTCGTTTGCTTTCGTTCAGAAAACCACGTAAAACACTGAACGTGTCTGACCGTCTGCTGCCCCTGCTGAGTGCCCTGCCCCAGACGGGCGACGCACTGGGCGAACAGCTTGGCGTCGGGCGCGTGACTGTTCATACCCTGGCGCGCCGGTTGGCCGATCAGGGTGTGCCCATCATCGTTTCACGCCAGGGCTATGCACTGGAACCCGGTACGCCGGCCCCCGGGCTTGTACCGGTACACGGCGTTTTTGGGCGTGCGCTCCGCTATACCGGCACCACGACCAGTACCCAGGATGATCTCCGGCTCTGGGCCGAACACCCCACGAGTCCCGCGCCGCATGGGGCTGTGGTCGTTGCAGAGCGCCAGACTGCAGGTCGTGGTCGTCGTGGGCGCGCCTGGGACACACCCCAGGACACCCTGGTCTTCAGTGTGCTGTTGTGTGCTCCGCTGACCCTGCCGGACCTGGCCCTGATGCCGCTGGCTGCCGGGGTCGCCGTGCACGAGGCTTGCAGAACCGGTGGACTCAAATGGCCCAATGATCTGCTGACGCTCGATGGACGCAAACTTGCCGGCATTCTGCTTGAAGCAGACCTGCGCGGTGAGGAAGCCCGCCGGGCAGTCCTGGGCATCGGGGTGAACGTGGGCAGTGCGCCGCCTGGAGCTGCGCACCTGCATGAAACCCAGCCTGGCCTGACACGGGCCGAGCTGCTGGGCCGCCTGCTGGGTGCGCTGGAGCACTGGCTGGTTCAGCCGGCAGAGGACGTGCTCTCGGCGTGGCGTGCGGCGAGTCTGACGCTTGGCCAGGCGGTCCACGTGAACACTCCACGGGGAACCGTACAGGGAACAGCCATTGACCTCGACACGCACGGCAATCTCCAGGTGCAGGACCCTGACGGTCAGGTGCACACCATCAGCGCAGGTGACGTTCAGTTGATCGGCTCCCTGCCTCTGTCTTCTCCGCCCAATTCTTGAAAAAAGGACTGCTATGACCCAGATCACTCACCCTACACTGGCCCGCACCCTCGTTCCCGCCAACAACCTCACACGTGACCTGCTGCTGATCGCCGGAGGCGCCGCTCTGGTCAGCCTGCTGGCCCAGGTCGAGGTGCCTCTCAAGCCGGTGCCCCTGACACTGCAGACTCTGGGCGTGCTGCTGGTCGGTGCCGCCCTGGGCTGGAAACGTGCTTTCGCTGCGCTGGCGCTGTACCTCGCTGCGGGTGCTGCCGGATTGCCGGTCTTTGCCGGAGGAAGCGGCAGCCTGGCGCGCATTCTGGGACCCAGCGGCGGGTACCTGCTGAGCTATCCGCTGGCCGCCGCGCTGGTGGGCTTTCTGGTAGAGCGTTTTGCTCTGGACCGTCGCTTCCTGGGCACGGCCCTGGCCATGCTGGCGGGCAGTGTAGTGATCTACGCCCTGGGCCTGCCCTGGCTCGGCATGGTTACCGGTCTGAGTGGGAAGGCCCTGCTGAATGCTGGCCTGATTCCGTTTATTATCGGCGACCTGCTCAAGCTGGGACTGGCTGCGCTGTTGCTGCCGGCGGCCTGGACCTTGACCGGCAAACGCTGAGCCCTGCCAACACGTACCCCCACCGCAATGAGCGGTGGGGGTACGCTGCTTTGGGCAGGTTGTCGATGCGTTCCCTGGAGAAAGCCCTGCCCGAAGTAAATTCAGTGTGCCTGACGGAGCAGGAGCTGCACATCCGCCGAAAGGCGGACCCGAGGTGTGTATTTTCAGTAGTCCCGGGCAAACAGCAGCTGGCGCAGGTAAACGAAACGCGGCGTTGCACACTACGCAAACGTCCTTCAATCACTGAGAGGTAAATTGCGGCCCATAAGCTCAAGGAGGTAGGGTCCGCGACTCAGTGCAGGTAAAACCACCTGGGCGCCGTTTCCCGTTGCATACCGTAGCCGAACAGTGACAGAAAGATCATCTTGCACCACGAACAGTGGCTCGGTAGCGGTGGGCTGGCGAACGTGATCAGTCACAAGGGCGGCATTTCCCCCGGAAGGGGGACCAGCCGGCGGGGCAGCGCACGTTCCCGTTGGAAGAGACACGCTGTACTCCATTAGCACTCGGTTGCTCTCTTCAACAGCGGGGAGTTGCTGTTCAGCAGGCATTTGAGCATTATATTCGGCGGCAGTAAGGAGGTGGTAGGCGATAAATCGCGTGCCGCTATCCTCTGGAATTACGAAGGCGACGAAAGGGTCCGCGCCGACCTGCCACGTCCTAGAGCCTCCGTGCACCGTTCCAGCGATGGCTGGGTACGTTAAACTGGCGTTTTGCGGATACACGGCGCAGCTTTCTTTCAACCGTGCGGCAATAAGCTGATTGGCAATTACGGCGTCGGACTGCAGGCGTGAGCGCGCGGTGAGCAGGCCGCTTGCCTGCATCGAGGATATCGTCAGGCTGTTCAAAGCTGTTAAGACTACGCCGATTAACCCGAGACCGACCAGCAATTCAACCAATGTGACACCCTGGGATCGAGAAGCGTTAGAGTTCAAAAGAACTCCAAAGTAATTCTGGACGGCTTTTCACTAGGATTATCAAAAGCCAGGGTGACTTGGCGGACAGTACCAGTAGGGCGCTCGGCGCCGCATGTAGCCGCGAGCGAGTAGGCAGTCGACGCAGTGAAGCTCCCGGTAGCGCCTGGGGTAAGGTCGACTAGGGTCACGGTTACACCGTCTGGAATTACCATGGCTGTAGTGTCTATGCAGGCATGCCGGAGCCGGAACTGCCCGCGGGTTTCTTTAGAGGTGTCTGCAGGATTGGCGTCTGTCCGGTCTGACCATTGGCGCTGGAGTCCTTCCGCGACACGTTGTAGGATGGCACTGTCGCTGAGGGTGTCCTCTGACGCTCGGGACATGCCGAAATGCGTGGTAAGGGGTGGCAGAATCGCCACGATGATCACGGAGAACAGCAGCAAGCTGACAAGAATCTCTACAATGGTGAATCCGGCGCCCGCCGAAATCCGTGACATCGGCGCTGCGGATAGCGGGGTGCTTGATTCGGCACTAGTTGCTGGCATCAATGACCACCTTGCCGGTCAAGCCGATCGTGCGTACGGTCCTGCTCTTTCGGCCTACAGCGAGACGAAGGGAGAGAGGGGGGGTGCTCAGGAGGCTGTGAGGCGCACTATATGAGATGGTTGCGCCGACAGGTCCCAGCGTGGCATTGGCCAAGTTGATGACGCTGCTCTGTCCATTCACGGTCATCTGATAAGAGGTTGAGGTCACTACCCGGAACTGAGTGTCGCGGTTAAAGCGCAGGCTGGAGGAACGGACCCGTTCCAGGTCGCTCTCCACTTGTATTGCCGCCTCCCGAAGCTGCGTGGAATGGACCCAATTAATGACGCCACCCATCGCAATTACAAAGATAAGGCCGAGTATGGCAAGCACGAAGAGAACCTCCAGCAGCGTGAAGCCCTGGGCGGGTGGACGAAGTGTCATGGGCTAGCCTCCGCCTTGAACCCTCCAGGACGAACGAGCGCCTTGCCCAGGCCCTCACTGGAGCTAATCTCATAGTTCTGCTGAGTGGGAAAGAAAGGGGGAGCAAATCCACGGTTGTTAAACCGCGCGTCCCATCTGAAATCGCGGCTGTACCCTGCACCGGCCTGTTCTTCATATCGATCAAGAACCTGATAGTTACGGTACTCCCGGCAGCTACCATTTGCATTCTCGCGAACGCAGACCCGCTCAGTACGGTAAACGGGTACCAGTCGGCTGGTTGTTCCGACCCCCTGCGACTGCTCTTCGATGATGCCGCCCATGATCCGGACCTTCGGTTGGGGCGAGCCTCTACTGGTCTGAAAATCCACTGTGCCGAAACCCTTCCCAGGAGCGGCTGCCATTAACGTGGCGTCCACAATGAGGTCCTGATTTTCCGGTCCGTTGACCTTAATGTTTCCAGCCTCTGAGTATACTCCCAGGACGTTTTTTGCCTCTGGACTTGAAGGGCTATCAGCGTAGGTTAGGTTGTCCTTGATAAAAATGTCGCTACTGGCTGCCACGGTGAGCTGTGTCTGGCCGGCCAAGTCCCCTGCGGATGTGCCGTCACCCCGCAGGCCGCCAGTGCCTTTCGGGTTGGCGGTACCTACCTGCCCGTCAACAAACAGCATGCCGTTAAAACTGTTGTTCAGGGTACTCACTAGGGTTGACCCGCGGTACACCTCCCATTTGGTGGCGTTCACCTGGCGGAACATGGTTGTCGTCGTCCCCTGAGTAATGGCGATGGTCTGAAGGTTGTCGCTGCGAGTAACTTTAAGATCTGCCACGTTGCCTTTTACGTAGATACCGCCGGCAAAAGTGCTCTCCCCAGGACGTGACGCGTATACCCCGTCGGGGAGGGAAGTGGCTGTTGTAAAGGTCTGGCGCAGGCACATGGTTATCGGGTCCGCTGCATTCAAGCATGCTGGTCGGGGCTGCTGGTTAGTCGCTAGGCCTGCAGCCGCAAGGCGCTGGTTGTTCGCATTGCCAGGCAGCGTGATACGGTCCACGCCGAAAGCAGCTCCACCCTGGAACATCTGGCTTTCGGGTGCCTTCGCAGGGGTACTTGTGGACCACTCGAGGTTAGCAGTGGAGGTATATTTTCCTTGGAAGCGGGGTCCACCTGTACTGGTGGTGGCATAGAAGAGAGGGGCGTCAACTCCACCTGTACCGTTCGCATGTACGCGTCCTTCGAACCGGTCTTGGTCCCAAAACACCAGGCGGCTCCCTGACGGTGTTAAGCGACGATTTACGAAGTACTGGTACTGCGAGAAGGGCGGCTGTGATAGTTCCGTGTAGATGGAGTTGGTGGTTCCCTCAACGTAGCGCTTGCGTGCAATTTCGCGGTTCCCAGCCAGCACTCGGGTAGTGGCTGTAATGGGAGTGACTTGCATCATGATGCGCAGCGCACCCGTCGGGTAGACGCGAATGCTGTCAGGAACAATGCCACCAGTGACTTCGCTTACCGTACGAACACTGCTACCGAACGAATAGGTATGGCTCGTTTGTTCCTCAGTAAGGAGGACGGACCTGTGCCCTCGAAGCATAGTCTTCCAGTACTCCACCCACTGGGAGTTTGTCATTGCGCCAGTATTCACGGAGTTACTGACGAAGAAACCGAGACGGGCGTTGTCGTTCTCTTGGATGGGGGAAATGCGGCATAAGTCCTGACCATCAGCAGGTAGCATTGTGATGTTTTCAGGCAGCGTGAGTGGACCAGTATTACAGAGGCTACCAAGCTGGGCCATAAGTGCCTGGTGTGTTGTGCCTTTTTTTATAGTCAGACTCTGAAGGTGGCGTGCGTGAATCGCCATGATGCTTCTGGCTCGCGCTAAGGCTGCCTCACTCGCGTACTGGGCACCTAGAGCCGCTTGGTTGTCTGCCGATGTCCGGGTGGTACGCAGGGTTACTGTTGATGTCATAGCAATGACAAGAGCGAGGACCAGGAGAGTCCCTAGAACGACGATAATTAGGCTTGCACCGGCTTCATGGTGGCGCACATACACCTCAATATCCGTCCCTTCGCAAAATTGCCATTGGAGGCTGAGGAACAGAACCCTATTGCAGTGAGATTCCCTACATTTGGGATAGCTGACTGTACTTAGTGCAATCTTACTAACTTCTTACCAGAGTCTTACAAGTCAGGTGGATTAACGTCAGTTGGGTCAGATACTTCAGCGTCAGGACAGCAAAAAACCCTGGCACGAAAGCCAGGGTAAGGAAGACTGGAAAAGTTACTCGGCCAGGGCCGGTTTCGTGGGCTGCTCGGAAGCGCCGCCGCGGATGGCATTCAACACCCGGTCGCGGATCTCCTGCTCCATTTCGGGACGCTCGGCAATGTAGGCAATAGCTTTTTCCTTGCCCTGTCCGATGCGCTCGTCACCGTAGCTGTAGAAGCTGCCGGCTTTCTTGATGATGTCCATATCGCTGGCCAGAGTCACCAGATCGCTGAGCTGATCAAAGCCCTTGCCGTACATCAGCGTCAGTTCGACTTCCTTGAAGGGAGGCGCGACCTTGTTCTTGACGCTCTTGACCTTGACGGTGTTGCCCACCGCGTCATTGCCGAGCTTCACCGGCTGACCGATCTTACGTACGTCCAACCGGACCGAGGCGTAGAACTTCAGCGCACGGCCCCCAGTGGTGGTTTCGGGGTTGCCATACATTACGCCGATCTTCTCGCGCACCTGATTGATAAAGATCGCGGCGGTGCCGGTCTTGGACAGGATGGCTGTGAGCTTACGCAGGGCCTGGCTCATCAGCCGGGCCTGCAACCCCGGGAGGCTGTCGCCCATCTCGCCTTCAATTTCCGCGCGGGGGGTCAGGGCGGCCACCGAGTCCACCACCACGACGTCGATGGCGCCGGAGCGGACCAGCAGTTCCATGATTTCCAGTGCCTGCTCGCCGTTGTCGGGCTGGGACACCAGGAGTTCGTCGGTGTTGACCCCGAGGGCGCGGGCGTAGACGGGGTCGAGGGCGTGTTCGGCATCGATAAAGGCGCAGGTCCCGCCGGCCTTCTGAGCCTGAGCCACGATGCTCAGCGCCAGCGTGGTCTTGCCGCCGGATTCCGGGCCGTAGATCTCAGTGACACGGCCACGCGGAATACCGCCGATCCCCAGCGCCAGGTCCAGGCTGAGGCTGCCGGTCGACACGGACTGCACGTCGAGTTTGCTCTCGGCGCCCAGTTTCATGATGCTGCCCTTGCCGAAGGCCTTCTCGATCTGGCTCATGGCCGTCTCGATCGCCTTGGTACGCTCGCGGGCGTCGGTGGGAGCGGAGAGTTCCTTGGTGCTGTCTTTGCTCATGCGGTCTCCTGCGGGGCCAGGCCCCGGAAACGGAAGGTGCTTTCGGTCTCGTAGATAGGGCCGGTCTTACGGAGGATGCTGCGGTACAGCACAGCGTGCCCGGCCTGCCAGCCCAGATCGAAGGTAAGTGGTGCAACCCGGGGAGCCGGGCCTTTCTTGCGTGCCAGCGTGATGTGCGCCTTGAACGGCAGATCGTCGGTTTGGATATCCAGATTCCGGATGCCCTCACGCAGCTTGGTCGCCAGCTCTGTCAGGCCCTCAGCCTCCACCTTTGCAAACCACACCCGGGGGCTGCCTTCGTTGGGAAAGTATCCGGTCCCCCGGAGTCGGACTTCCATAGGGACAACATCCTGGGTCAGCAGGGCGCCCAGCCGCTTGAGGTCATCAAGTCGTTCCGGCGCCACGCTTGGCAGGTACGCCAACGTGACGTGCATCTGGTCGCGCCTCACGGCCCGCCAGTTGCCCCGCAGGGCGCGCTGCGCTTCGGCCAGTGGGCCACTAATGTCAGTAGGGACACGCAGGGCATAGAACAGCCGCAGCGTGCGATCAGGGGCTTCGTCATCACCTGATCGCCCCCTACCGCCTTGGCGCGCCGGAGATGCCGCAGGCTTGATAGAGGCTTTGGCCGGTTCATACACATCCGGACCCAGGGGCTGGGAAGCCGGTTCGGTATTGCGCTGAGGTTTATCGGTCCTGGGAGCGGGTTTGTGGGTGCGGCGGATACGGGTCATGCCAGGACCTCCTGGCGGGTCAGGCTGCGCTGGGCCAGGGCCAGAGCCAGCACCGCTGCGCGCTCACGGATCTGTTCGGCATTGCCGGGCCAGTTCAGTGCAGCGGTGTGCTGGGCGTTCCCCGTGTCCAGCGCGACGTAGGCCTGACCGGCCCGCTCACCCTGAACGGCTGTCACCACAGCCAGCCCGACCTCTGCACCCAGGTGCTCTCGCGCTCCTGCGGCCAGTTCACGGGCAGCCTGTTCGCTGACCAGACCCTGGGCATGCAGCGTGACTGGCGTCAGCCCCAGGGTGATCAGGCGGCGGTGGTCCTGCGTGACGGCTGCATCCAGAAAAGTCGGTTCGTCGGCCAGCAGGGTGCACAGTGCTCCAGCGCTGCCAGCCTCAATGACTCCCAGGGTGCGGCTGTCCAGTGCGCGGGTAACGGCGCCCGCCAGGGTGTCGGTGTCCTCGCCCCAGAGCCAGCGGGCCAGCGTCTGACGAACCTGATCCAGCACAGGCGCCGCCAGTTCGCGGGCGGCTTCGGGGGTATCGGCACTGGCTGCCACCCGGACATCTACACCAGTTTTGCGGGCGTAGGTGGCCACGCTGGGATTGGCCTGCCGGGTCAGTTCGCCGAGCAGTTCAGCCAGCTGGCTTTCACCGATGCCCTGGGTGTGCAGGGTCGTGGCGTGCAGGGCACGCGTGGGCAACGGCAGGCGCGGCAGCACCTCCTCACGCCACATGGTCTGCATCTCACGCGGCGGTCCTGGCAGCGCCACGATCACCTTGTTGCCGGCGGTCCGGACGTACCATCCCGGCGCGGTCCCGACTGGATTTGGCAACGCCTCTGCACTGGGAATCAGCCAGGCCTGTTTACGGTTGATCTGAGGCATGACCCGGCCCCGTGACGTGTACAGACCTTCGAGCCAGCTGATCAGCCCTGGGTCTTCCGTTGGCGTTTCGTTCAGCGCAGCGGCGATAGCTTCGCGGGTCAGGTCGTCATCGGTAGGACCCAGACCGCCGCCCAGAATCACCAGATCGGCGCGCGACAGGGCCAGCCCGATGGCCTGCGTCACACGCTCCAGGTTGTCGCCCAGCACCGTCTTGCGGTGTAGGGTCAGGCCCCTGGCACCCAGTTCACGGGCCAGGAAGGCAGCGTTGCTGTCGACAATCTCGCCGAACAGCAACTCTGTGCCTACACTGATGATTTCTGCTAGAAGCATAACAACCTCGCCAAACTATAGGTCAAAACGAAACGCACGTCCACCCCAAATAAGCCTCTGACATGGTCCAAGTGTAGGCGCCAGCCCTGCCCTTTTCCCTGATGTAAATCGGGCAATCGTTTGAGAGAGGCTGGCGTCAGGAGCGTAAGGGGAGGCAGGCGGCTCAGGCCGCGACCGCGCGACAGGCAGCCTCACAGGCCCGGCAGGCTTCGGCGCAGACCAGACAATGATCGTGTTGGACATGCTGCGCGCATTCCTGGGCGCAGCGGGCGCAGGCTTCGGCACAGAGCCGCGCGGCGTGAGCGTACAGGTCGCTGCCGCGCATCATCAGCTGGGCTGTCAGGGCGCAGACATCCGCACAATCACGGTCCAGACGGATACATTCGCGCAGCATGTCGATTTCTGATTCGGCCAGGCAGGCTGCTGCGCAGGTTTCACAGGCCCTCATACACGTCAAGCAGGCGTCAAGACAATCCTGCATCCGCTGAGCAATCAATGCAGTCATGCCTCACCTTGGCATCAGCACGTGGCAGGCAGATGGTCTGCCATTAAAGGAAAGTTCAGAGGCCAGGGCCGGAAAAATGGAGATCCCGGCGCAGTAGGCTGCGGCCCCTGAAGAAAAGGAGGGTCCTGTCCCTGTGGATAAGGAAACTTAGCTGCTCCTGGGGTACACACCGGCCAAACGCCTTTGCCTGAAAGCGGCCCTCAGCCTTGGCGGTCGTTTCCGTCGTGTGTGGGGCGGGGCATGGCATCGGGAATGGTGGGTTCCGTCGCAGCTCCCTGAATGCCGGTGGTCACGCTGCCGGTCATGGAACTGCCGGTCACCGGATTGGTTGTTGTGACCGTAGGAGACGCGCCCTGGCCGGTAAACGGGGTGGTCGGCTGGGCAGTGAAATCCGGGCGGTTGCTGGGCGCAGCGGTTCCTCCAGCCTCCGGCACGACGGTCTGTTGGGCAGGCTGCGTGGCTGCCGCCGAAGATTGATTGTTTTCGGAGTGCGCATCGCCACCCAGCTCAGTAATCAGGCGCTCACGGGCGCTGATTTCCTCCTCAATCCGGCGTATCTCGGCGCGTACTCCCTGCAGGACTTCAATGTCATTGCCGGAGTGGTAGGCACGTCCCAGGCGGGCATAGGCACTGTCCAGCTCGCGGCCCAGCTGAAAAGCCTCCACCCGCAGCCGCGTGACCTGCGCAACTTCTTCCCCACGGCGCTGCACACGCTCGGCTCCACGACGGACACTGTTCAGAATGTTATCCAGCATAAGCGTAGTCTGCGCGTCCTGAACGCGTTACAGGTGAGGGCTGGCTTAGGAAAGGCTGGCGACAGATGTTGTGTTCTGCCCGTTACCACAAGTGTTGTCTCCAAAGGAGTATCACGGTTTGACAGCAACTGTCCATTGAAGATACGAGGCATGAGCGCTGAACTTGTCCCTGCGGTGATGCCTACCAGTGATCTGAGTGACGCCTTTCCGGAGGCCGTGGTGCTGCCACCGGTCTTCAATGATTACGGAGGACAGATCCGTTTCAGTGGAACAGTACAGACACTGAGGGTCCACGAAAACAATCCCCTGGTTCGCCAGACGCTGGAAACCTCTGGAGAGGGCCGGGTGCTGGTGGTCGATGGCGGCGGCAGTCTGAACTGCGCTCTGCTGGGCGGCCAGCTGGGGCAACTGGCTGTCGATCACGGCTGGGCAGGTGTGGTCATCCACGGCTGCGTGCGCGATGTGGCCGAGTTACGCGGGCTTCCGGCAGGAATCCGGGCGCTGGCTGCTCACCCCCGCAGAAGTGGCAAGGTGCCCCTGGGAGAGGTGGGGGTGCCCATTGAATTCGCGGGCGTCAGGGTGCATCCAGGGATGACTTTGCACGCCGATGAGGACGGCATTGTTCTTGTGCCGTGAAGGGGCACGGGAAAAGCGCCAATTGAGAGTTCAGGACTGGCGGCCCACCCTCCTGGCCGCTAGCCTGGGCCGCGTGACGCCTTCTGCCTCCTCGTCTGAGCTGCCAGGTCCAGGACACGTGCCGAGGGTCCGCCCGCTGTGGGTGATGCTGGGATTCGTGCTGAGCAGCCTGGGTTTCGTGGGGCTGCTGGTGCCTGGATTTCCGGGCACGGTGTGGTTCGTGCTGGCTGCTGCAGCCTTTGCCAAGGGTGATCCGCGCTGGGAGGCCTGGCTGCTGTCCCGGCCGGTGGTGGGGGGGCTGATCAGCGATTACCGTGCCGGGCGCGGCATGCCGCTGCGTGCAAAATGGATCGCCTGTAGCTGTATCGTGCTGGCCGTGGTATTCACCATGACCCGCCTGCCGGGGCTGAGCGCACAACTCCTCTGGGGGCTGGTAGGACTTGCAGGCGTAGGGTTTATTACGCTGCGTGTGCCTACCCGCCGGTAAGGGAGCAGAGATGTTACGGGGTTTTCTGGACCAGCTGGGCGAGGCAGACAATCTGTTGCCGCGTTTTACAGCGCCGCGGTGTCTGCTGGAAAGGCAGTCGGTGGGGGGCTGTGACGCGTGCCATACCACCTGTCCCCATCAGGCGGTGAATCTGGGGCCTCTGGGGGCAAGCATTCAGATTGACCCCGACCTGTGTACCGGGTGCGGCCTGTGCGTGCAGGTCTGTCCGACTGGAGCGCTGGAATACGGCCTACAGCCGGCATTGCAGAGTGTGCATGACCAGCGTGCGGGTGCCCCGGAAGCCCGGGGTACCGGGGAGGCTGGAGCCACCCTGGCCTGTTCGCCCAGCGAGGCTGGAGGACCAACCCTGCCGTGTCTGGGAAGGGTGACGCCGGCGCTGGTGGCCGCTGCGGGCGCCTGGGACACGCCCCTGACCCTGATCCACGGAGACTGTGCTGCCTGCCCGGTGGGCGCAGCGGACGTGCCTGAGCGTGTGGCGCGTGTCGTTGACGAGGCTCAGCAGCTGCGGGCCGCGACGGGCCGTCCGGCTCAGGTCACGGTGCGCCGCGCGACGGACGAGGACCGCAGCCGCACGCACGGCATCAGCCGCCGCGGCGCCTTCAAGGCTCTACTGAGGTCGGGTCAGCAGCAACTCGCGCAGGCCCTGCCGGATCAGCCCTTGCCGTTTGTGGACTGGAGCGTGCCCGAAGAGCGCACCCCCCAGGAATGGAAATGGCGCTCGCGGGCCCTCTCGCCTGCTCCCCCCGAAACGGCCGGGGTGCACTGGCCTGCGCCTCTGGTAGACGAGAAGTGTATCGACTGCCCGGTGTGCGCCAATGTCTGCCCAACCGAAGCAATCACGCGTGACCTGCAGCCGGACGGCGGCGTGCGTCTGCTGCTGGATCTGAGTGCCTGCACCGGCTGCATGGCCTGCCTGCATTCCTGTCCCCCAGGCGCGATCTACGCGCAGGACGAGTGGCTGCCAGCGGCGTTCCGTGCGCCGATCCTGCTGCGTGAAAGTGACCGCGTGATGTAGCTGCCGGCGGCTGGAACTGGGAACGGAATGCACGGCGGTGTCCGCTATCCTGCCGCGATGCGTCATACCCTGGCTCTGGTTCTGCTGGTCGGCGGCCTCAGCGCTGCTGTGGCACCTCCACATGCTCCGGCCGATGTGACCCTGCGCGCAGATGAGGAGACAAAGCAGGAACCGGCGCTGAGTGCCGGTGTGCGGTTGGCCTTGAAGGATGTGCCGCAGGACGTAAGTGTGGGTGTGCTCGTGCGTGACGCCGGGAGCGGCCAGGTCCTGGAAGCTCTCCGTGACCGTGAGTCTTTTATTCCGGCCAGCACCGTCAAACTCATCACGGCTTCGTCGGTATTGGCCGAACGGGGCGGGGCACAGGGCTACTGGAGCACCGACCTGACCATTCCTGCCGTTCAGGTCGGACGCAGCCATGCAAAGACCGTCACGCTGCGGGGAAGCGGCGACCCCACCCTGAGCGTCCGCAACGGTTCCTACAGCCTGCGCTCCCTGGCGAGGCAGGCTTATGCCCGCGGATTACGGAAAGTGGGGGAGGTCCGTGTGGCCGATGGAACCCTGGACGTTGATAGCTGGCAAGGCGTTTCTCTTGGCGTGCCCATGACCGGGCTGCGTCTGGCCGACTGGCATGACGATCCTCCTGCGGCATCCGCCGAGGCGCGGTCCCGGCTGGGCGCCGCGCTGATTGCCGAGCTGCGGCAGGCTGGGGTGCGGGTCGTCTCCGACCGGGTTCGTCAGGCAGCCCGCTCCCGTCCCTATGTGCCGCCCACGCGCCTGGATGACCAGGGCCGCGCCCTGCCGCCTGACCCGCAGGTACCGGTCTCCCGCCGCCCCGAGCAGGGCATTGCCAGTGTGCGCAGCGCTTCAGTAGCAGGCGTGCTGGCCCGCACCCTGCGTCCCAGCGACAACCTGCGGGCCGAGGAACTGCTCGCGACGCTGGCGGTCCGGCCCCAGGGCACCGGAACGCTGCAGGATGCCCTGGCCCGTGAGCGGGCGATGCTGCGCCGGACAGGCGCCGACCTGAGCGGCGTGGTGCTGGCCGACGGCAGCGGCCTGAGCCGCAAGAACCGCCTGACTCCCCGCGCACTGGCCCAGTTGCTGAAGGTCATGCATGACCTGCCGTATCCAAACCGGGCTGGCCTCAGGCAGCTCCAGCTTCTTCCTCAGCGCGGCCTGCCTGAACGCCTGTACCGTAGCCGACAAAACGTGTTTGTCGAGGCTCTTCCCCAGGCCGGTACCGGAGAGAACGTTCCAGGACATGACGGGCGGGGCGGCACCCTGGCCCTGCGGCTGCAGGATGAGGGCCTTGACGTGCGTGCCAAGACGGGAACCCTTCCTGGCGTGAGTGCTCTGGCAGGATACGTCACGGCCCGCAGTGGCCGGATCCTGGTGTTTGTGGTGCTGATGAACGGGCCGGAGTCGTCCCCTATCCTGACCCTGCGTGACGCTCAGGACCGTCTTGTGCAGGCGCTGGCTGCCGCTTACTGAGATGTCGCTTGCCGTAACGCTCCGGCAGGAAACTGTTCATGTCCCTGGGGCAGCCCCTGGCCTAAACTTGGGCGGTGATGACTGAAGGCGTGGGCTTGAAAGGCAGACAGGTGGTTGTAGCAACCGGGAACGCCGGGAAGGTTCGCGAGATCGAACAGGCGCTGGCCGGCCTGGACTGGCGGCTCACTGGGCTGGGGTCTGTGACGTTGCCTGAGGAAACCGGCGCTACCTACGAGGAAAACGCTGCACTGAAGGCCTGCGCCGCCGCAGTGGCGTGCGGACTTCCGGCCCTGGCTGACGATTCCGGCCTGGAGGTTGAGGCTCTTGATGGTCAGCCAGGGGTCTACAGCGCCCGCTTCGGCAACCGGCCCAATGACCGGGAACGCAATCTGTACCTGCTGGAAAAGCTGCGGGGCGAAACCAACCGCCGGGCCAAATTTGTGTCGGTGGTGATTCTGGCCTATCCGGACGGACATCTGGAGACCTACCGCGGCGAAATGACCGGGCAGCTGCTCGAGGGGCCCCGCGGTGAGAACGGCTTTGGCTACGATCCGCTGTTTGTCCCAGACGGCGAGACACGCAGCCTGGCGGAGATGACGGTTGAGGAAAAACGTGCCATCAGCCACCGGGGCCGGGCGCTCGCAGCGTTGCAGGCCGCGCATAAGGACGGCCTGCCTCCCCGTCAGGTCAGCGTGATCGACTAATTGAACAGGGGATTGGGGAGCGAGGTGCCGGATACAATCACAGCCAGTCCCCATGACGTTCTGAGTATGAAGTTTGTCTTTTCCTGAGCCTTGGGTACCAGTCAGGCCCCGGCTGGGTATGGCAGAAGAAAGAGCCGATCAGTACAAGATCGGCTCTTTTTCCAGTGGACTGCTCAGGCCTGGGCGTGTTCCTGTACGTCGCTCTTGAGCCGCTTGAGAATGGCGCCCATGCCGCGCAGGCGCATGGGGGTAATCAGTTCGGTCAGTCCCATGTCCAGGTAGAAGGAATCAGGGACACTCAGGATGGTTTCGGGGGCCTCACCGCTGAGAGCCTCGTGGAGGATGCCGGCATAGCCGCGCACTGTGGGAGCTTCTTCAGGCACCTTGAAAAACAGATTCATACCTCCCTGATCGTCACGTTCGGTGACCAGGAAAAACGGGCTGGTGCACTCGGGCACCGGCTGCATGAATTCAGGGTGCTCCACGTACTTTTCAGGCAGGGCCGGCAGTTTGCGGCTGTATTCCAGCAGGGCCTGAAGACGCAGGGCCTTGGGGGCGCTGCGGAACATCGTCACGATGCTCTGGAGCTTTTCGGGCAGGGGCGTGGTATCGGGCTGGGTCATGTACCCACTGTACCCCTGCCCCCGGAGGGGGTATGGTAAGCCCTGTACAGTTGAGTGCTTTTGTAAACTATTCGAGTCGGATTACAATTCGGTGACACGTCCCACTCGCCTCTCGCCTTTAAGGAGACCGCCATGAACTACGCTAAAGACGTCCTTGTCAACACCGACTGGGTTGCCCAGAACCTCGGCCAGGAAGGCATCCGCCTTATCGAGGTCGACGAAGACATCCTGCTGTACGACACCGGCCATATTCCCGGCGCCGTCAAGCTCGACTGGCAGACCGACCTGTGGCACCCCGTGCAGCGCGACTTCATTACCGCTGAGGAAGTCAGCGCGCTGCTGGGTCGTCTGGGCATCAAGCCCACCGATCAGATCATCCTGTACGGCGACAAGAGCAACTGGTGGGCGGCCTACGCCTACTGGTTCCTGACCTACAGCGGTGTACAGAATCTCAAGCTGATGAACGGTGGCCGCCAGAAGTGGATGGCTGAAGGCCGTGACGTGACCACCGATGTGCCCACCTACCCCGCCACCGAGTACCCCGCCCTGCAGCGCGACGAAAGCCTGCGGGCCTACCGCGACGAGGTCAGGGCCCACCTGGAAAGCGTCCAGGCTGGCCAGGGCGCGCTGGTGGACGTGCGCAGCCCCGACGAGTTCTCGGGCAAGGTCACGCACATGGCCAACTACCCTCAGGAAGGCGTGCTGCGCGGGGGTCACATTCCCGGTGCGCGCTCCATTCCCTGGGCCAAAGCCACCAACGAAGACGGCACCTTCAAGTCCGCCGAGGAACTCAAGGCCCTGTACGAGGGTGAAGGCGTGACTGCGGACAAGGACGTCATCGCCTACTGCCGTATTGCCGAGCGCAGCTCACACAGCTGGTTCGTGCTGCGCGAGCTGCTGGGTTACCCCAAGGTGCGCAACTACGACGGCAGCTGGACCGAGTGGGGCAACGCCGTCGGCATGCCCATCGAGAAAACCTACAGCGAAGCCTGAGCGTTCAGAAGCACAGAAGGGAGGCGGGGTCACACCCCGCCTCCCTTCTTTTTTGGCATCGGTAACGACAGAATCGTGCCAGCATGACCCAAACCGTCCGGCGGGCGCTTCTGCATGTGTACGGCGAAGATGGGCAGCAGGCCAGGCTGGCCATCCTGCTGGATGGGCGCGTCCGGCTGCGTATTCAGATGGGGGATGTGTCCCATGACATCTACGCCTCGACCCTGGAGGAGATCGGCCTGCTGGCCGCAGCAGAACCACTCCTGTGCGATGAACTGTATGACCAGCTGACCTGGGAGCTTGAGCTGATGGCGCTGTGCGGTGACCGGGAAAGCTGATGTTGACTTCTTTTCTCCAGTGCGGTCAGGAGAAGCGGGGGAGGCTGCGAACTCCGGCCCACCGTGGTCAGCACATGGTCATGAGGTGCATATATCCAGTGCCGCTCTTCCGGCTGGTGAAACAGAAGCCTGCATTTACTTGGGGATACAGGAAGAAAAGTGTGATGTCGCTCGTTTTAAGTTAACTCCATGATGCGACTTCTCGTCGCCCTGGCAATTCTGGCCCTGCTGGTATTCCTATGGCCAAGGATTCAACGCTGGGGACGCCAGACCTTCCGCCGATCCGACTCCGCCCCGCCCCGCTCGCAGGAAACAGGCAGCTTGCCCTCCAACCGTCCATCCGGTGTGCGTGTGGTGCCTGCCGCTCCACGTGAAGAGCCGGCCGCGGCTCCACGAACCACGCCGGTGCCGGTTGCCACGCCGGTTGCTCCCAAGCCCCCCGTAACGCCTGCTCCAGTTCCGGTAATGGCGGCTCCGCTTGCAGCCGCTTCAGCCGTGGCCATTGCTGCACCGCTAGGCACGGCCGCACTGGACGACCCTGACGCCATCCGCCCGGAAGTCAGCGCCGATTTGCTGGCCTCGGCACGCGCTTCGGTGCAGCCGGAGGTTCCCGACGAAGTGCTGTCAGACGCCTTGCTGGACGTAACGCCTGCACAGCTTCAGCAGCTCTTCGCTTCGGTACCGACCGATGTGATGGCCCATGCCATCGGGCGCACCGATGACGTGAGCACAGCGCCGGTTCAGGCACAGGATCTCGAACAGCTTCAGGGCATGGGAAACGCGGTGGATGAGCTTGACATCTGGAGCTTCGGCAACGACTAGGCCTGAGGCCACCCCAGTCCATTCATCTCAGCGGAAATCGTCCACCCGGTAAAGGGGCCCGCCCAGGCCACTCAGACGCGCAGGCAGACCTCTGCTGAGTACCTGGGCACCTGTATCGGCGTCAAATGTCTGAAAGGTCGCGCGCCCAGCTGAGGGATGCACATTCAGCAGGGTTACCGTGCTGCGGGCCGTGCCGGGATATCCCACGTAATCGCGCCCGCCGATGCCGCCGCTGGACAGTACATTCAGCGGCCCCAGCCGTCCAGGGTAAAACGCCGCGTGGTGTCCGTGGATATAGGCCAGCACCTTGCCCTTTGCCATCACGCTCCGTAGGGCCGGCGCGTCACGCAGGATCTCGCCCGGGCGGTTCTTTCCCTGACTGACTGCGGCCAGCGGCAGGTGACCCAGCACCAGCCTGACACCCGCCTGGCGCGCCTCTGGCGTGTCCAGCTGTGCCGCCAGCCAGGTCTGCGACGCGGTCCCCAGCTGAGAACGACTGGCATCAATGGACGCCACAAAGACCCGTCCCTCACCCAGCGTGAAGCTGTACTGAAAGGGAAACGAGGACCGGTCAACAAAATTCAGGACCGGTGGGTGGGCCTGCCAGTACCGGGCCGCTTCCCGTCGGTCGCGCGTCAGGCTGGCGTCATGATTGCCCAGGGTAAAACTGAACGGAATCCCAGCCCGCCGCAGTGGACCATGAACGTCGCGCTCGAAGCTGGCCCACATGGCGCGGACGGTGGTGTCGCTCAGGCTGGCTTTCTGCCCTGCGACCAGGTCACCGGCTGACAGCACGGCGTCAGGCTGCCATTCCTGCACCGTCCGCTGCACAGCACGGGTCAGGGCAGGTGGATAGGTCAGGCTGCCGTAGGCGCCGTTGAAATCACTCAGGATGACCAACTGCACCGGAGTTTCAGCCACAGGTGGGGCAGCAGCACTCAGAAGGGGCCAGAAGAACAGCAGGGACAGAAACACTCGGCGCACCCCCGCAGTTCATCACGGTTCCTTGAGCAGAAGATCAGCCGCCCCGGTCACAGACACCGCATCCTGAGGTATGTCTCAGGATGATCGCAACCGCAACACGGAGCCCTTGCTGGTCAATCCCACACTGCGGCCCCATCAGAGCCCGCCTCAGGAGCACATCCCAGCAGAGCAGGGGCCGGCGCCAGCCGATGTGGCCAGCCGGCCAGCCTCCGGTATCGTGACCCGGCCTGGCGAGGGCCTCAGCACCGGCGAGGTCACGACGCTGCTTGGTGGCGCCGACGCCTCAACCACCGAGGCCAACCTGTCGCTGGAAACGGCTGAGGGCCTCGATCCTCATACTGAAAGCTGAGCTCTGGGGCTGGCGTCTATCCTGACCCCATGCAATCAGTCACCGAGCTGCGAGCGGCGTGCGCGGTTCTGCCGCAGACGCAGGAAACCTTTCCCTTTGATGCATCCACGCTGGTGTTCAAGGCGGGTGGCAAGATGTACGCCCTGACCGATATTCACGGTGATCCGCTGACTGTGTCGCTGAAGGTGCAGCCTGAGTATGGCCAGGAACTCCGCGCCGCCTATCCAGCCATCCAGCCCAGTTATCACCTGAACAAACGCCACTGGGTCACCCTGATCCTCGATGGCTCAGTTCCCGATCCGCTGGTCAATGAGCTGCTGACAGGCAGCCACGCCCTGGTGATTCGGGGCCTGACCCGTTCTGCCCGTGAGGAGTTGGGGCTGTGAATGACGCCTGCTGAGGATCGGAGCGGTGTGCAGCCTGGATGTGATCCGGTAGGCCCAGGCAGTCATGCCGGCCGCTTCGGTTCTTCACCGACCGGTCCGTTGCAGGGGTACGAGGCCGTTCATCAGCAGGGGAGAGAACCGCCCGGCTTGACCAACCTGATCCCCGGTATTCTCAGGCCCTGAAACAGTCACAGCCTTCAGACCTGAGGGCTGCCCGTGCCCTGGGCCTGACAGGCGTATGGCCCTCGGTGGTGACCGTGAACACCTGGCTGGGCCTATTGATAATCCTGGCTTCAGCTCAGAAAAACCTTGAACATGCCGGCATTCAGCTTGAGCGTCTGGAGGCTCAGCTGACCATAACCCCACGCATTCTTGCCCCGTCTGCTCTGCTGGGATGGTCACAGACTGTTGCGGCAGTCCGGGTGCTGGCTGATGCGGCGTAGACAGCGCAGGGTACGCGGCTGGCTGGGGCGGTGCTGGGCGAGGAGGTCCTGAGCACCGCTGTAATCCTGACTCGCGCCTGGGAGGAAACATTGTCCCGCCGCTCAGCCCTGTCAGGGCTGAGCGAAGCGCGGCAGATGGTCGATCACTAGCAGGATCAACTCCAGAGCGTCCAGCAGAAACTCCACGGGTTCGCCCTGGCCTTGGAGCTGCTCGTGACGTTACTTTGCGCGTGGTCGGCAGCAGGACAGTAGATGCTGTACCGCCAGGCCAGAGAGCAGCCCGGCGGATAAGGTAAAAGGGCTGGGGCACACGCCCCAGCCCTGGTCGTCGCTCTCGGCCGAGCTTAGAAGGCCGTATCCAGCGCGTTCAGGGCAGCAACCGGGTCAGTGATGCCAGCCTGAGCCATGTCTGGCCGGCCGCCCCCCTTGCCTCCACCGGCGGCCGCCAGCTTACCGACCAGCTGCCCGGCGTGCGCGCCACGCGTTACAGCGTCCTTGCTGGCCTTCACGACCAGACCCTTGTCCGAGGCCAGCACCACCAGATCCGCTCCGCTCTGGTCCAGCAGTTTGTCGGCGGCGCCGCGCAGTTCATTGCCCTCAATACCACTGAGCTTCAGGGCCGCTACCCGAAAGCCGCCCAGTTCGCGGGTCTGTGCGCCGCCGCCACTGCTGCTGCCCATCTGAGCCTGCGCCAGCTGACGTTTGACCGCCGCCACCTCCTTCTCGGCAGCCTTCAGCTGAGCCTGCAGCCCAGTTACGCGGGCCTCAAGGCCATCAGGCGAGGTGTTCAGCAGCGCGGCGACCCGCGCTGTTCCGTTCAGGCGCTCGCGCACCCAGCTCGTGGCAGCTTCGCCGGCCAGAGCTTCAATGCGGCGCACGCCAGCTGCCACGTTCTCGTCGCTCAGCAGAACAAAGGCGCCAATGTCACCCGTCCGGCGTACATGGGCCCCGCCGCACAGTTCCTTGCTGCTCACCGGCTGGCCGCCGTATTCGACATCGCCCTCAACCGACACGACCCGGACCTTCTCGCCGTATTTCTCACCGAACAAGGCGGTGGCACCCGCAGCTTTTGCCTCGGCAATCGGCATTTCCTGCCAGGTCACCGGGAAGTTCGCGCTGATCCAGCGGCTGACCAGGGTCTCCACCCGGGACAGTTCCTCAGCACTCAGGGCTGCGCCGTGCGAGAAGTCGAAACGCAGACGGTCGGCTGCCACCAGTGAGCCGGCCTGCCGGACGCCAGAGCCCAGCACGGCACGCAGAGCCGCGTGCAGCAGGTGCGTTGCGGTGTGGTGACGCTGGATGGCCTGCCGCTCAGGCCCCACCACACCACGGACCGTGACGCCTTCTGTCAGTTCACCCTGCTCCACCAGAACGTCATGCAGGAACACCCCTGCCGGTGTCTTGCGGGTGTCACGTACCATCCCGGCGCCGCCCTCCCACTCCAGACGGCCAGTGTCGCCAACCTCGCCGCCGCCCTCACCGTAAAACGGCGTACGGGACAGCACCACAGTGGCCTCACTGCCAGCAGACAGGTGGCTCAGCCGCTCGCCAGCGCCCACCAGCGCCAGAACCTGACCTTCGGCCTCCAGGTGATCGAAGCCCACAAACTCGGTGGCACTCAGGCCCTCAAGCGCCTCCTGGTTGCCGCCGAACAGCTCGGACTTCCCGTACTTGCTGCCTGCCCGGGCGATATTCTGGGCATTTTCCAGGCTCTCTGCATACCGCGCCTCATCCACTGAAATGCCGTACTCCTCAGCGATTTCTTTGGTCAGGTCCAGTGGGAAGCCGTAGGTGTCGTACAGAACGAAGGCTTCCTCGCCGCTCAGGGTGCCGCCCTGCGGCATACCACTGAGCAGACTGCCCAGGCGCTGGATGCCGCCTTCCAGCGTTTTCAGGAAACGCTCCTCCTCAGCCCGGATGGCTGCTTCGACCCGCCCCTGCTCAGTTCGGAGCTCTGGGTAAGCGTCGCCCATACCAGCAGCGACCACCGGCGCGATCTGATACAGCGCGGGCTCACGCATACCGAGGAGGTAAGCGTGACGGGAAGCGCGGCGCAGAATCTTACGAAGGGTGTAGCCGCGGCCGGTATTGCTCAGGGCTGTGCCGTCGGCCAGAATCATGCATACGCTGCGCATGTGCTCGGCCACCACGCGGTGAGACACACTGATCTCTCCTTCGTAGGGCTTTCCGGACAGTTCGGCGACCTTGTCCACGATAGGCCGGAACACGTCATTGCTATAGAAGTCGGGTACATCCTGCACGACGCTGGCCACCCGCTCCAGACCCATGCCCGTGTCGATGTTCTTGAACGGAAGATCTTTCAGGACAGGCGTGCCATCCTCGGCCGGATCCTGACGGTCGTACTGTGGAAAGACCAGATTCCAGACCTCCAGAAAGCGGGCGCTTTCACGGGTCTGCGCGTAGTCGGCCCAGGTGTCGTCTCCATAGTTGGAACCACGGTCATAGTAGATTTCGCTGCACGGCCCGCATGGTCCGTTGGGACCTTCAAGCGGAGCGTTGGCGGGCCAGAAGTTTTCATCGGCATCAAAGCGGTGAATATGGCTGGCGTCCAGGCCCACTTCCTGCGTCCAGTATCCGAATGCTTCGTCGTCATCCTTGTAAATGGTGACGTACATCTTGTCCGGGTCCATGCCCATCCACTCGGGGCCGGTCAGAAAGTCCCAGGCCCACAGAATCGCGTCCCGTTTGAAATAGTCACCAAACGAGAAGTTGCCCATCATTTCGAACAGAGTCAGGTGCCGGCGGGTCCGGCCCACGTTCTCGATGTCCGGCACGCGCACACATTTCTGTGCCGTGGTGACCCGCTTGTTGGCCACACCATCAAAGACCGCTGGCGCCCCCATGAACTGATCCTTAAACGGCTGCATTCCGGCCACCGTGAACAGCGTGGTCGGGTCCGGAGCAATGGTGGAATGCGAAGGCAGGCGCAGATGCCCCTTGGATTCGAAGAACTGAAGGAACTTCTCGCGGATTTGGGACGTGGTGAGCGGAGCAGTCATGGTGAGCAGTTTAGCGTCGGACGCGATTGATGCAGCAGTACACGGGCTTAGGGTCCAACTGGCCGCACCTACACCCGATTAGTCGAGACTTTAAGCTTTTATTATTCGGCTCCGATAAATCTTAAGAGACTTGGCTTCGTGGCAATAGTGTTGAAAAGATTAAAATTTTATTGTAATAAATTGGAATTGATCTCAAGAGTATGAATATTATACATGGTGATATATACGATGGTTACATATGCTTCAATGAATCCTAATTACCATCCATCGGTTGACCTGTTTAATACCTTTATTTAGTAATTGATGGCATGTACTTATATAAGGTGTTCTATCAGGCAGAACCCCTTTCAAAAGTACTTGATATGTAATGGACTTTCCGGAGCGTTGAGACTTGCCTAACGAAGATAGACATGTAGTAATTACTCCGCCATGGGAGTACTCATGCTCTTGCATCATTTTTCTTCCAGTCATAATAAGATAAAAATCGTTGGCGAGTTCTGCATATTCAGGCCTCAATCGATTTATAGCGTAGTCTGTGCGAAAAAATGCAGAAGCTGAGATAAGGCGATTGGTGGAATTTGAAAATCGGAATACAAGATTAGTTGCTGAGTTGTGCAAACTAAGGTCATCAGAATATTTGTTTCCTGGCACAGTAATATTGAATGATAAAGTATCGGAAGATTCGATAGAGTCGTTGATCTCACAACGATATTTTTTACAGAATGCGCCCTCCAAGAAGGCTTTTGAGAGTTCTCGGCCCATCATCGGTGAACCAGCAGTGGCAGCGCAACTTGTAATAAACAGGATCGATATGTATATATTTAAGTATCTTATTGATGTCTTAGCCAGCATTGTGCTTTTCCTCCCACGACCCATCGATTACCGTTCTTCTTAAGCGAGATTTCTTCTTTAAAGTTTGTCAAGACATTTTGTTGTGCAATTGAAATATGCTCGTCACCGACTTCGGCAATAACTGCTACATGTCCATATGTATTTGTAGAAAGAACTATTATATCTCCAGGCTTTGGTTTTCCAATGCTTCCTATTTTTGCACCTGTTTTAGGATCTGTATTTCGATATTGGGTGAAAGCATCGAAGGTATGGCCACCGTCTGGGATCGAGCTCTTGTAAAACGTAGAGGCGTTGCCACGGTGGGAAATGTACTTCCCACCGCTCATGCTTGTGTATCGTCTGACAAATTCCACGCATTGCCATTTGAATCCATAGTAGATAGTTCCATCCTTGGAGTAACTATCACCCCAGGTTTGGGCTTCATCTGGACCATTGAAATAAGCATTTATACCGTTCAGTGAACCGATTGCAACGCCAGAGCGCATCTCTTTTAGTTCGTCTGAGCTATATCCAGCAACAGGAATTTTCAAAATAAACTGTTCTTGATTTGCAGTTATTTCCATCAAAGCTGTATTTGGGGTTGGATCACCATCTTGGTCGTCTGATGTGACGCGTCTTATGGCAGACGCAAATGTGTCAGCTCCTGTAGCTATCCGAGCAGCTTCATCCCTGTCGTTGATGATTTTCCGAGCCCCGATAAAATCTGTCTTTTGCGAGTTGATGTGTTCTTTGAGCGATGTCCCGGTAAATGATCCGGTAGCCATACCTTTGGCCAATATAATTGCCGCGATTTCGCTATCTGAAGCGGCGAGATCTGGATTTTCCAATAAATTGGGAACCTTTCCATTACGTTTAATGCCGCTCGGAATAACGGCATATTGCTGAGCTCGCGCGTAGTTTGCCCTTCCCGTCAGGTGGACATAGCCTCGGCCTCTGAATCTGTGTCCATCCCCTGGTTCGGTGTTACCAAGTTCCTCTAAATTTCTTCGTTTGCGTGTTTCTAAAATTTTTGTAGCACTAACACCTAATGTAAGGCGTCTTGCGTCCTTAGGTAGAATACGTGTAGGGTTTGGCCCATAGGCTTGTTCAAAATATTCTTTTGCTGTCCATCCAGGCATGTATTTCTCGTAATATGCAGTAAAGCCTGAAGATTCCCATACGGCTGTCGCAAATACATATGCCATTTGATTTATATCTGTAATGCCTGCCGTTGAGCAGGCAGAAATTATCAAAGATACATGGTGATTTGCCTGGGTTCTGTTAAAAGGTTTACCCAATTTCTTGGCAAGGGCTTGAGCCGCCAAGACGACGGCGTCCACACTTGGGTTGCTCGTGCTCTCTGGCTTTGGGCCATCGAGCACTGGCTTAACGTTACTTGGAAGGCGGAGCGGCGCCTGGGCGAGTTGAAGGCCCCCAATCTTTTTGCCTCCCTTGGCGAAGTTGGCAGTAATGGATACTGCATTGGTTGTAAATCTGCCTTCAAATGAAGCACTATTCTCTATGCCTCTCAGGATAAATGTGTTGTCCTGATGTACGTTGCCAGTTAGCTGCCATCCCGTAGAACTACCAGGATGTACCCAGTAGCGTGCGTGTAAGCTTCCGTCTGACTTGCGCTCAATATTCAGGAAGAATTCAAGACCATTCTTTCTGCCCCGAAAACCCTTTCGCCATTTCTGCTGATTGGCTTTTCTCGGCGCTGTTGGCTTATAGGGCTCATTTATGGGCTGATTTGGTTTGGACTTTGGTTTGGGCCCAGTGGTCTGTGGGGAAGCAATCATGGGAACCTCCGTGAACTGTGGAGGCATGCTACGCGCCATTTCTGAAGTCTGGTCGACGATTTGACCACCACAAAAAAGCCCAGGAAAGTGCCTGGGCCTTCACGAACGTTTACTCCTGTTCAGTCCAGATCAACAGCCCACCAGGCCTCGCGCTGGGCAGCTAGGCGTGCACGGGGGTCTCCAATGGTTGCCAGGGCGCGGGCCAGTCCCTGCCAGTCGGCCTCGCTCATGGGATCAATGGCCAGGGCACGCTGATGAAACTGTGCGGCATCACGGTCCTTGCCAGCAGCTGTGGCCGCCTTGGCACACAGGCTCAGCAGGCTCAACTGCTTCTGCTCCAGCCTGGACCGCACATCGTCTACCCAGGGGCTGTCGGCACCCGGCAGAAACAGGCCGTACTGGCTGACCAGTTCCCGCATCTCTTCCAGGCCCAGGCTGCCCTGCTCGGCCTGCTGGGCCAGCAGTTCGAAGCGCTGAACGTCGTAGGTGGGGTTCAGGTCCGGCGCCAGGGCGTAGCGGCGGTTGGCACTGACCACAGCCTCGTTGCTCAGGCTTTTACGCAGACGGTGCAGAGTGGTGTGAAACAGGCTGCTGGCCCGGCCCTCATCCTTCTCGGGCCAGAGCGCCTCAGCGGCTTCCCAGCTGGTAACTTCCTTGTGTTCAAGCAGGTAGAAAAACAGCTCCAGGGCCTTACGGCTGACCCAGGCCACCGGGGTTCCCTTCCAGACCACCTGTGCGGTCCCCAGGCCTTTGGCCTGCATGCTGTCTTCGCCCTGCACATTGAGGCCGGCGCGGCGCAGACGGGCATCAATGGCGACATTCAGTTCCTGCGGCGTAAAAGGTTTGGGCAGATAGTCGTCTGCACCCAGGTTCATGCCGCGCCGCACGTCGCCCCGCTCTGCGTGGCTGGACAGCAACATAAACGGCAGGGCAGAAAGTTTCTCGTCTTCCCGGACCTTCTCCAGAAATTCGAGGCCGGTCATGTAAGGCATGACGACGTCGCTGATAATCAGGTCAGGCGTGAAGACCTTGAGCAGGTCAAGCGCTTCCACGGGATGGCTGCTGGTGCGGACCTCATGCCCGGAGCGGGAGAGGATCACGCTGACGAGTTTGAGAATGGCGGCATCGTCATCCACCACGAGAATGCGCGGCATATTCCGGAGTCTAACAGCCTCAGAGGCCGGAGCCGATGAGGTCTTCTGGTGCTCTACCCTTAGGGAATGAGTGAGCCGTTGACCATTGTTCATGCCCGTACCCTGACGCTTGATGACGCCCGGCCTGAAGTCCAGGCGGTGCTGATTGGTGCCGGACGTGTCCTGGCCACTGGTTCACGCGAGGAAATGTGCGACCTCGCCCCTCGTGCAGCCGTGCAGGATCACCGCGACCTGCTGCTGACACCGGGACTCGCTGACGCCCACATTCACCTTGTGTCCTACGGCTTCTCGCTTTCGCAGCTGTCTCTGCACGGCGTGCAGAGCCTGCAGGAGGTTCTTGCCCGCGTGGCAGCCCGCACCGCGGCTCTGCCGGCTGGCAGCTGGATTCGGGGAGGCGGTTTCCTTATGGCCGAGCTGGGCCTGACTGAATACCCGACCGCTGCCATGCTGGACGAGGTCAGCCCGCACCACCCGGTGCTGCTGTACTCGCGGGACCTGCACATGGCCTGGGCCAACTCAGCCGCGCTGCGTGCTGCGGGGGTCAGTGACCACACGCCGGATCCGGAGGGCGGACGGGTCGTGCAGCCACTTGGAACCCTGCTCGAAACGGCCATTGAACTGGTAGCACGAGCTCTTCCCGCTCCCAGCGAGGCGGAGTATCTGGCGGCCGCAAAGGCTGGGGCTGATGATCTGGCCGCACGCGGCTATGTCAGTGCCCATACCATGGGCTTTGAAGCCGCGGAAGCTCCGCGGGCACTGCAGACCCTGGCGGCGCGGGGTGAACTGCCGCTGCGGGTATGGGCCTGCCTTCCCCACGAGCGGCTCGACCAGGCCCGTAGCCTGGGCCTGGCCATGAACCCGGGTGGGCTCTTCCAGTGGGGTGGGGTGAAGTTCTTTGCCGACGGTGCGCTGGGCAGCCGCACGGCGTGGCTCCACGCCCCTGGTTTTGCTGACGGCTCTGGAACAGGGATCCCACTGGACCCTCCAGAGTTGATTCGTGAACGAGGCCTGGAAGCCATTGCCCTGGGCCTGACACCAGTGACACACGCCATTGGAGACCGGGCCAATACCGAGGTCCTGAACGTGTATGACGACTTGCGTGCCTCTGCCCAGGCGCGTGGAATCCGCCTGCGGATCGAGCACACCCAGCACCTGCGCACGGAGGATATTGCGCGCTTCCGCGGTCTCACTGCCAGCGTGCAACCCATTCACCTGCAGGCTGACGCGCCCATGATCCGGGCCCTGATGCCGCATCTGGAGGCCAGGAGTTACGCCTTCCGCTCCTTGCAGGAGGCAGGCGCGATCCTGGCTTTCGGCAGTGACGCGCCGGTCGCTCCGCCGGTGCCGCAGGCCAACTTCGCGGCGGCGATTACTCGTGTGGGAGATGACGGGCAGGCCCTGGCCCCGTCAGAAGCCATGACCGAGCTGGAGGTATTGTGGGCGCATACCCGCGGACCGGCGCTGGCTGCTGGCTGGGACGATGAAGGCATCATCCGGCCCGGAGCGCGCGCCGCATTCACTCTGTGGGACCGGCTGGGTGGCCAGGCGCAGGCGCTGGTGCTGTAAGTTCAGGTTCGCGGGCGTGCGCGCCAGGGCCTGTCGTTGAAAGGACCGTCTGGGAACGTATTAGAAAGTCACCCAAAGGAAGCGGGGCGCGTGACTCTTGCCAGTCTGCGCCCCGCTTCCCCTGGTTGGTGGATTACTCCTCGTCGGGCAGGTCAGCGTTGCTGTAGACGTTCTGGACGTCATCCAGGTCTTCAAGGGCTTCAAGCAGCACCATCAGCTTTTTCGCGTCGTCTCCGGTGACGGCCACGGTATTGCTGGGAATCATGGTGATCTGACCACTTTCGATGTTGAATCCGGCGCTGGCCAGAGCGTCCTGCACCGCATACAGCTCGGTGGGCGGGGTGCTGATTTCCAGGCCTTCGTCGGACTCCTGGATATCTTCTGCGCCGTGCTCAATGGCTACTTCCTGTGCCTGTTCGCTGCGGTCGGTCAGCAGGATCACGCCTTTTTTCTCGAACTGCCACGCCACGCTGCCGTTGGTGCCCAGCGAACCGCCGCGCTTGTTGAACACCGCGCGGATGTCGGCGACGGTGCGGTTGACATTGTCCGTCAGCGCCTCAATGAAAATCGCCGTCCCGCCCGGTCCGTAACCTTCGTAGGTCACGTCCTTGTAGTCAGCGGCGCCTTCACCTGCACCCACCGCACGCTTGATGGCATTGTCGATGTTGTCTACCGGCACAGTGTCGGCTTTGGCGGCCGCGATGGCATTTTTCAGGCTGAGGTTTCCGCCTGGATCACCGCTTCCACCGGAGCGGACGGCGGCCTGAATGGCGCGGATATGCTTGGAGTACATCGCGCTGCGTCTTTTGTCGTTGGCACCCTTTTTGCGTTTGATCTGCGACCATTTGCTGTGACCGGCCATGATTTATAAGGTTCTCCTGTCCGTAAAATTGCGCCCACACAGTCAAGGGGGCGCGAGACGCCGCGCATTCTAGCGCGGCGTCAGGAAAGGACAGCGGTACATAGAGGCCAGAGCCTCAGCCGTCTTCGTCTTCAGGTTCCTGTGCGGGGTGCGCAGTTGGTATCAGGCGTGCAGCGTCCTCGGTAGGAGACCGGTTCTCTCTTTCCGCGTCGCAAGGACCGGTATCCAGGCCGCTGATCAGCACTTCTCCGCCAGGCCGCTCGCGTTCAGGTTGCGTCATGCGCCCAGGGTAGTGGGCCCTGAGCCCAGGCGGGTGTGCGTCCGCTCAAGACCGGGGCGCAATCGGAGCGTTCATACCGGAGCAGCTCATGATCAGACGAACCTCTGCCCACTACAGCCGCACGACGCTGCGGTCGCCGATCACAAGTTGCAGGCCAGCGTCGCTGGGAGCACTGATGACGGCGTGCCGGCCCACCACAGCGTTGCGCAGTGGACGTGAGGGATGCAGGATGTGCGCAAACTCGTCGATCAGCGAGGCACTGACTGTCGCCCCACTGATCCGGGCGTGGGGACCCACACTGACATGTGGGCCCAATGTGCTGCCCCTTACGGTCGCGTGCGGCCCGATCCACACCGGGCCGCGCAGAGTACAGTCCTCCACCACGGCGCCTGCCTCAATGACGACCGTGCCAGAAACAGTTGTGCCCTGGACCCGGCCATCTACGCGTGATGGCAGGCGCGACAGGAAGTGGGCATTGGCCGTCAGCAGGTCTGCTGGAGCTCCAGCATCCGACCAGAAGCCTTTGAACTCCACCGCACGGACACGTCCTCCAGCCGCCAGAACCGAGGTCAGCGCCTGCGGAAACTCGATCTCGCCGCGCTCACTGGGCGCCAGTTCTGCCAGATGGTCCATGAGTTGCGGCTGGAACGCGAATACCCCGCAGGCTGCCAGGTTGCTTTCCGGCTGGCGCGGCTTTTCTACCAGTCGCCTCAGCTGACCCTTGTCCACCACGGCCACGCCGTAGGCCTGAGGATTGGTTACCTGTTTGACACCTATCACAGCGTCGGTCCCCGGCAGGCCCAGTGCAACCGGACGCAGGGAATTCTCAAACAGATTGTCACCCAGGTACAGCAGTGTGGGCTGCTCTTCCAGGAAGTCACGCGCGCACAGCACCGCGTCGCCGGTGCCCAGGGCTTCCGGCTGAAGAATAAAGGTCAGGTGGCCGCTTCCCTGCGTGGCGTCGCGCAGGTCGGTCTCGCTTGAACGGCTCGTCACGATGCCGATGTCGTGGATTCCTGCTTCATGCAGGGCCCGCACCGCGCGCCGGATAATCGGCACGCCAGCTATGGGCAGCGCATGTTTGGGCCGGGTGGCGCTGATGGGAAGAAGACGGCTGCCGCGACCCGCGGCCAGAATCAGACCTTTCATGAGCTCGTCCGGGAGTATAGCCGGGGGTCATGAAGCGCTATGAGAGGCCATCTGCACGGGCACGGGAGGCTCAGCGGGATAAAGATTCCTCCAGAGCCTCGGCAAACGCGTCCTCATCGTCCAGCCAGGGGTAGTGTCCGGCGTCCAGCACGCTGACGTCCGCCCCGCCGAGATCAGCCACCCATTGCACCTGCGTGGGATAGCTGCTGCGGTCATGGGCGCCGGCAATCAGGAACACTGGCCGGCGGATCTGCTGCAGGAACGGTGCGTACTCGAACTCCCACAGCCCCTGGTTTACCAGTGCCTCCTGCACCTCACCGCCCCCGGCAAGCTGACCCTCGGCGTCCACGAACTCCAGCCGCATCCGGCTGGCCGCGTCCCTGAAGTGCATGGCATTGAGCAGATCGCGGGCGTTCAGCAGGTCAAAAGCTGCTTCCACCCGCGCGCTGCCCACCTGGGGGTGCTGGCCTTCGGGCGTGCTGGCACGGACCTGATCGGCGGGGTCTTCCAGGTCGCGGCTGCGCAGTGTGCTGGCCTCTTCCAGCAGGGTAAGCGCCAGGTCCGGGAAGTGAACCCAGGGGTTAACCAGCACCACCCGTTCGGTGCGCGTGGGGTGACGCCGGGCATACTCCAGGGCCACCAGGGCTCCGAAGCCGTGCCCCAGGGGCACGATCCGCTCGGCTCCCAGATGGTCGCGCAGGGCTTCTACGTCTGCGACCAGGGTGTCGAGGTCAAGGGTAGCTGCGCCCTGTTCGGTGTCTTCCAGAGGTCCGCTGCGTCCGGAGCCGCGCTGGTCCAGATACACGACGGTGCGCCCCGTGAGTCGTTCGCCAAACAGAATCCGGAACGAATAGCTGTTGTAGCCAGGACCGCCATGCAGAAAGATCAGAGGTGCGCTGTCCTCCTGGCCCTTGCCCGCGACTTCAAAGTACAGATCCGCGCCGTTGAGCCGTTCGAGCTGTCCTTCGTCCTCAAGGGCAAAAGGGTCAAAGTCCGTATCGTCGAAATCGTGAGAGCCACCAGTCATCCCCGCATTGTAGGCACCATGCCGGACCTGGGAGGGCAGGACGGAACCTGACGGCTGTTAAGCGAACATAAACCGTGTTAACGCCACTGCAACGCACCCCTGACCCTACGATGACCACAATCACGATTCGCCCTCGATCCACCGAGGGGGAATTCCGCATAGGCGCCGAGCAGGCGTCCATACGGGACACACTCACGGACTTCAGGAGTTAAAGGGCAGCCATGGACCAACGCATCCTTCTTATCGAAGACAATCCGGACATCACTCGCGTCGTCCAGTACGAACTGGAACAAGCCGGTTACCGTGTCCTGACGGCCGCCGACGGCATCACTGGGTTGACGTCGGCCCGCGAACACGCTCCGGATCTGGTGGTTCTCGACCTCGGCCTGCCAGATTTCGACGGCGCGGAAGTGGCCCGTCGCCTGCGCAAGACCAGCAGCGTGCCGATCATCATCCTGACCGCCATGGACGCGGTGGACCGCAAGGTAAACCTGCTGGAGGCCGGTGCCGACGACTATATGACCAAGCCCTTCCATCCGGAGGAACTGGTCGCGCGCGTCAAGGTGCAGTTGCGTCATCAGCAGCACGGCGAAGTGATCTCCATAGGTGCGCTTGAAATTCATCCGCAAAAGCGCCTGTGCCATTACAACGGTCACGAGGTGCGCCTGTCGCCCAAGGAGTTCGACCTGCTGACCTTCCTGGCCCGCCAGCCGGGGCGCGTCTACTCCCGCCAGGAAATTGAGCGCGAAGTTTGGAACGGTGAGCTGCCCAGCAACAGCAACGTTGTGGACGTGCACATGGCCAACATGCGCGCCAAGCTGCGCGACCTTGATGGTTACGGCATCATCCGCACGGTTCGCGGCATCGGGTACGCCCTCAAGACGCCCTGATCACTGTGGCTGCTGCCTGACCTCGCCCCCGCGGGCGAGGTTTTTTAATGCCCTGACCCTGCCAGACTGCAGGACATGATTGTTGAGAACACCACCCTGACCGCAGTTCCTGGCTTTCAGGTGGGGCACTGGAGCGACCCGGTCGGCTTGACCGGCTGCACAGTTGTGCTGTGCCCGCCTCAGGGCGCTGTAGCTTCCGCTTCGTTTCTGGGCCCCAGCCCTGGGACCCGCGAAGGGGTGCTTTTGGAAGTGGAGAAGAAGGTCGAACGGGTGCACGCCCTACTCCTGACTGGCGGCAGCGCCTTCGGGCTGGCGGCGGCCAGCGGTGTGGTGCGGGTTCTGGAAGAACGCGGGATTGGGCATGAGACGCCCTGGGCGCGGGTACCGATCGTACCGGCCGCTGTGATCTACGACCTGGGGGTGGGAGACGCCCAGGTCCGGCCAGGTGATGCCGAGGGCGAATACGCAGCGCGCGCCGCCTCGTCAGCTCCGGTGCAGCGTGGGCGCGTTGGAGCAGGCACTGGCGCCACGGCCGGGAAATACCTGGGAACGGGGGCAGTCCCCGGTGGTCTGGGCAGCGTGTGCCTGGAGCGTCACGGCGTCAGGGTCGGCGTTCTGGCCGTAGCGAACCCTATTGGAGACGTGCTGGACGAGAGGGGAGAGGTGCTTGCCGGTCCGGGCACAGGGCCTGGAGCCCTGGCGTTTACCCCAGGCGACGTGGAGAGCACCACCCTGGTGGCAGTAGTCACCGAGCATATCCTGACCAAAAGTGAATGCCGCCGGCTCGCTGACGCTGCTCAGACCGCTCTGGGACGCGTGATTCATCCGAGCCATACCTTCTGGGATGGAGACAGCGCTTTTATGCTCAGTAGTGGAATGCGGCCAGCAGCCGACCCGTTGCTTCTTGGGGCGCTGGTGCAGGAAGCCGTATGTGCAGCGGTGCGTGACGCGGTCCGGCAGTCGCGCCCACAGTGAGGCGGTTCGGGGATATGGCCGTGAAACGGCCATATCAGAGGAAGGGCACAGTCCTGAAAACAATATGAACTAAGGGCTCCTGGAGGCCGGACCATGTGAACTGCGCGGCATATGGCTATACCCTTTCCAGAGGCTGGCTATATGCGCCTTACCGATAATCGATAAAGCAGTATATTGAAATTCGATAAGGAGGCGTCATGCTTCACCCCGAATCTGCGCGTATCGTCCTCAACTGGGTCCTGAATCTGGGCATGTTGTTCCTTGTTCTGTTTAGCCTCGGCTTTCTGTGGACTCTGCTGACCGGGTCACCTCTGTCCCACCCCCTCAGCTTCGCTGTACCGGTTGGAATCGCTCTTCGACTTGACGATCAGCACTTTCGCATCACCGAAATGAGCGTCACCCTGAATCCACCTGTGTGGATCAAGGTGCTTGGTGTAGCAGCGAGCCTTGGACTCCTGACCTTTCTTTTCGTGGCCTACAGCCGGGTAAAAACCTTCTTTAACCGTCTGATGTTCGATCCGTTTGACCCAGCAAACATCCGTGACCTTCACCTCGCTGCCCGGATTGCGCTGTTCTGCCAAGTGCTCGTGCTGATTGGCGTACCCCTCAGGTGGTGGGCCATCCAGCAGGCTCAACCATATGATGTGGTCCACACTGCCCTGAAAGACGTGCCGGATGCTTCCGTGTTTCTGGCGTCGCGGACCTCTCTCGGTGCCCTGAGCGTACTGGAACTGGGCGTGGCTCCTCTACTTACAGCTGCCGTGCTAGCCATCTTCGCTGCGGTCCTCCAGCAGGCGTGCGTGCTGCGCGAAGAGGAACGGAAGCTGCGCCACGAACACGAATTAACGGTCTGATGCCTGTACTGGTCAAGCTTGATCAGGTCCTTGCCGAGCGCCGGATGACCCTGTCAGAACTTTCCGAACGAGTAGGAATCACCCTGGCAAACCTGAGCATTCTGAAAACCGGTAAGGCACGGGCCATTCGATTCAGTACCCTGGATGCAATATGCCGCGTCCTGGAGTGTCAGCCAGGAGACCTGCTGGAATGGGTGGAGGGCGCAGAAGAGTCGGACCCGGACTCGAAATAGGACCGCGCGGGCTGCCTGCAGCCCGCGGTTTCCCTTGCACTCGTGGTTCCCGTGCAGATTCCAACGGAGGATGACCGGTTGCTCAGACCGGTCATCTGTCCAGCAGGCCTGAAGCGGCACTCCACTCAACGCTGCCTGAAGGTCAGCCGGAAACCGGTCAACACAAAGCCAGCCCGGACGATATTGCGCTCACTGGGCGAGGCAGGAGTCACAAATACACTGGCCAGGTCGGCGTCTGCCTTCACAGCCTGGTGCAGACGCCAGGCGAGCAGCGCCGTCTGGGCACCTCGGCCACGGAACGCCGGCAGAGTAGAGGTGCCGTGGAGGGCAGCCAGGCCGTCAGTCAGGCTCATGGCAGCGGTTGCGGCAGGCTGACCGTCCAGCCACGCCGTGTACAGCCGGGTGTCCGGAGCTTGGGCCACAGCCCGCATGATCTCCAGTCCCCCGCCGAAACCCTGGGCGGACCACTCGGCCCATTGGTCAGGGTCGTCTTCCTGGCAGATGGTCATGCCCGGCGCTGGAGGGAGATTGTCCAGGTTCCGCGTATACAGGTGCGGCAGGGACGTCAGGGCATAGCCACGTTCCTCCAGTTCCGGCAGCAGGGTGGGGGCAGCATGCGACAGCATATGAATGGTCGGTGCCTCTCCATGCTGCCGGCTGAATGCTTCAAAGGCGTCCAGCTCGTCAGCTGAGGGCACACCAGGGCCACCGAGCCACGCGGAATTCAGCACCAGAGCTGCTCCGGCATACACGGCTGTCAGTGGCCCAAACTGCCCCACAGCACCGCTCAGACCGTAGCGTGTGTGGGCGCGCGCCTCAGCCTGTGCCAGACGGTCGAGCAGATTAGTCATGGGCATGCCTGAGCTTATACGCATTGTTCCAGCATCCCTGACGTAGCCTGTAACGCATGACCGACGCTGGACCTAGCCGAGCTTTTGTGTCCCTGATCGGGGCCGGTCCGGGTGACCCGGGCCTGCTGACCCTGCGTGGCCAGCAGGCCCTGCAGGAGGCGGATGTGGTGCTGTTCGACTACCTGGCCAATCCGGAACTCCTGCGCTACTGCTCGCAGGCACGCACCATATACGTCGGGAAAAAGGGCTTTTCGGAGTACATCTCGCAGGAGCAGATCAATACGCTGATTGTCCAGATGGCACAGGAGAACGGCGGGCAGCGGGTGGCCCGGCTCAAGGGCGGAGACGTGTTCGTCTTTGGTCGGGGCGGAGAGGAAGCCGAGGCCTGTGTCCAGGCTGGGGTTCCTTTCGAGGTCGTGCCGGGCGTCAGCAGTGCCATCGCGGCGCCCGCATATGCCGGGATTCCCGTTACCCACCGCAACGTCGCCCGGAATTTCGCGGTGCTGACTGGCCATACCCATGACGGCGGCATGCCTCACGAGACCCTGGCGGGCGTCGACACCCTTGTTCTGCTGATGGGCGTGCGCAATCTGGAACGGATTGCCGCGCAGCTGATCGAAGGTGGCCGCGATCCCGCGACTCCCGCTGCCACGGTGCAATGGGCCAGTACCCCCCGGCAGCGCGAGGTTTCCGGCACGCTGGCGACCATCGCTCAGGCGGTCAGGGAGGCCGGGCTGGGTGCACCGGCGGTCACGGTAGTGGGTGAGGTTGTGCGTCTGCGTGAAACCCTGCAGTGGTTCAACCCGGCCTCCCGGCCCCTCTCAGGCCGCACGGTTGCGGTGACCCGCACCCGCGAAGGTGCCAGCGCCCTGGGTGACGTGCTGCGCACACGCGGCGCCGAGGTCCTGGAGGTGCCACTTATCCGTTTTGCGCCGACCAGCGACCATGACGCCCTGCATGCCCGGCTGCGGGATGTGAATGATGTGTCCTGGCTACTTCTGACCAGCAATCAGGCAATTACAGCATTAATGGAGCATCTGCAGGCTCTCGGCCTGGATGCCCGGCACCTGGCGGGGGTTCGCCTCGCGGCGGTAGGGCCCAGTACCGCCGCCAGCCTGCAGCAACGTGGGCTTCGCGCCGACTTTGTGCCCTCTACTCCAGGGGCACGCCATCTGGCGGACGAGTTGCCGGTCCGTCCGGGCGAGGTGGCGCTGCACCTGACCTCCCAGCTGGCCGAAGACAGCCTTCAGCGCCTGCTGGAAGCCCGCGGCGTGGTATACCAGCGCGCTGAGTTGTACCGTACCGAGGTTGCTGCTCTGGATCCGGTTCTGCGGAGCCGGCTGCGCACTGTGGATGCAGTCACGCTCGCCTCAGGCAGTGCGGCCCGGCATCTCGCAGCCCTGGCCGGTCCAGAGTTTGACCCACTGACACTCCGGGTGGTCGCCATGGGGCCGCAGACCGCCGAAGCAGCCCGGCAGGCCGGGTTCCGGCACCTTCAGGTGGCCGAGACCGCCAGTCTGGAGGCTCTGGCCGACGCGGTAGAGCACAGCTTCGAATGACGGGTCTGCCTTCGGAGTCCTACGCTTCAGCCCACTGAATAAGTCTTGCTGGCAACCATTCTCACCTGCAGCCTGCTGGCTCCAGTAGGGTGAAGCATGCACGCCAGGGACATCGAGCGTGAGAACGCGGGACTCCGCGCGCTGCTGGACCTGGGCGCGCAGCTGCTGGGCGCCCACACCCTGCGTGAGGTCGAGGCTGTTCTGACCTCTGTTGCCCTGCGCCTGATGCACAGCCGGTACGTGTATTTTCTGAGCGTCACGCCCATGCAGGACGCCCTGATAGTGACCCACTCGGCAGGGGAATCAGACCCGCCTCTGGGCTTCCGGGTGCCGCGTGGCCAGGGGCTCACCTGGCAGGCTGCACTGAACGGACGTGAAGTGCTGATGGTGGCCAGAGAGCAGATCCCACCGACAGCGGTCCGGACCCCCGGAGCTCCGGACCAGCATCTGTTGTTTGCGCCACTGTACACGTCTCACAATGAACTGCTGGGTGTACTCGCTCTGGGGCGCGTAGAGCCTCCGTTCAGCACGCAGGAGCGCGAACTGCTGCTGGCGTTCGCTCACGCGGGCACCGTGGCTCTCGAACGCGCCCGTGAGGCTCAGAAAGCGGCGGAGGCGCAGGAAAATACGTTGTTGGTGCTAGGTCTGGCCATGGAGGCACGGGATTACGAAACCCAGGGCCATACCCGGCGGACTGTAAAGCTTTCACAGCAGCTTGGCCGTGCCCTGGAGCTGCCTAAAGCCGCCCTGGATGATCTCCGTCAGGGAGCCTATCTGCATGATCTGGGCAAGCTGAATATCCCTGACCGCGTGCTGCTCAAGCCAGGACCTCTCGACGAGAACGAATGGGCATTGATGCGGCAGCACACTGTCACTGGCGAGAATCTGGCCCGGCGGGTGCCTGGGGTCACGTCCGGCGCCCTGAGTGTGATCCGCTCGCACCACGAGCGCTGGGACGGACGCGGCTATCCGGACGGGCTGCAGAGCGAGAACATTCCCTTGCTGGCCCGTCTGTTTGCCCTGGTGGACGTGTTCGATGCCCTGACGCATGACCGGCCGTATCACGCGGCCATTCCGGCTGCCGAGGCCCTGGAGCTGCTGCGCGCTGGAGAAGGCACTCAGTTTGATCCAGCACTCCTGCAGACCTTTCTTTCCGTTCTGAGCGAGGAAGGTACGGGGCCCCAGGCCTGAGCCCCCAGGCAGGCTTCAAAGTTGAAAAGCGTGCTGGACAGCCTTCTTACCGTTCGGTCCGGGACGTGAGCCCCGCCATAAGGAGGTATGCTGCGCCAGATGAGTCTGCTTGCTGCCTTCCTTAACCTGAGCGGTCAGCCGGCCGTTGTGGCGGGTGGTGGCCGGGTAGCGCTGCGCCGCACCCAGACACTGCTGGAAGCCGGGTTGCAGGTGACAGTGGTGGCTCCGCAGGTTCACCCTGAATTCTCTGTTCTGCCCGTGACTGTTGTCCAGCGCTCCTGTGAGCCCGCTGACCTGAAAGATGCGCAGGTGGTCGTGGCCGCCACAAACGACCCGGCCGTGAATGACAGGCTCTGTGCTGCGGCCCATCAGCAGGGCGCCCTGGTCAATCATGCGGGCGACGCTGCACTCAGCACGCTGAGATTCCCGGCGGTCATATCGAGCGGCGACCTTCAGGTGGCGGTCAGCACCGGGCGTGAGCTGCCGATGCTCGCCCAGGCTCTGGGTGAAAGAATCTCCGCGCTGCTGCCTGACAGCACCACTGTGGAGCAGTGGTCCAGGCAGCGTGAGGAGGCCCTGCGGGAGACGGGCCCTGGACGTGAGCTGGCCCTGCAGACCCTGCGCAAAGACATCCGGACCACAATGGGAGTCCCAGCATGACCCTTTCCTGCCCTACGGCGAAACAGTTCCTTGATCTGTCTGGTACGTTGCCGCCTGCTCCGCTTGACTTCATCGTGGTGGGGCTCAACCACCACACTGCTCCGGTTGAGGTCCGTGAGCGAGCCGCTGTCCGGGGTGGTGAAGAAGAGGCGCTGTACTCACACCTGTCACGTCATGCGCAGGAAGTGATGCTGCTGGCCACCTGTAACCGTACCGAGGTCTATCTGGCCGGTCTGGAAGGTGACCCGGTCGCGGCCTTCGAGGGAGCGTGGGGTCACGCACTGGCGGATCACCTGTATGTTTACCGCGGCGAGGCGGCTGTGGCTCACCTGTACCGGGTCGCAGCGGGCCTGGACAGCCTGGTGATTGGGGAGACCCAGATTCAGGGACAGGTGAAGCGGGCCTGGCAAAGTGCCCACAGCCGTGGGCTGAGCAGCAAGGTGCTGAACAAGGTTGCGCAGGGTGCCCTGGCAGCTGGGAAGCGCGTGCGCTTTGAAACCGGCATGAGTGACAAGGTGGTCAGTGTCTCCAGTGCTGCTGTGGAACTGGCGCAGGCAGCCCTTGGAACGCTGGAAGGGCGGACAGCCCTGATCCTGGGTGCCGGCGAGACGGCCGAACTGACCCTGACGCATTTACGTGCGGCGGGCGTGGAAGACGTGATCGTGGTCAACCGTACCGTAGAGCGCGCCCGGCAGCTGGCCGAGAAGCTTGGTGGACAGGCCTGCGCCCACGAATACCTGCACGAGGTTCTGCCCCAGGCTGACGTGGTGATTGCCTCCAGTGCTGCGCCCCACTACGTCCTGCATGGCGAGGGCGTCCAGGCTGCCCTGGCTGGCCGTCCCGAGCGCGAGATGTTCCTGATTGACATCAGTGTGCCGCGCATTCTGGACCCTGACATCGCTCAGGTGACTGGTGCGCACCTCCTGAACCTGGACGACCTGACTGACATCGTGACTCGTAACCTGCAGAGCCGGCGTGACGCCCTACCACACGCTCAGGCCATTATCCGGGAGTCGGCCGCTGACCTGCAGCGCTGGCACCTGACCCGCGAGGCGCAGCTGGGGCGCCGGGCCCTGGCCACCGCCTGCGACTGACAGCAGGGAAACCGGGACGACTCCCGGGTGGCTCCGTAACGAGCAGGCGAGAGCACTCACGCAGGCACGAAGATTCGCGCAGCGAGGCTGCACTCAGTCCTTCAGCAGCCCCAGGGTCTCTGTACAAAACTGTCTGGAAGCAGTTCGCGAAGAAACTGAACGCCGATCAGAGAACAAGTGACTCCAGACGTTTTTCCCGGTATGTTCACATCAGGTCGGAATAACGCCGTCCCGTTGACCTGGTTGGAGTCAGCTGGACGGCTGATCAGAAAGCAACCAGGTGCTGACTCAGCACAGTGCAGTCAGGGTTTCCTGATTACAGCGCCACATGCTGTTCGGGACAGGCATTGCACATGCTTGGCGGTGTATCCCGTACCCTGACCCTATGTGGACCTTTTTGCCTTCATCCAGCCTGCGCATTACAGGCGCTGACCGTGTGGATTTTGTACACGGCCAGATGACCGGTGATCTGCGCGGCGCACCTACTCCGGGTCTGGTGCCCTGCGCCTTTCTCAACGTGCGGGGCCAGATCGAGCAGTTTGCCCGCGCTTACCGCCGTGAGCAGGACATCTACCTGCACCTGGATGCCGGTCAGGCCCCAGGGCTGGCAGCCCGGCTCAAGCGTTACATCATCTTCGATCAGGTAGAAGTCGAGGACGTGACGGACACCCTGCGGACTGTCCACGTCTGGGATCAGGCTGTTCCGGGCTGGCTGACCGACGGACCGGCGGCCCAGAGCCTCGACCTTGGGGGGGCCGTCACCCTGGCTGGGCGGGTCAACCGCAGCGGTACATCCGGCGTAGACCTGCACTATCTCGCGCGGCAGGAAGAAGATGTTCTGAACGCGCTGGGCGGCCAGGAAGCACCCCTCGATGAACTGGAAACGGCGCGGGTGCGTGCCGGCATTCCGGATATCGTCCGGGACGGCTTTACAGGGGTGCTGCCGCAGGAGGTCGGGCTGGATCTGGGCGGGCCACTGCCCGCCATCAGCTACCGCAAGGGCTGCTACGTAGGCCAGGAGATTATGGCCCGCCTGGAAGCGCGTGGAAATACCCGCTATCACCTGGCTCGCCTGTCGGGCACAGATCTGCCTGATCATGCTGAGGTCACCGCTGAGGGTAAGGTGGTCGGGCAATCCGGTCACTTTGCCGGGGGCCTCAGTCTGGCCCGACTGCGCAAGGAACTGCCGGAGGGTGCACAGGTGCAGGTAGGGGGGCATCTGGCGACAGTTCAGCTGCTGACCCTGGCTGCCCCTTGAATCTGCGCATGCTGCAATCCATTTCACGCGACCTGCAGACTGGTACCCGTGACGGCCTGATCCGGGCTTCGCGCCGCGCCTATACTCTGGCTTTTCTGGCCCTGGCAATTCCAGGATTGCCGCTTGGTGGCCTGTATCTGCTGACACGTCCAGAACGTTTACCTCTGGGCGCAGTCCTGGGACTGGGAGGCATGGGCATTGCGTTTGCTGGGGCGGCGCTCTGGCTTGCGGGCCGTGTGGCACGTGACCCGGCACTGCCATCTTCCCGCGCGGCTCTGACGGCCGCTATGCAGGCAGCTTCGGCGCCAGGAATCACGTTTCTGCTGGGCTGCGCTTTGCTGCATGACCTGCGCGGGGTGATTCTGCTTTGGGTACTGGCGCTATGTGCCTACCTTGTGGGATATGGACAGCTGGCGGGCTGGGTACGGGAGCCTCAAGTCCACAAGGCGGCTGAAAGGCTGACCTGAAGGCTGTGCACACAGCAAAGCGCCCGCCTGTCTCCAGGACAAGGCGGGCGCTTCTTTGAAATATGACAGGCAGGCTTAACGGCTCTTGGGGTCCATTGCGTCGCGCAGGCCGTCACCGAACAGGTTGAACGCCAGGCTGAACGTGATGATGAACGCAGCCGGGTAGGCCAGTGCGTACCAGTACTCAGGCTTCAGCCACGCACGCGAGAAGTCCACCAGCTGACCCCATTCAGAAGATCCAGGTTCAAACCCCAGGCCCAGGAAGGACAGCGCCGCCACACTCAGAGGCACGGTGGCGAGGTCCAGCACGGCAATGGTGAACACAGCGGCCACGCTGTTGGGAACCACATGCTTCAGGATCAGGCGCGGGTCGCGGGCACCAAGACCGCGCGCTGCGTCCACATACTCCAGCTGGCGGGTTCGCAGCACGTCACCGCGAATGATCTTGGCGTAGCTCGCCCAACCGGCCACGCTGAACGCCAGGATGATAGGTCCTGTTGGATCCCCCCCTGGGTTTTTGGCGCGCAGGATGGTCAGCAGTACCACCGTCAGGATCAGAGGTGGCAGAGCAAACAGCACGTCAATGAAGCGCTGGATCAGGTTGTCGATCCAGCCGCCGTAATAGCCGCTGATTGCCCCGATAATCACGCCGATCGTCAGGGTGATCGCCACGATGATGAACGACATCTTCAGCGCAGTGCGGGTTCCCCAGACCAGGCCATAGAAAATGTTGTACCCGTTGACAGTGCCGAACGGAGCAAAGGTACCGGTAATTTCGCTGGCAGGTTTAGGCTCCTGGGCGAAACTGACCCGCTCCATTTTGTAGCAGCTTGCCGGCGGAGCAAGAATGGCACGCCAGAAGGCTCCATTGGCCGGATTGGTGACCTGACTTGCGCTGGTGAGCCCGAGGTCACGCAGACAGTCGCCAGTGGGCTTGGCAATCAGCGGCGCAAACAGGGCCATGAGCCCGAACAGCAGCGTGATAAACAGACCTGTAAGGGCCAGCGGGTTACGGCGTAGCTTGCGCATGGCCGGGCTGGTCCAGAACAATTGCCAGCGGCTCTTTTTATTCACGGTCAGAGGGGCAGAGGTGGTCGTCATGCGGCGCTCCTGAGGACAGTGCTGTGGAATGGGCGAGTGGACATCAGTCAAACCTCACGCGAGGATCGATCACGCCGTACAAAATGTCCACCAGGGTACTGACCACAACCACAATCAGTGCTGAAAGCAGGGCAAAGCCAAGTACAGCCGCCAGATCGATCTGCAGCGCTGCCTGTACCACCCACTGGCCGATACCTGGGAAGGCGAAGATGGTCTCGGTGATCAACGACCCGCCCAGGAGGCCAATAATGAGGAAACCACCCAGCGTGACGATGCTCAGCAGTGCGTTGCGGCGAGCGTGCTTGTTGTTCACGATCCGCGGCGACAGACCCTTGGCCCGCGCAGTACGAACGTAGTCACTCGTCAGGGCTTCAAGCATGTTGTTGCGCATCACCTTGATGATGCTGGCGCTGGACACGATGGTCAGCGTCGCCGCAGGCAGCAGCATGTGACGGATGACATCCCAGGCTATGTCCCAGCGTCCGTTGAGCATGGCGTCGACAGAGAGCATGCCTGTGTAGCGTCTGAGATCTCCAATCGCAAACTGGTTGACAATGCTGAGCTGTCCAGCTCCAGGCAACCAGCCGAGATAGGCATAGAAAATGGCAAGCATCAGGATACCCAGCACAAACGTGGGCAGGCTGTAGGCAATGATGGTCATTACCCGCAACACCTGATCAATCAGCTTGTCCTTGTGTAGAGCACTGAGGGTCCCCAACCAGATACTTAGGAGCAGAATAGGGATAGCCGTAATGATGGTCAGTTCAATCGTGGCGGGCAGCCTTTCGCGGATGGTGTCAAGCACATCCTTGCCGCTGGCTTTCGAAAAGCCCAGGTCACCGCTGATTGTCTTGACAAACCACCGGCTGTACTGAACTGGAAACGGGTCACGCAGACCACGTTCTTCGATGATCTGTTCGAGGCGGGCGGCCTGCTGTTCACTGCGGATGTATGGCGCGGCGCGCTGTTCGGGGGTGAGCATCTGCGTGAGCCCGACGACCATCAGAGAAAGGACGAGCATCACCACCGGAATCTGGATCAGTCGCCTGACGATGAAATTGAGCATGTGAGCCTCTTGTCTTACCTGCGTCTGAATTCGTGTAACACGGCGAAAGCGGGGGGGTGGCTGTGGGGCCACCCCGCCCGCTCAGGCGGGACTCCAGAAGGGTATCAGCTCAGCTCTTGCTGAGGTCAGCCCAACGCGTGGAGATCATAGGGTTGTAGTTCTGGGCAGTAATGCCCTTGATGTTGCTGCGGAAGAAGGTGTAGTCGATGCCGCCGGGGATCAGGATGAACGGAGCCTGCTCGTAAGCACGGTTGCCGACCAGGCTGTAGAGGCGGTTACGCTGCGCGGTGTTGACCGTGCTGCGGGCCTGCTTGAGCCACTTGTCCACGCTGGCGTCCTTCCAGTTGGCGCGGGGGCTGTAGTAGCCGTCCGAGGCATAGAAGGTGTACATGAAGTTGTCAGGGTCGGCGTAGTCAGGTGCCCAGCCCATCAGCATCATGGCTTCCTCGCCCTTCTTGGAGGCGGCGAGCATTTCGCTCCACTGCTTGGGCTGCAGGATGACCTTGAACTTGGGGTTCAGGGCTTCAATGTTGCGCTTCAGAATTTCCATCGCGGTCTGAGCGGGCACGCTGTTGGCGCGGTAGTTTGCCGTGAGGGTAAAGCCGTTCTTCCAGACCTGGCCCCCGAAAGCCTTCTTCAAGGCTGCCGTAGCCTTAGCGGGAGCGTAGGTGTAGGTCTTCACCTTGGGGTCGTACCCAGGGAAGATATCGGGCAGCAGCATGGTGCGCTGTTTGCCTTTGCCCTTCTGCACGTCTTCGATGTACTGCTGGTAGTTGAAAGCGTAGGAGAATCCACGGCGCACGTTCACGTCGGTGAAGAAGTTTGACGGAATGCCTTTGCCGTCCAGTTTGCCGCTGCCCAGCAGACCGCCACTGGGGTTGATCTTCTCGTTCATGAAGATGGCAGTGGCAGTGGTGTTGGGGAGGTTGTCGATCCAGGTCACGCCAGGCTTGCCCTTGATCTGGGCCTCGTCGACACTGCGGCCACCGCCGTCAATGAAGTCGGCGTCGCCACGCAGGAAGGCCTGCTGACGGGCTGCCAGCTCAGGCACCTTCTGGCTGATGACGTTCTTGATGGCTGGCTTCTTGCCCCAGTAGCCATCGAAAGCGGTGGCCAGGAAAGTGTTGGCGTCAGCGCGCACGAACTCGTAGGGGCCGGTTCCGTTGGGCTTCTTGCTCAGGTTGCTGCCGGTCAGGTCTTTACCGACCCATTCCTTCCAGTCCTTCTCGGTGCCGCTCCACTCGCCCAGGCCGGTGGTGTACTTCTTCTCAATGATGGCCTGGCCGGTGTAGGCCAGCTTGGCCAGGAACGCGGGGTCAACCTTGGGCAGGTTGAACACCAGCTGACCAGCGTTGTTGCACTCCACAGCCTTGTCGATCACGGCCCAGGTCACGCTCTTCTCGTCGTTGGCGTTGCCCTGGACGCCGGTCAGGCTTTCGGCGATAAACCAGTTGCCGGATTCGGCGCTGTTGGTCACCAGGTTGCGCTCAAAGGTGTATTCCGCGTCGGCGCAGGTCATGGTGGCGCCACTGTGGAACTTGACGTTCTTGCGCAGGTCGAAGGTGTAGGTCTTTCCGCCGTTGCTGATGGCCCACTTGGTGGCCAGCAGGGGCTCGAGCTTGGTAAGGCTGCTGCCGCTGTAGGTCAGCAGCGTCTCGTACATCTGGTCAACGACCTCGGCCGAAGCCGTGTCATATGTCACGCCGGGATCCATGGTGGGGATGTCTGCGCTGCGCTGGATCACCAAGGTGTCCTTGGGGGCAACGGCAAACGCCATGCTGGTCACGAGCAGAGTACTGAGGATCGCGATTTTCTTCATAGGCCTCCTGGTAGTGCTGAGGTGTGAATCTAACGGGCTTTTGAAAGCGTCGCAAGATCGGCACCTATTGTGGATAACGATGAGCATAATAGCCCACATATCTGGACAAGATGTGAAGCGTCTCCCCTTTATGGCCGCTGGGCGCAGGTGCAGCGCTATCAGCATGGTCCGCAGATGAGCTTTATGCGCCCGATGTGTACAAGCTGTACCTCGCTGTGCCGCGGGCACCCCGGCGTGGAATACTGCGCCGCGTGAAGAAGCGCATCCTGCTGCTGGCGGGCGGTCAGTCCGGTGAACACGAAGTCAGTCTCATGAGCGCCCGGAGCGTGCTGGCCGCGCTCCCCCGTGACCAGTTTGATGTCACGCCGGTGGTGATCAGCAAGCAGGGCCGCTGGCTGCCTCCCACCGGCACCCAGAAGGCGCTGGAAACCGGAGAAGCTCCTGGTGGGGGAGACCTGGTGCTGCACCGCGTGGCGAGTGCAGAAGGATATGACGCCGTCTTTCCTCTGCTGCATGGACCCATGGGTGAGGACGGCACCATCCAGGGACTGCTGACGCTGGCAGGAATCCCCTTCGTCGGAAGTGGCGTGCTGGGGTCGGCCGTCAGCATGGACAAGGTCATGACCAAACAGGTGCTGGCTTCCGCCGGAATCGCTCAGGTGGAGTGGCGGCTGGCACTGCGCCGCGAGTGGCGGAGTCAGCCCGAAGTGGTGACGGCGCGTGCAACCGAGCTTGGCTTTCCATTATTCGTCAAGCCGGCCAACCTGGGCTCCAGCGTGGGCATCAGCAAGGTGTCGCATACAGATGACTTGCAGGCGGCACTGGATCTCGCCTTCAGTCTGGACCGCCGGGTCATTCTGGAGGCCATGACCTCTCATAAACCCCGCGAGGTCGAAGTTGGCATTCTCGGCAACGACGCACCCGTGGCCAGCCCGGTCGGGGAACTGAGCTTCGATTCGGAGTTTTACGACTACGAAACCAAATACACCGAAGGCCGCGCCCAGATGCATATCCCGGCCCGCATGCCACGCGACATGAGCGAGCGCGTGCGTGAGATGGCCCTTCAGGCGTTCCGTGCACTGGACTGTGCTGGTCTGGCGCGTGTGGATTTCTTTTATGTCGAAGAAACTGGCGAGCTGTTCCTGAACGAGGTCAACACGATGCCAGGCTTCACTACCACCAGTATGTATCCCAAGCTGTTTGAGGCCGCTGGCATCGGCTATAGCGAACTGGTGACCCGGCTGGTGACGCTGGCGCTGGAGGAACGCTGAGAACCAGCACCTGGACGCGTTTCTCTTTGTAGGGACGTTTGGCCCTAACTAATCTGAGCGGTTTACTTAGGATTAAGGCATGATCCGCACTGTGACCGCCCTTACCGCTCTCCTCGTGGCAGGCACTTCCTTTGCTCAGACCAAGGGAACGCTGACCATCTACTCAGGCCGTGCCAAAACCTTTGTCGAACCAATCGTCCAGCAGTTCGAGCGCCAGACCGGCATCAAGGTGAACGTCCGTTATGGCACCGATGCTCAGCTGGTCGCTGCCCTTCGTGAGGAAGGCAACCGTAGCCCGGCCGACATCTACTGGGGCAACAGTGTGGGTGCACTGGGTGAACTGGCGTCTGAGGGCCGGTTCAGCAAGCTGGGCACCGCCCTGACCCGCACGGTCAGTGACGACTACCTGCCGGACGACCGCAGCTGGCTGCCAACCACCGTGCGCTTCCGGGTCCTGGCGTACAACACCAGCAAGATCAAACCTGATCAGCTGCCTGACAGCGTGCTTGACCTGCCCAAGATGACCAGCCTGAAAGGCCGCATCGGCTGGACGGTCAGCTACCCCAGCTTCCAGGACTTCCTGGCCGCCATGATTGCCAAGCATGGCGAGGCAACCACCCGCCAGTGGATCGAGGGTATGAAGGCGCTGGCTCCGAAGGACTACAAGACCAGCAACGTGGGTATGCTCGAAGCCATGCGCGCTGGCGAGATCGATGTGGCGCTGACGAACCACTATTACATCCAGCGGGTCAACCGCCTGAGCTACCCGATCGATACCTTCTTCTTCAAGAATGGTGATATCGGGAACCTGGGCAACGCGACCGGCGCTGCGGTGCTCAAGTCGGCCAAGAACCGTTCGAACGCCAACCGTTTCCTGAGCACCCTGACAAGCAAGGATGCCCAGAACTTCTTCCTGAGCGTCAACTTTGAATATCCCGTGATCGCCTCGACGCTGCAGCCCACCACCATGCTGCCTTACAGCGACGTGGTCAAGCGCAGCCCGCGCATTGATCCCACCGTATTGCCCAAGAACATCGAGAAGGCGCAGAAGCTGCTGCGCGATGCCGGCCTGCTCTGAAACATGTCTCCCCAACGCCCCCGGAGGACCGGGGGCGTTCTCATGCATCTGATCCTTCAATCCTGAGTAATTCGCTGTGATAACTTTCCAGGGTTCCGGGCCCTGGAGTCCGAAGCCTCTATGACCTACCGCCGCCCCCCTCTGGCTCTGCTGCTGCCTGCCGTGCTGACCGTGCTGGGCGTCTTACTGCCGTTGTCATATCTGGTTCTGCGTGCCCTGGGTGCCGAGTGGACCGAGCTGCGCGAGATTGTCTTCCGCTGGCGGAACGTACAGCTGTTTGGCAATACCGTACTACTGACAGTTGCTGTGCTGGTCACCACTACGCTGGTGGCGCTGCCACTGGCTTTCCTGAGCGCCCGCAGTGACTTTCGTCCACGGTCGGTGCTGCTGCTGCTGGGCGTGCTTCCACTGGCCATTCCTGGGTATGTGGGCGCCTACGCCCTGATTGCTGCAAGCGGACCAGGTGGTGCTCTGGATACCCTGCTGGGTCTGGCCTGGCCCGGGCCCAGTGGCTTCTGGGGTGCGCTGGGCGTATTGACGCTGTTTACCTTTCCCTACCTGTTTCTGAACCTGCATGCTGCGCTGCGTGCCCAGGACCCGGCGCTGGAAGACGCAGCCCGCCTGCTGGGCCGCTCGCCGATACAGACCTTCCGCAAGGTGACCCTGCCGTACCTGCGTCCTGCGTGGCTGTCGGGAGCGCTGTTGATTGCGCTTCACGTGCTGGGAGATTTCAGTGTGGTCAGTCTGATGCGGTATCCAACCTTCAGCGCCGCGATCTATCAGCAGTACACCGCGGCCTATGACCGGGTGTACTCGGCCTGGCTGGCGCTGCTGCTGCTGCTGGTGACTGCGGCTGCGCTGTGGCTGGAAGCCAGACTGATGCGCAACCTTCATGTGTCGCGTGTGTCTCCTGGCGGCGCCAGGGAACCCCGCCGGGTCCAGCTGGGCCGCCTGACGCCGCTGGCCTGGATCTTTGCCGCAACGCTGGCCGGCGCCGCGCTGGTCGTGCCGCTGGGCACCATCGTGTACTGGATGCGTCTGGAAACCAATCCATTTGCCTGGGCCGGTTTGTGGGAAGCGGCGCGCACTGCGCTGGGTGCAGCGGCTCTGGCTGCGTTTACCACCACACTTCTGGCTTTTCCGCTGGCCTATATCGGCAGCCGTTACCGGGGACGCTGGGCTCGTGTGACCGAGCGGGCCGCGTACCTGGGATACGCGACTCCGCCTCTGGCTTTCGCCCTGGCCCTGGTGTTCTTTTCCTTGCAGGTTGCCCCGCCGCTCTACCAGACGCTTCCCCTGCTGATCGCTGCGTACACGCTGCATTTTGTGGCCGAGGCCGTGGGACCCCTGCGCAGCAGTCTGAACACAGCGACTCCCCGGCTGGAGGAAGCTGCGCGTGTGTTGGGGCTGAGTGCCGGCCGCACCCTGACCCGCGTGACCCTGCCGCTGATCCGGCCGGGCCTGCTGGTCAGCGCTGCGTTCGTATTTCTCAGTGTGCTCAAGGAGCTCCCTCTGACCCTGCTGCTCAGTCCCATCGGGTTTGAGACACTGGCCCGCAACGTCTGGACCTACACCGAAGAGGCCCAGTACGCCAGCGCTGCGCCATACGCCCTGGCTCTGGCTGTCAGTGGGGCGCTGCTGACCCTGCTGATCCTGCGCCGTGACCATCCCCGCCGCCCTGCGTCCAGTGCCGGGCCCGCCGACTCCTCCCGAGGCCGCCTATGACTGTTCAGCCCATTCCTGCCAGCCCCAGTTTCATTAAAAACACTGAGCCCATGCCAGGCCGCACTTCCGCGCCGGATTCGGTTCCCCTGGACCTTCAGGGGCTGACCAAGCGCTATGCACCGGGTCTTCCACCGGTGGTGGATCACCTGTCGCTGACTGCGCAGCCTGGCGAACTGCTGACCCTGCTGGGCCCTTCGGGCTGCGGGAAGACCACCACCCTGCGGTTGATCGCAGGTCTGGAACGCCCGGACGCGGGAACTGTCAGCATTGGCGGACGTGAAATGAGCGCGCCGTTCGTGCCGCCCGAGCGGCGTGGGGTAGGGCTGGTGTTTCAGGATTACGCCCTGTTTCCCCACCTGAGTGTGCTCGGCAATGTGCTGTTCGGGCTGCAGCACCTGCCGCGCGCCCAGCGCCTGCCGCGTGCCCGCGAGACTCTGGCGCTGGTAGGTCTGACGGTGTTCGAGTCCCGGATGCCCCACCAGCTGTCTGGTGGGCAGCAACAGCGTGTGGCGCTGGCCCGTGCGCTGGCACCCCGCCCGGCGCTGCTGCTGCTGGACGAACCGTTTTCCAATCTGGACGCCCAACTGCGTCACTCTACCCGTCAGGAAGTCCGCGCCATCCTGCGTCACAGCGGCACCACCGCCATCCTGGTGACCCACGATCAGGAGGAAGCTCTGGCTTTCAGTGACCGCCTGGTGCTGATGCGCGGCGGAAAAGCCGAGCAGATCGGTACGCCGGCTGAGGTCTATACCCGCCCGGCCACCGCATTCGTGGCCAACTTTCTGGGCCGCAGCAATCTGCTCAGCGGTACCGCTGACCGCTTCATGGCCCGGACAGCCCTGGGCATCGTGCCGCTGGTGGAAGCTGCCAGTGGGCCCGTGCTGGTTAGCGTCCGCCCCGAACATCTGGCCTTTACTGATGACCCGGCCGCTACCGAAGTGACGGTTCTGGCCCGGGAGTTCCGTGGCCGGGACGCCACCTATACGGTGCGCCTCGCAGGTGGAGGTGCCCAGGAACTGCTTGTTCACGACACCACCGGGCTGATCCGTGCCGAGGGGGAGCAGGCCCGGATCCTGGTGACCCAGCCCGCCCGGCCCGTCTCCTGACATAGGCCTGCAAGGTTTCCGGTCCAGATGCCTGAGCAGATGTCACGGCCGACCCTAAAGAAATGCGTCAGAGCCGCTTCCCAAGTCCAGTTCTAGAATGCCTGCAGATCAAGCGTGACGCGTTCAGCCACCCGCCGCACCGCGAATTGGTGGGGCATGGACGAAGGAGACAGGCAACATATGGATTGGAGAAATCTTCCGGGCAGTGGGGGCGGAATCGAGGATCGCCGTGGCGCGGGTGGTCTGCCGGGCGGGGGAATGGCAGTCGGTGGAATCGGCGGCCTGATTATTGCCCTTATCGCCATGTTTTTTGGGATCGACCCCAGCGTCATCCTGGGGGGCGGCTCCACACCAACCCAGACTCAAACCCAGCAGACGCAGACTCAGCAGCCGCCCACGCAGGGCGGGGCCCAGGGGCAGCCTGCTCCCGATGAGGACTACGACTTTGTAGACCGCATTCTGGGCAGCACCAATGAGGTCTGGGGGGGCATTTTTAAGCAGGCGGGACGGGTGTACACGAATCCGACCCTGCGCCTGTTTACTCAGGGCACCCAGTCCGGGTGTGGACAGGCCAGCAGCGCGGTGGGCCCGTTCTACTGCCCGCTGGACAACAAGATCTATATCGACACCAGCTTTTTTCAGACCATGGAGCGCCGTCTGGGTGGTGGTGGTGACTTTGCCTATGCCTACGTCATCGCCCATGAGGTCGGCCACCACATCCAGAATGAACTGGGGATCGCTGATCAGGTTGAGCGCCAGCAGCGGTCGGCCCGCAGTGAGGCAGAGCAGAACAGCTACGGTGTCAGGCTGGAACTGCAGGCGGACTGTTTCGCTGGTGTCTGGGGAAACCGCGTGCAGTCGCAGGCCAATATCACCCCGCAGGACGTGCAGGAAGCAGTCAGGACAGCCGAAGCCATCGGCGACGACAACCTTCAGAAGCAGTCGAAGGGCTACGTGGTGCCGGACTCCTTTACCCACGGCTCAAGCCAGCAGCGGGTCAGCTGGTTCATGCGTGGCTACGAGTCGGGCGACCCCAACAAGTGCGATACCTTCAACATTGATTACCGGCAGTTGTAAGGTCACCACGGCAGGAACGCGGCGAGTGCAGGCTGCGTTCCTTTTTCTTGCACGTGGGCGCGCTTAGCTGGGTGTCATGCACGACCCCTGGGTCATTTCTGGCATTCCAGTTACCTTGAAGCGCAGTGCCCGCCGCCGCACCGTGGGTCTCCAGGTACGTCCCGGCGAGGTGACCCTGTACGCACCGGTCCGAATCCCGGACGAGCGTCTGCAATTGTTTCTGGTGGACCGCCGTGGCTGGGTAGAAGGCCATCTCCAACGGTACGCTGCTCAGCCGCCGGCCCGGGGGCCAGTAACAGATGGCAGCGCAATACGCTTCCTGGGTGAAGAACTGACCCTCCGGCTGGGAAGCACGACCCGGGCACGGCGCGAAGGTGAACTTCTGTGGCTTCCGGACGAGGACCCGGAGCGACACCTGGAATCCTGGACCAGGCGTGCTGCCGCAGGGCCTTACCGCGCCCTGGTCGAGGAGTACGCCGACATGCTGGGGGCGCGCCCCCGCTTGGGCCGGGTGCTGGTCAGCGGTGCACGTACCCGCTGGGGCAGCTGCACACAAGGAGGCGATATCCGCCTGCACTGGAAACTGACCAGGGCACCGCTGGAGGTCTTAAGGTACGTGGCACTCCATGAAGCTGCGCATCTGCTGGAGCTCAATCACTCTGCCCGCTACTGGGCTCACGTGGCCCGGGTCATGCCGGAGTATCCGACCTGGCGACGCTGGTTGAGGGATCAAGGCCAGACTCTGTAGCGCAGACAGTACCCGTGAGGTCATAAGAAAATTTGCCAGGAAAGCGTTGGCTTCCCTGGCAAGTTCACCGCTGATCACATCGCAGGCATGGGGGTCGGCGACGGGGTAGGTAACCCAGGCGTATCAGGGTTTTCGTTGGGTGTGGGTACGGGCATGCCGGGAAGATCAGGATTGACGGGTGGGTCTATCATTGGCCCCGATTCGGTGGCTCCTGGCAACTGCTCAGGCAGAGGTGCAGGTGTATCGGTCGGTTCAGACGCGGGGGAAGGCGGACGGTCATAGGGTCCAGTCATGCGAAAACCTCCTGTGGGTAATCCCGAGTATGTCGGCTGTTCCTGCGCGGGGGCCAAGAGGGGCGTGAAGAAAGTTTCACTCCTATGGCCGTGATGGCTTGGCAGGGACAGCCTGCCACTCGGTCAGCAGCGGCTGGTGGTCGCTGCCTTGCGCTGCTCCGACCTCACTGAGGGCCGGACTCAGCTCGCGGCCCATCACATGATCGATACGCAGCTTCAATGAGGGAAAAGTCCAGCCGGGACCTCGCCCGGCCACGTCGTGTGCCGGGCATCCAAACGAGGTCTGCGGAAGCCGGAATGCCTGTCCTGGGCGGAGTGTTCAGGTCACTGCCCAGGAGCAGACGGCCTTGGGTACGCGCCGCAATTTCCGTCACTACACGGATCTGAGCGGTACGCACGTCACGCGTGCGTCTGATCCGTGCCAGATCACCCTTGAGGGCGCTGGTCAGCATGACCGTGCCCAGGTGAATGTTGATCACGGTCAGCGGCTGGGCATTCCAGCGTAACCGGGTCACCAGAATCTGCCGCGTAATCAGCGGCAGGTTCAGTCGCTCAGCATCCAGAAGAGGAAGGCGGGTCCAGGAGGTCACCTCGTGTGCCTGCACGGCCCGGTAGCCCGGCAGCGCGGCCCTGATCACAGCCAGATCGCTGGCCCGCACGAAATTTGACTCCTGCAACAGGATAATGTCCGCATCTGCGGCCCGTGGTGTCTGGGCCAGCGCGGCTGGCTGGCCGAGAGTTCCGCGCGCCACGTTGTAGGTCATAATCCGTGCTGACGGGCCTGTGATGAACAGCTGCCCCAAGGGAACATTCAGCAGATCCGCACCCCAGGCGGCCAACAGGGGACTGACCAGCGCAATGGCTATGCCGCGCCTCTGCGTCAAGGACCGCAACAGAACCACAGCAGCAGGGTCGGAACGGTTCGCTCGGCCACCAGTTCACCCAGCAGCATGACCAGGACCACGAAAGATAGACCCAGGCAACACATGAACTGCTCCGCAAACATAGAAGCCCCCCACCCGCAGGTGAGAGGCGCGTCTGCCGAAAGAGGCAGCTGGATGGAGTGAAGTGTGGAGGTTAGCGGTACTGTGCTGAGCGCTCCCGCTCTTCCTCGCGCTGGGCCAGTTCGGCACGCTGCACCTGTCCGATGGCGTCAGCCAGAGCTTCCTTGAGTTCAGCCAGACCGATGTTGCGCAGCGCACTGACCGCGATGCCGTCGGTCCGCTCGACTTCACGGGCCAGCTGTTCGGGATCGGCCGCGTCAGCCTTGTTCAGCGCCACCACGGTTGGCATATCCCGGAAACCCAGTTCCTCCAGAATGCGGTTCACGGCGTCCAGACGGGTATCAGCGCCAGGGCTGGCTGCGTCTACCACGTGCAGCAGAACGTCGGCGTCCCCAATTTCTTCGAGGGTGGAGCGGAAGGCGCGGGTCAGGTCCTTGGGCAGGTCCCGGATAAACCCCACCGTGTCAGTAAGGACCACCGGGCCCACTCCATGAATAAATCCCTGGCGGCTGGTCGGACGCAGCGTGGCAAACAGCTTGTTTTCAGCCAGCACGCGGCGGGGTTCCTCGGCAGCGTGCGTGAAGGTGTTAAGCAGCGTGCTCTTGCCGGCGTTGGTGTAGCCCACGATGGACACCACCGGTACGTCATTGCGTTCGCGGCTCTTGCGGCGTTCCTCACGGCGCTGCGAGACATTTTCGAGCTGCTTTTCCAGAAAGCTCAGGCGGTCGTTGATCCGCCGGCGGTCCAGCTCCAGTTTCGTTTCCCCGGGCCCGCGCGTCCCGATGGCGCCCCCTGCCGAGCTGCCAGCCGAACCCCCGATGCGCGAGAGGGCAGCGCCTGCTCCCAGCAGGCGAGGTTTCATATACCGCAGCTGAGCCAGCTCCACCTGCAGGCGAGACTCGACCCCCTGAGCATGCAGCGCGAAAATGTCCAGAATCAGCTGGGTACGGTCCAGAATCTTCAGACCGGTGGCGGCTTCGATCTCGCGCGCCTGGGCAGGCCCGAGTTCCTGCCCGAAGATCAGCAGGTCCGCATCCAGGTGGTAGGCCCGGCTGGTCAGTTCTTCCAGCTTGCCGGCCCCGACCAGGGTCCCGGCCTTCAGATTGCGCCGGTAGACCAGCTCCTTGTGAACCACTTCTGCGCCGGCCGTGCGGGCCAGCTCAGCCAGTTCATCCAGCCGCTCCTCGGCGTCGAACTCGCCCTGATCAATCTGAACCAGGATGGCGCGCTCACGGTCCTTTTTGGACTCCCGGCCAACCGCAGCGCGGGCAATTTCTTCCTCCAGCGCCGACACCTGAGCTCCCAGATCAAATTCGTCGATCTGATGAGAAGACACCGGCGGCAGAATGCGCCAGTCCTCTTCCTCGCCGATTGTGCCCGGAGGCGTGAGGTGTGCCGTGTGGACCAGTCCGGGCTGCCCTTCCTGCCGCACTTCTACAGCACTGACCGCATCCAGGCGCTTTAGGAACAGCGTAGACAGATCGCCCTTGCTCAGAGGCCCGCCCTTGGGATGGGCGTGCAGCAGATGAAAGCCCGCCAGACGGTTTTCGCCCATACGCAGGTCGGGGAATTCCGTGGCTTTGGCGTCGGCCACCGACACGCTGATGACACGTCCGCGGCGGTCGATCAGTACTCCGACCTCGCGCCGCACGTCGTGCGAGAGTTCTGCCAGATTGCGGGCCAGTTCCGGTGACCCGATCCGGCCAGGTTCAATGCGGCGGCGGTACAGATTGCCCAGAGCCTTCAGCTGTGACGGGCGTAGGCCCGATGTATTGCCATGCACTTTATCGATGGTGGTTCACTTCCTTTACAGGGAAAGAAGGGTGAGGCGGAGGAGTGGTCTCAACTCGCGCCGGGAGGCATTGCATCAGGATTGACGGTTGGGTGGCATGACCAGCAGGCCGGCGCCGGTTCTATCCCAACGGATGTGGGGGCCGCCCTGAAAAAAACACGTCCGGTCATTGCCCTAAGGGTACTCCTGAGGTCCTGATATCAAGGTGTGCATTTACAGGAAATTCTTGATCATCGTGGACCCAAGGTAGGGCAGCGTGAGCTCTCCTGCATCGGCCTTGTGGCGTATGCGCTAGCCTCCCGCCTGGACCGGCCTGTGCTGCTGGTCTGGCCGCCGCTGGCGGTCATAAGGAGGACCATATGACAACGACCCCCCCGTGCCAGCCGGGCTTTGACCGGCGCTACGACGTGCAAGGCCTCGACGCCATCGACGTGGCGGTGCTCGACACCTTTGCCTATGTCCGTCAGGACGATCCGGCGGCCTACCCTGGCGAGCCAATGGACATTGAGATCATCACTGACGAGTTCAGCCCGGTGTGCCCCTGGAGCGGCCTGCCGGACTTCGGGCGGCTGGAGATCCGCTACCAGCCACGCGAAAAATGCGTGGAGCTCAAGAGCCTGAAGTACTACCTGACCAGCTACCGCTTCGTGGGGATCTATCACGAGCATGCCACCCGGCGGCTGCTTGCGGACCTGACGCGGCTGCTTGATCCACTGTCGATGACCATCCGCTGTGATTACGGCATGCGTGGTGGGCTCAATACTGTCTGCACCGTCCGCTACGTCGCGCCGGATCAGGCGGGTGGAACAGCGAAATGAAGCGTAGAGCCAGATTCTCGCAGGTCAGGCCTCGCTGCTGACAGCGCGGTACCTGAGGCCGTTATTGCGGCCAGGCGGATCATCGCCCGGCCTCCTGCTCCGTGCCTAGGAGGGCGGTCACCCGGTCCAGGTGACGGTTGGCGTACCCTGACGCTATGACGCCCGACCTGCTCCGCGAGACGCTGCGTGAAGTTCTGTACGGCCCAAATCCGAGTTTCGGTCTGGGCACGGGACTGTTCAGCGAGAAGGAGGCGGGGCTCCTGCGGACTGTGCATGGTTTCTCGTACGCGCAGGCAGCTGCGCCCGCCGCGCCGGACCGCCCCAGTCCGGCGCAGGTCGTGGTGCATTTGCGTCAGTCCCTGGAGCACGCGGCGGCAGAGCTTCAGGACCCACTGGCGCTGCGTCCGGATGAGCCAGAGGCCTGGGACATGCAGGTCACCGCTACGCTATGGCGTGATGAACTGGTGCGGCTGGCGCGGGCGGGTCAGGCACTGTACGACGCGCTGTATTTACCGCTGAATGCCGAGCAGACACGTCTGGCGCATGCGGCCATCCTTCACGCGGCCTACCACACAGGTGCGCTTCGCTTTCACCTGGGGAACCTGCAGGCCAGCACATAGGGGAGTCACTCTGACGAAGCCCGACCTGCCCCCAGCTGATTGCGCAGGAACCCCGTTCCCTGGCCCTGATGGGCCTGACGTATGGGCAGGATTCCTATGACGTAGCCCGTTTCCGGCGGATGCTGGATCTCAGCGTCCGGCTCGCTGCCATGGATTCGGGCGTGAACCTGCGGCAGGTCCGGGCTGCGTACCTGAGCCACCTGGCTCATGTGACCCCGCTGCTGGCCGTTGAGGCTGTGGTGATCCGCGAAGGCCGCGTCTCGCTGATCCGCCGGACCGACACCAACCGCTGGGCATTGCCGGGCGGTATGGCGGAAGTAGGGGAGACCCTGCCCAGGGCGCCGAGCGTGAACTGTTTGAGGAAACCGGCTTGCGGGGCGCTGCCACCCGGCTGCTCGCGATTCTTGACTCGCGCTATACCCCCCACCTGCATGCCTGCATCTCGTCGCCCCTGTTTTCCTGGTCGAGGCTCCAGGAGAGCCACACGCCATTCTGGAGGCCAGTGAGGTCGGCTGGTTTTCCTGGGATGGGCTTCCCCCGCTGCATGCCGGCCATGACCGCTCCCTGCTGGTGGCCAGGCAGGCCCTGAGAACAGGCACGCCCTACTTCGACCCGTCGCCTCCCGGGAGGTGGGAGGCGCAGAATCAGACACGCGCTGGCTCCGCCAAGCGGCCAGCGCACTGCAAAGTCCTCCTGGCCTGTGTGCTTGTCCGGGCCGGAGGCCTGGCACTCTTCCGGCGCAGACCGCTGCAGGGATAAATGCAGACGCTGCCGCTGCGCCAGAAGGGCTGCCCTCGCTCGGCGATGCACAAAGGCAGAACGCCGGATGCTCTGTGCATTCCGGCGTTCTGCTTCTGGCGAAGAGGGTGGGATTCGAACCCACGGTACAGTTGCCCGTACTTCGGTTTTCGAGACCGACCCATTCAACCACTCTGGCACCTCTCCGCACAGCCTTGAACGGGCGACCGGGAGTGTAGCACAAAAGAGCAGCGACTCCTATGTCACCGCAATGACGAACGGTGAGGCCTGCCCAGAAGCCTGTCGTCCACCCGAATGGAAGCCTCAGCAGGGAGAGAAGAAGTCGGGAAGTACAGCGGAATGAGCGCCATTCGACGAAAGAAGCAACAGGGCTTCACCGAGCGCTTTGTGGGCCTGTCTGATGGTCTGTAAGACTTGGAAGACAGGCCCATGTCGCCCCGCAGGCAGGACTGCTGCCCTGATGAACGTCCGGAGGCATCTTGCAGCTGCCCGGTGAAGCGCGTATGCTGTCAAGGTTGGAAAACGGCCCCGGTACTGGGTTGCACCTCGGGCGTTTCTCGGCATGCGCCGCTTCCAGGCCCTGATGCTGACAGTGGCCGGACAGTGCGTTGATCACCTCAAGCACAACCGCCAACCCAACCCTGCCCCCTTCAGTATCTGTCGTGTGGGCGGGTATCTTCCAAGCACGGGCGTGTGTCTGTTTCACCGCCCACTCACCGCAAGACAGCACGAGGAGTGATTTACTCTGCCTACCACCCAGCAGCTGCTCCGTAAGGGGCGCACCACGCTCCAGAAGAAGAGCAAAGTTCCGGCCCTGAAGGGCAGCCCCTTCCGCCGTGGCGTGTGCACGGTCGTTAAGACCACCACCCCCAAGAAGCCCAACTCCGCGCTGCGCAAGATTGCCCGTGTGCGTCTGTCCAGTGGCTTTGAAGTCACCGCCTACATCCCCGGTGAAGGCCACAACCTGCAGGAGCACAGCGTTGTGCTGATCCGCGGCGGTCGTGTGAAGGACCTCCCTGGTGTGCGCTACCACATCGTTCGTGGCAGCCTCGACACCCAGGGCGTCAAGGACCGCAACAAGAGCCGCAGCAAGTACGGCACCAAGAAGCCCAAGGCCGGCGCAGCCGCCGCAGGCAAGAAGAAGTAAGGACTGGTCCGGGCGTCGCAGCTGCTGGCCTGACCCCTGTCGGGTCTGATGCCGCGCTCCGCCCCGCCCCCCTTACACGCGGCACAAGTGCCGTATCCCGGTTCCTGTCCCCTCACACACCCCGCGCACTCTTTCGAGGCGCCTTTTAAGGAGTCAACATGGCACGTCGCCGCCAAGCAGAAGTGCGCCCCCTCCAGCCGGACCTGGTTTACCAGGACGTGCTGGTCAGCGCAATGATCAACCGCATCATGGAAGACGGCAAGAAGAACCTGGCCAGCCGCATCTTCTACGGCGCCTGCCGCCTGGTGCAGGAGCGCACCGGCCAGGAGCCCCTCAAGGTTTTCAAGCAGGCTTATGACAACATCAAGCCCCGCGTGGAAGTTCGCAGCCGCCGCGTGGGCGGCAGCACCTACCAGGTGCCCGTCGAAGTCAGCGCCCGTCGTCAGCAGAGCCTGACCCTGCGCTGGATGATGTCGGCCGTGGACGGCCGTCCTGAGCGCACCGCTATCGAGCGTCTCGCTGGCGAGATCATGGACGCCGCCCAGGGCCGTGGCGGCGCCATCAAGAAGAAAGACGACGTGGAGCGCATGGCGGAAGCCAACCGCGCCTACGCGCACTACCGCTGGTAAACCACTTCAGGGTGCTGAAGTGCATTCCCGGACGCGGTAGGGCTCGCCCTGCCTGTCCGGGTTTCCTGCGAAGTACGTGATTTCATCACGGTGACCGGAGCGGTCGCCCCTTCAACCTAGGGAGTCTTATGACCACCAAAGCCCAGAGCTACCTGACCCACTTCCGCAATATCGGGATTGCCGCGCACATCGACGCCGGCAAGACCACCACCACCGAGCGCATCCTGTACTACACCGGCCGTACCCACAACATCGGTGAAGTGCACGACGGCGCCGCCACCATGGACTGGATGGAGCAGGAGCGCGAGCGCGGCATCACCATCACTGCCGCTGCTACCACCGCCAAGTGGAAGCGCTCGGGTACCGACCAGGAGTACGTCGTTAACATCATCGACACCCCTGGCCACGTGGACTTCACCATTGAAGTCGAGCGTTCCATGCGCGTGCTCGACGGCGCTGTTGCTGTGTTCGACTCCAGCCAGGGCGTGGAGCCTCAGTCCGAGACCGTGTGGCGTCAGGCCGACCGTTACGGTGTGCCCCGCATCGCGTTCTCCAACAAGATGGACAAGACCGGCGCCAGCTTCGAGCTCGTGCTGACGGACATCAAAGAGCGCCTCGGCGCTATTCCTGCCCCCATCCAGTACCCCATGGGCCAGGAAAATGACTTCAAGGGCATCATCGACATCGTTCGTATGCGCGCCCACGTCTACACCAACGATCTGGGTACCGACATCGTGGAAAGCGACATCCCTGCCGAGTTCGCCGACAAGGTTGCCGAGATGCGCGCCCAGCTGATCGAAGCTGCCGCCGAAGTCGACGAAGACCTGATGATGATGTACCTGGAAGGCGAGGAGCCCAGCGTTGAGCAGCTGGTTTCCGCCATCCGCAAGGGCACCATCGAGAAGAAGATCTTCCCCGTGCTGTGCGGTAGCGCCCTGAAGAACAAGGGTGTGCAGCTGCTCCTCGACGCCGTGGTGGACTACCTGCCCAGCCCACTGGAAGTGCCGGCCATCCGCGGCAAGGTCGAGGACAGCGAGGACACCGTCGAGTTCCCCGCCGACCCCGAAGGCAAGCTGGCCGCGCTGGCATTCAAGATCATGGCCGACCCCTACGTGGGCCGCCTGACCTTCGTGCGCATCTACTCGGGCACCCTGCAGTCCGGCAGCTACGTGTACAACGCCTCCAAGGACAAGCGTGACCGTGTGGGCCGCCTGCTGAAGATGCACGCCAACAGCCGTGAGGAAGTCACCGAGTTGCGTGCAGGCGAACTGGGCGCCGTGATCGGCCTCAAGGACGCCGGTACCGGCAACACCCTGATCGCCGACGGTGAGGACCGCGTCCTGCTGGAAAGCATCGACGTGCCCGAGCCTGTCATCAAGCTGGCCATTGAGCCCAAGACCAAAGCCGACCAGGAGAAAATGGGTATTGGTCTGCAGAAGCTCGCTGAAGAAGACCCCACGTTCCGCGTGGAGTCCGATCAGGAAAGCGGCCAGACCACCATCTCCGGCATGGGCGAGCTGCACCTGGAAATCCTGGTGGACCGCCTGAAGCGTGAATACAAGGTCGAGGCCAATGTGGGCGCCCCCCAGGTGGCCTACCGCGAGACCATCACCAAGGCCGTGGACGTGGAAGGTAAGTTCGTGCGTCAGTCCGGTGGCCGTGGTCAGTTCGGACACGTCAAGATCAAGGCCGAGCCCCTCGAGCCCGGCGCTGGCTTCGTGTTCGAGAACATCGTGGTGGGCGGTACCGTTCCCCGCGAGTTCATCGGACCAGCCCAGAAGGGGATCGAAGAGGCGCTGCAGAGCGGCCCCATGCTCGGCTTCCCGGTCGTGGACATGAAGGTCAGTCTGTACGACGGCTCGTACCACGAAGTGGACTCTTCGGAAATGGCGTTCAAGATCGCCGGATCCATGGCCCTCAAGGAAGCCGTCCAGAAGGGTGCGCCTGCCATCCTGGAGCCCATCATGCGCGTCGAAGTGACTGTGCCTGAGGACTACATGGGCGACATCATCGGCGACCTGAACAGCCGCCGTGGTCAGATCCAGGGCATGGAAGCCCGCGGTAATGCGCAGATCGTCAAGGCCTTCGTGCCGCTGAGCGAGATGTTCGGTTACGCGACCGACATGCGCTCTATGACTCAGGGCCGCGCCAGCTACAGCATGTTCTTTGATCACTACAGCCAGGTTCCCAACAACCTTGCCCAGCAGCTGATGAAGAAGTAAATCCCATAAGGGAAGAAAAGACCCGCCATATGGCGGGTCTTTTTCTTGTGAATCAGGCGCAGGCCGCAGGTCTGAGCAGTAGTCTGAGAACCCTATGACCCACCCGCCGCACGCCTCGCCTCCTGCGTCCCCAGCCGGTCCCAAGCCCAGAAGGCTGTCGTTTCTGACCGTGCCGTTGTTGATCGGCCTGATCTACAACGCTATTTCCCTGCTGATGCTGCCCTTCTCTACGGGAACTATCAATGAGCTGCTCGCACAGTACAGCGCCCAATCGGGGCTGCCGCCGATGCAGCTCACGCCGGAGCAGATCACGCTGATCCTGTGGCTGTCCTTTTTCATTACGGTCGGCCTCATCCTGTTTCTGTATTTCACGCGCCGGGCAGTCCTGGAGGGGCGCGCCTGGGGCCGGGGCGCGAGCATTGTAATTGCCGTGCTGAGTCTGCTGCTTATTCCGTTTGGAACGGTGTTGGGGGTCATCATGCTGATCGGAGCTTTTGACCGCGAGGTCCAGGCCTATACCCGCCGCTGATTTCCCAGGGCATTTTCTGAGTTGCTCCGCCCACACTGCTTGCAGTGTGGGCGAACTTCTTGTACCCTATGAAGTCGGTGCGTGGACGGTCCTGGACCCAACACAGGAAAGGATACGCAACGTGCCAGCATGGCGGGACACTGCCCTGGCGAGAACCAACCCAATGTGGGTCACACCATCAAAACCCTGCGGCATGCGCGGGGGAAGCCCGAACAAAGGGGCGATTTTGCGTGTGAATCCACCGCTTGGAGGGAGTAAGAACATGGCAAAGGGAACGTTTGAGCGCACGAAGCCCCACGTGAACGTGGGGACGATTGGACACGTCGACCACGGGAAGACCACGCTGACGGCAGCGATCACCTTCACGGCGGCCGCGATGGACCCGACCATCGAAACGCTGGCCTACGACCAGATCGACAAGGCGCCTGAAGAGAAGGCCCGTGGCATCACCATCAACACCAGCCACGTGGAATACAACACGCCGACCCGTCACTACAGCCACGTGGACTGCCCCGGCCACGCTGACTACGTCAAGAACATGATCACCGGCGCCGCGCAGATGGACGGCGCGATCCTGGTGGTCTCCAGCGCCGACGGCCCCATGCCCCAGACCCGCGAGCACATCCTGCTCGCCCGTCAGGTTGGCGTGCCGTACATCGTGGTGTTCATGAACAAGGTCGACATGGTCGACGACGAAGAACTGCTCGAGCTGGTCGAAATGGAAGTGCGCGAACTGCTGAGCAAGTACGAGTTCCCCGGCGACGACCTGCCGGTGATCAAGGGCAGCGCGCTGCAGGCCCTCGAAGCCCTGCAGGGTAACCCCAAGACCGCCCGCGGCGAGAACAAGTGGGTCGACAACATCTGGGAACTGCTCGACGCCGTCGACAGCTACATCCCTACCCCCGAGCGTGACCTGGACAAGACCTTCCTGATGCCCGTCGAAGACGTGTTCACCATTACCGGTCGTGGCACCGTGGCTACCGGCCGTGTGGAGCGTGGCATCGTCAAGATCCAGGACGAAGTCGAAATCATCGGCCTGCGCGACACCAAGAAAACCACCGTGACCGGCGTGGAAATGCACCGCAAGCTGCTCGACAGCGGTATGGCCGGCGACAACGTGGGCGTGCTGCTGCGTGGTGTGGCCCGTGATGACGTCGAGCGTGGCCAGGTGCTGGCCAAGCCCGGCTCCATCAAGCCCCACACCAAGTTCGAAGCCAGCGTCTACATCCTGTCCAAGGATGAAGGTGGCCGTCACAGCGCCTTCTTCGGTGGCTACCGCCCCCAGTTCTACTTCCGCACCACCGACGTGACCGGTATCGTGGAACTCGCTGAAGGCGTCGAAATGGTCATGCCTGGTGACAACGTCACCTTCACCGTGGAACTGATCAAGCCCATCGCCATGGAAGAAGGTCTGCGCTTCGCGATCCGCGAAGGTGGCCGTACCGTCGGCGCTGGCGTCGTCTCCAAGGTCCTGGAGTAATAGAACATGGTTGCCCCGAAGATTCGTATCAAACTGCGTGGCTTTGACCACAAGGCCCTGGACCAGTCCGCGAGCAAGATCGTGGACACGGTCCGGCGCACCGGGGCGGACGTGAGCGGTCCTGTGCCGCTCCCCACCCGCATCCGCCGCTTCTGCGTGCTGCGTAGCCCCTTTAAGTACAAGGATGCCCGCGAGCACTTTGAGATCCGCACCCACAACCGTCTGGTGGACATCATGAACCCCACCAAAAAGACGATCGATAGCCTGATGACCCTCGATCTGCCCACCGGTGTAGACATCGAGATCAAGACGGTGGGAGGCCGCGCATGAAGGGCATCCTCGGCACCAAAGTCGGCATGACCCAGATCTGGAAGGGCGACCGCGCCGTTCCCGTGACGGTTGTGCTGGCGGGTCCCTGCCCTGTCGTGCAGCGCAAGACCTCCGTGAGCGACGGCTACGAGGCGGTGCAGATCGGCTTCGCGCCCAAGAGCGAGAAGCGCGTGAACCGTCCTGCTGCCGGGCACTTCAAGAAGTACGGCGTTTCGCCCGTGCGTTTCCTGCGCGAGTTCCGTAACTTCAACCCCGACGGCGACACCGTCAGCGTGGACATCTTCGCCGAAGGCGAGAAGATCGACGCAACCGGTACCAGCAAGGGTAAGGGCTTCCAGGGCGTTATGAAGCGCTGGAACTTTAAGGGTGGTCCCGCGAGCCACGGCTCCAAGAAGTGGCACCGCCGCCCCGGTTCGATCGGCCAGCGCAAGACGCCCGGCCGCGTGTACAAGGGCAAGCGCATGGCCGGCCACATGGGCATGGACCGCATTACCGTCCAGAACCTGGAAGTGGTGGAAGTTCGCGCCGACGAGAATCTGATTCTCGTCAAGGGAGCCATTCCCGGCGCCAACGGTGGTCTTGTCGTGCTGCGTCAGGCTGCCAAGGGAGGCAAGTAAGACATGGCGCAGATCAACGTCATCGGCAAGAACGGGGGGCGCACCATCGACCTCGAACTGCCGGAAGTGAACGCGGCCATCCTGCACGACGTGGTGACCTGGCAGCTTGCCAGCCGCCGCCGTGGCACGGCCAGCACCAAGACTCGCGCGCAGGTCAGCAAGTCCGGTAAGAAGATGTACAGCCAGAAAGGCACCGGTAACGCCCGTCACGGCGACCGCGGCGTTCCCACCTTCGTGGGCGGCGGCGTGGCCTTCGGGCCCAAGCCCCGCAGCTACGGCTACACCCTGCCCCGCAAGGTTCGTCAGCTGGGCCTGGCGATGGCTCTGGCCGACCGTCAGGACGGCGGCAAGCTGATCGCTGTCGACGGCTTTGACCTCGACGGCAAGACCAAGAGCTTTGTCTCGTGGGCCGCGCAGAACGGCCTGGACGGCAGCGAGCGCGTGCTGATCGTCACCGACGACGCCCAGACCCGCCAGAGCGCCCGCAACGTAGCCTGGGCGACTGTGCTGCCTGTCGCTGGCCTCAACGCCTACGACATCCTGCGTCATGACCGCCTGGTGATCGACGCTGTGGCCCTCGAGCCCGCGCAGGAAGAGGTGGAGCAATGAGCCACTACGACATCATCCACAAGCCCGTGATCAGTGAGAAGGCCTACGCCGGCATGGAACGCGGCGTGTACTCCTTCTGGGTCAGCCCGAACGCAACCAAGACGGACATCAAGAGCGCCATTCAGAAGGCGTTTGACGTAACCGTCGTGGGCATCAGCACCATGAATGTCCGTGGCAAGCGCAAGCGCGTGGGCCGTTTCATCGGACAGCGTGCAGATCGCAAGAAGGCCATCGTGCGCCTCGCCGAGGGCCAGACCATTGCTGCCCTCGAGGGCCAGGCCTAAGGAGATCTGAAACATGGCCGTCAAGAAATACCGTCCCTATACCCCCAGCCGTCGCCAGATGACGACTGCGGACTTCAGCGGACTGACCAAGAAGCGCCCCGAGAAGGCCCTGACCGAAGCGCTCCCCAAGACTGGTGGACGTAACAACCGCGGCCGCATCACCAGCCGCTTTATCGGCGGCGGGCACAAGCGCCTGTACCGCATCATCGACTTCAAGCGCCGTGACAAGAGTGGCGTCAGCGCCCGCGTGGCCGCGATCGAGTACGATCCCAACCGCAGCGCCCGCATCGCTCTGCTGCACTTCGCTGACGGTGAGAAGCGCTACATCCTCGCTCCCGAAGGCCTGCAGGTCGGCGCCACCATCAACACCGGCCCTGAAGCCGAACCCAAACTCGGCAACGCGCTGCCCCTGCGCTTTATCCCCGTGGGTGCAGTTGTGCACGCGCTGGAACTGGTTCCCGGCAAGGGCGCCCAGCTTGCCCGCAGCGCTGGCACCAGCGTGCAGGTTCAGGGTAAGGAAAGCGAGTACGTCATCGTGCGCCTGCCCAGCGGCGAACTGCGCCGTATCCACACCGAGTGTTACGCGACCATCGGCGCGGTAGGCAATGCCGAGCACAAGAACATCAACCTCGGTAAAGCCGGACGCAGCCGTTGGCTCGGCCGCAAGCCCCATCAGCGCGGTAGCGCCATGAACCCCGTGGATCACCCCCACGGCGGTGGTGAAGGCCGTACCGGCGCAGGCCGTCAGCCTGTCAGCCCCTGGGGCCAGTTGGCCAAGGGCCTGAAGACCCGCCGCAAGCGCAAGAACAGCGACCGTTTCATCGTCACCCGCCGCGGCGGGAAGTAAGGAGGGTAGAGCATGCCCCGCAGCCTCAAGAAAGGCCCGTTCGTGGATGATCACCTCCTGAAAAAGGTTGACGCCCAGAACGAGCGCAAAGACAAGCGCGTCATCAAGACGTGGAGCCGCCGCAGCACCATCGTGCCGGAAATGATCGGTCATACCATCGCTGTGCACAACGGCAAGCAGCACGTGCCGGTGTTCGTCAACGAGCAGATGATCGGCCATAAGCTCGGCGAATTTTCCCCCACCCGCAGCTACCGCGGGCACGGTGCGGATAAGAACGCCAAGGGGAGCAAGAAGAAATGACCGCCCCCACGCCTGAATTCCGCAACAAGAAGCAGCGCAAGCAGCAGGTCAAGCTGCGCACGCCTGGCAAGGCCATCGCCAAGTACGTGCGTATGAGCCCCCGCAAGGTGCGCCTGGTCGTGGACGTCATCCGCGGCAAGAGCGTCAGCGACGCCGAAGCGATCCTGCGCTTCCTGCCCAAGAGCGCGTCCGAGCCCGTCGCCAAGGTGCTGAACAGCGCCAAGCACAACGCGCTGCACAACGACGAGATGCTCGAAGACCGCCTGGTCATCACCGCCGCCTACGTGGACGCTGGTCCGACCCTCAAGCGTCTGATCCCCCGGGCCCGTGGCAGCGCCAACATCCTCAAGAAGCGCACCAGCCACATCACCATCATCGTTGGCGAGCGCAATGACACCCGTGGGGGCAAACGCTAATGGGCAACAAGATCAACCCGAACGGCTTCCGCCTGGGCATCACCCGTGGCTGGAACAGCCGCTGGTACGCCGGCAAGAAGCAGTACGCCGGCCTGCTCAAGGAAGACGAGAAGATCCGCAAGCTCGTGGACAAAAAACTGTCCGCCGCCGGCATCGCCCGTGTGGAAATCGAGCGCGCTGGCCAGCAGGTCAACGTGATCATCTCCGCCGCCAAGCCTGGCATCGTGATCGGTAAGGGCGGCGACAGCATCAAGCAGCTGCGCGCCGATATCGAGAAACTCGTCAGCGCCGGCACCGTCGCTGTGAATGTTGCCGAGATTCCCAACCCCAACATCAGCGCGCCCCTGGTGGCCCTGCGTATCGCCGAGCAGATCGAGCGCCGTTTCGCGTTCCGCCGCGCTATGAAGCAGGCTGCGCAGCGCGTGATGGAATCCGGCGCCCGTGGCGTCAAGGTTGTGCTGAGCGGCCGTCTGGGTGGCGCCGAGCAGGCCCGCCGCGAGACCGTCCGTGAAGGCCGTGTGCCCCTGCACACCCTGCGCGCCGACATCGACTACGGCACCGCACTGGCCCGCACCACCTACGGCATCCTGGGTATCAAAGTGATGGTCTTTACCGGTGAAGTTATCGGTGGCCGCACCGAGACCATCGCCCGTCCCCAGCGCCGCAACGACGAACGCCGTCCCGAAGGTGGCGACCGCGCCAACCGCCGTCGCCCCACCGCGCGCCGCCGCGCCGGAGGTGAATGATGCTTCTTCCGAAGCGCACCAAGTACCGTAAGCAGCACCGTGGCCGCATGACCGGCGACGCCAAGGGCGGCGATTACGTGGCCTTCGGCGACTACGGCCTGATTGCTCTGGAGCCAGCCTGGATCCGCAGCAACCAGATCGAAGCCTGCCGTATCGTCATGAGCCGTCACTTCCGCCGCGGCGGTAAGATCTACATCCGCATCTTCCCTGACAAGCCGGTGACCAAGAAGCCCGCTGAAACCCGAATGGGTAAGGGTAAGGGCGCCGTGGAATTCTGGGTGAGCGTCGTCAAGCCTGGCCGCGTGATGTTCGAAGTTGCTGGCGTGACCGAGGAACAGGCCAAGGAAGCCTTCCGCCTGGCCGGCCACAAGCTCCCCATCCAGACCAAGATGGTCAAGCGCGAGGTCTACGATGAAGCCCAGTGACATGCGTCAACTCAAGGCCGAAGACTTCCAGAAGGAAATCGACAGCCGCAAGAAAGAACTGATGGAGCTGCGCTTCCAGGCTGCCATGGGAAACCTGGCCCAGCCGCACCGCGTCACGCAACTCCGCCGCGAAGTCGCGCAGCTCAATACCATCCGTGGTGAGCAGCGCGCGGGAGAGCAGAAATGAAGAAGACCTTCACCGGCGTCGTCGTGAGCGACAAGGCCGACAAGACCGTCAGTGTCAAGGTGGAGCGCCGCTTCGCTCACCCCCTGTACGGCAAGGTCGTGACCCGCAGCCACAAGTACGCGGCCCACGACGAGAACAACGAGTTCAAGATCGGTGACCGCGTCGAGATCCTGGCCGTGCGTCCTATCAGCAAGACCAAGACCTGGAAGGTCACCAAGCTGATCGAGCGTCCCCGCGGCATTGAGACCACCGCCGTGGAAACTGAAGGGGGTAACGCATGATCATGCCTCAATCCCGCCTGGACGTCGCGGACAACAGCGGCGCCCGCGAGATCATGTGCATCCGCGTGCTCAACAGCGGCATCGGCGGCAAGGGCCTGACCACGGGTGGCGGCGGTAACAAGCGCTACGCCCATGTGGGTGACATCATCGTGGCCAGCGTCAAGGACGCCGCTCCGCGCGGCGCCGTGAAGGCCGGTGACGTGGTCAAGGCTGTGGTCGTTCGCACCAGTCACGCCATCAAGCGCGCCGACGGCAGCACCATCCGGTTCGACAAGAACGCCGCCGTCATCATCAACAACCAGGGCGAGCCCCGCGGTACCCGCGTCTTCGGGCCGGTGGCCCGCGAACTGCGTGACCGCCGCTTCATGAAGATCGTGTCCCTGGCCCCGGAGGTGCTGTAATGCCCCGTCCTAGCGCCGGAAGCCACCACAGCGACAAGCTGCACGTCAAGAAGGGCGACACTGTTGTCGTTCTGAGCGGCAAGCACAAAGGCAAGACAGGCAAGGTCCTGCTCGCGCTGCCCCGTGACCAGAAGGTCATCGTGGAAGGCGTGAACCTGGTCACCAAGCACGTCAAGCCCAGTGCCAGCAACCCCCAGGGCGGCATCGAGCAGCGTGAAGGCGCGCTGCACGCCAGCAAGGTGTCTATCGTGGACCCCGAGACCGGCAAGGCCACCCGCATCCGCAAGCAGATCGTTGACGGCAAGAAAGTGCGCGTCGCGGTCGCCAGCGGCAAAGTCATCGACTGATACTCAGGGTCAGGCGCCCAATGCCTGACCTGAGCGGCCCTTTCCGCTCGAAGAGAGGCAACATGCAGACCCTCAAGACCAAGTACAACGAGCAGGTGCGTCCCGCGCTGATGCAGCAGTTTGGCTACTCCAGCGTGATGGCCGTGCCCCGCATCGAAAAGATCGTGATCAACGAAGGCCTCGGCAGCAGCAAGGAAGACAGCAAGGCCATCGACAAGGCCGCCCGTGAACTGGGCCTGATCACCCTGCAGAAGCCAATCATCACCAAGGCCAAGAAGAGCATCAGCAACTTCAAGCTGCGCCAGGGCATGCCCGTGGGCGTCAAGGTCACGCTGCGCAACGAGCGCATGTACGTGTTCCTGGAGAAGCTGATCAACATCGGTCTGCCCCGTATCCGTGACTTCCGTGGGATCAACCCCAATGCCTTTGACGGCCGTGGCAACTACAACCTCGGTATCAAAGAGCAGCTGATCTTTCCGGAGATCACCTATGATATGGTCGATAAGGTGCGTGGTATGGACATCACCATCGTGACCACCGCGAAAACCGACGAGGAAGCCCGCGCGCTGCTCCAGGCGATGGGACTCCCCTTCCGCAAGTAAGGAAACAGGTAAATGGCGAACACCTCGAAAGTTGTCAAGGCGGCGCGCGGGCATAAATTTGCCGTGCAGAACTATAGCCGCTGCTCCCGCTGTGGCCGCGCACGCGGTTACTACCGTTTCTTCGGCATGTGCCGCATCTGCATCCGCGAGATGGCACACAAGGGCGAACTGCCCGGCGTGAAGAAGAGCAGCTGGTAAGCTAGACTCTCGTGCGCCAGTCCCCGCACCCTGTGCGAGGCTGGCATGCGACTTGTGCAGGCCCAACTGGATACGAACCGTTCCCATTTGAGCGGTGATCGTCCACACGGGAGAAGACCCAACAGAAGAAGTGTCTGGAACGGCAGACCCACATTCCACGGGAAGAAGCGTGCGCCTCAGCAGACAGCTGTAGGCGCCACCCGCCGGGGCCTCTGTGTCCAATCTTCACACGCCCCCGGAGGAAACCCATGCTGAGTGATCCTATCGCCGACATGCTCACGCGCATCCGCAACGCGACGCGCACCCACAAGGAAACCGTGGATGTCCCGGCTTCCAACTTCAAAGAGCAGCTCGCCAACCTGCTCGTGGCCGAAGGCTACGTGGCTGGCGTCGAGCGCACCCGCCTCGATGGCCAGCCGGCCGACGTGCTGCGCCTGACGCTGAAGTACGGCGCCAAGCGTGAGCAGGTCATCAAGCACATCGAGCGCATCAGCCGTCCCGGCCGCCGCGCTTACGTGAGCGCTGAAAACCTGCCCCGCATCCAGCGCGGCATGGGCGTTGCGGTGGTCTCCACCAGCAAAGGCCTGCTGCCTGACCGCGAAGCCCGCAAGCTGGGCGTCGGCGGCGAAGTTATCTGCGTTCTCTGGTAAACCGGCCCTTTCCGGTTTTTCCGGCTTCGGTCCTGACCACGGCCCGCCTCTGAGCGGCCGACACTTAAGGAGACACTATGTCCCGCATCGGTAAACAACCCATCGCCGTGCCAAGCGGCGTGACCGTGAACACCCAGAGCGGCGTGTTCAAGGTCAAGGGGCCCAAAGGCGAACTGACCGTTCCCTTCAACCCCGACCTGACCATCCGTGAAGACAACGGCCAGCTGCTGGTCGAACGTCCCAGCGACCGCCAGGAGCACCGCGCTCTGCACGGCCTGACCCGTACCCTGGTGGCCAACGCCGTCAAGGGCGTGAGTGACGGCTTCGTTATCAACCTGGAACTGCGGGGCGTCGGTTACCGTGCCAAGCTCAACGGCAAGGCTCTGGAACTGACCATCGGTTACAGCCACCCCGTGGTGATCGATCCGCCCGCCGGCGTGACCTTCGCCGTGCCTGAACCCACCAAGATCGACGTGAGCGGCATCGACAAGCAGCTCGTCGGCCAGGTGGCCGCCAACGTCCGCGAAGTCCGCAAGCCTGACGCCTACCACGGCAAGGGTGTGCGCTTCGTTGGTCAGCAGATCGCCCTGAAGGCCGGTAAGGCCGGCGCCACGGGCGGGAAAGGGAAGAAATAATGGCTGCCCAGACCTCAATCCGCCGCAAGCTGCGCGCCCGCCGCAAGGTCCGCATCGCCGCTGGCGAGCGCCCGCGCCTCAGCGTGTTCCGCTCCAGCAAGCACATCTACGCCCAGATTATCGATGACAAGAACGGCACCACGCTCGCCGCTGCTTCCAGCGCCGTCGTCAAGGCCGGTAACAAGACCGACACCGCAGCTGCCGTCGGCAAGGCTCTGGCTGAAGCTGCCAGTGCCAAAGGTGTCAAGCAGGTTGTGTTCGACCGCGGCCAGTACAAGTATCACGGACGCGTGAAGGCGCTCGCAGACGCGGCGCGGGAGGGTGGCCTTGACTTTTAATCGTCGTAACGACCGCAATGTGGAGCGCGAGACCAGCGAATTCGAAGAGAAGATGCTGTTCGTCAACCGCACCAGCAAGACTTACCAGGGTGGCCGCCGCTTCCGCTTCGCTGCACTGGTGATCCTCGGCGACCGCAACGGTCGCGTGGGCATGGGCATTGGCAAGGCCAAAGAAGTGCCTGTGGCTATCGAGAAGGCCAAGAGCATTGCCCGCAAGAACATGATCAGTGTGCCGGTCGAGAACGGCACCATTCCCCACGAGATTGTCGGCGTGAACAGCACCAGCCGTGTGCTGCTCAAGCCCGCCGGCCCCGGTACCGGTGTAATTGCCGGCACTGTGCCCCGTTCGATTGCCGAACTGGCTGGCATCACCAACATGCTGTCCAAGGAACTGGGCAGCCGCAATAAGGTCAACGTGGCCTACGCCGTTTTCGACGGTTTCAAGAACCTCCGCACCGCCAAACAGGTCCGCGCACTGCGCGGCATTGAGGCGGCTCCCGTTACTGGAGGCGCGCAGTGAAAATTACCCTCAAGCGCAGCGTTATCGGTCGTCCTCAGCACCAGGTGGACACCGTTAAGGCGCTGGGCCTCAAGAAGATCGGCGACAGCCGTGAAGTCCAGGACAGCCCTGCCATCCGTGGCATGGTGAACTCCGTCAAGCATCTGCTGGAGGTGGAAGCGTGAAGCTCCACGAACTCAAGCCCGCCGAGGGCAGCCGCAAGAATCGCAAGCGCGTTGGTCGTGGCCCTGGTGGTACCGACAAGACCGCCGGACGCGGCCATAAGGGCCAGAAGTCACGTAGCGGCGCTGGGAAGGGCAGCTTCTTCGAAGGTGGCCGCAGCAGCCTGATCAGCCGTCTGCCTAAGCGCGGTTTCAACAACGTGGGCACGACCTACGAAGTGATCCAGCTGGGTCAGCTGGACGTGCTGGAAGGCGACACCTTTAACCGCGAAGCCCTTGAGCTCGCCGGTCTGGTCCGCCGCAAGAACCGCCCGGTGAAACTGCTGGCCACTGGTGAAGTGACCCGCGCCGTGACTGTGCACGTGGACGCTGCCAGCGCCGCTGCCGTCAAGGCCGTGGAAGCTGCCGGGGGCAAGGTCATCCTGCCCAACAGCCAGACCGAAGACGCCCAGAAGGCGGAGTAATGCTCCGCGCCTTCCGCGACGCATTCCGGATCCCGGATCTTCGGCGGAAGATTGTCTTCACCCTGCTGCTGCTCGCCGTCTATCGCCTGGGGAGTGCTATTCCCACCCCAGGCGTGAACAGTGCCGCCCTGAGTCAAGCGAACTCGGGCGGCCTGTTCGGCTTGATCAGCATGATCTCGGGCGGCAATCTTTCGCAGTTCTCGATCTTTGCGCTGGGGGTGCTGCCGTACATCACGGCGAGCATCGTGATCCAGTTGATGACCACCACCATCCCGGCCCTGGAAAAACTCTCCAAGGAAGGCGAGGAAGGTCGCAAGAAGATCAACCAGTTCACCCGCTACGCCGCGGTTGGGCTTGGCACCTTACAGGCGCTGTTCTTCTCGCTGTACATCAACAGCAACCCGTCGTTCATTGCGGTGGGCTGGGAGCCGGGACTGTTCACCATTCTCGTGATGGTGCTGACCCAGGTGGCAGGTATTGCCTTCACCATGTGGATTGGCGAGCGGATCACCGAAGTGGGGGTCGGAAACGGTATCAGTCTGATCATTACTGCTGGCATCATCGCGGTGTACCCCACCGAGATTGCCAACACCGCGGAACTGTTCCGTACTGACGCGGTCCAGTTGATGCCGCTGCTGGCCTTTATCGCCGTGATCATCGCGACCATCGCGGGCATCGTGTACGTGTATCAGGCCGAGCGCCGTGTACCCGTGACCTACGCGCGTGCACGGGGCGGAGCGGCCGGACAGGCGCGCGGAGCCGGTCAGGCCACCTGGCTGCCCATCAAGGTCAACCAGGCTGGTGTAATTCCGGTCATTTTCGCCAGTGCCATGTTGATTCTTCCTAACCTGATCGCCAGTGCCACGGCAACCCGTGCTCCGGAAGTCAACGCCTGGATTCAGTCGAACTTGGTGTTTGGTGCGCCGTTGTACATCGCGCTGGAAGCTGCGTTGATCTTCGGCTTTACGTACCTGTACAACAGCGTGCAGTTTGACCCCAAGCGTATTGCGGAGCAGTTGCGGGAAGCAGGCGGGTTCATTCCTGGCGTCCGTCCAGGCGTGCCTACTGCCGAGTTCCTTGGAGGCATCAGCGGTCGCCTGAGCTTGTGGGGTGCGGTCTTCCTGGTGGTCCTGACCATCTTCCCGCAGGTCGTTCAGCGCGCCACTGGCATCACCACGTTTCAGTTCTCTGGCACCGGCCTGCTCATTATCGTGGGGGTCGCGCTGGAGACTCTCAAGCAGCTCGAAGCGCAACTTACTGTGCGCCGTTACGATGGCTTTATCAGCAAGGGCCGCATTCGCAGCCGCCTGAACAACTGAAAAAGCTAAGGATTCCTGGGGCCTCCCGCACACTGGCGGGGGGCCCCAGCTCCTTATCTGTATTGGGTCACCACCAGAGGAACATCTGAGCATGCGCTGTGTCAGACAGGCCGCAACGTCCTATGCTGTAGCTTCACTGTCGGGGGTCTGCAGGGTCATGAACATGACACCTGTGCCGAGGCCCAAAAGTCGCCTCTAGGGTGTAGAAACATGAATGTGGGCAGGCATTCAGACAGGTGTGTTCCAGCCGGGAATCCCGCGCGACGGATGCCATAAGACCAGTCAAAGGAGCGCTAACTTGACGCAAACGGAAAACAAGGTTGTGATCTTCCTGGGCCCGCCTGGGGCCGGTAAAGGCACGCAGGCCGAACGACTGGCCCAAGAGCAGTCACTGACCAAGATCAGTACAGGAGATATTCTGCGCGATCATGTAGCGCGCGGTACTGAGCTGGGCCAGCAGGTCAAACCCATCTTGGACGCAGGTCACCTCGTTCCCGACGAGATCCTGATCGCACTGATCCGCGACAAGCTGGCGGGCATGAGGCCTGTACGCGTGATCTTTGACGGATTCCCCCGGACCGGCGCGCAGGCTGAAGCGCTTGACGCGCTGCTTGAAGACCTCGGCGCCCCGGTGACGGCCGTTCCACTGCTCGAAGTGCCGGATCAGGTCCTGATTGACCGGATCGTGGAGCGTGGCAATCAGGCTCAGGCGCGCGGCGAGGCTGTTCGCAGCGACGACAATGAAGAGACCGCCCGCCGGCGTCAGCAGGTCTACCGCGAGCAGACTCAGCCGCTGATCGACTACTACGCGGGACGCGGCCAGCTGTATACGGTCAATGGAGTAGGCAGCCTGGATGAGGTCTACGACCGGATTCTGAAGGGGATGCAGTAAAGCTGTAGTGCTACAGCACCGAGCTGCGGGAGGCCTGAAGTTACAGGCCTCCCGTTCCCTTTTTGCCCCAGATCTCTTTCCAGCATTTGGAGTTGCGATCACAGTGTAACTCTGCTACAATTACGTTCAAAGCGTAATTCACTCAGAGGTTTCTACGATGGCTTTGACTTCCGACAGTATTCTTGCTCTTGCATCCGATAGCGGCAGTGGAGCGAGCGCCCGCAGTCTGGCTACGCCGGCGCGTTGGCCAGAGCTCAATTTGCCCGGCGGCGTCGTGTGGGGCCGGTGTCAGGGAAGTGGCAAGACTCCGTATCTGACTGCTGTCGACCTGGACGGACTGGTGAGTAAATGCAGTTGCCCCAGCCGCAAATTTCCCTGTAAGCATGCGCTGGCGCTGCTGCTACTGTCCGTCTCTTACGCGGACAGTTTCGGTACGGAACCTGCCCCTGAAAGTATCCAGACCTGGCTTCATGGCCGTCAGGAGCGCGCTGGTCAGAAAGGAGTGCCTTCGGCCACGGCCACAAAGGACGCTGACCCTGCGGCCCAGGCCAGGCGGCGTGCGGCTCGCGAACGGAAGGTTACTGCGGGGCTGGCTGGGCTGGATATCTTTTTGCAGGATCTGGTGCGTGACGGTCTGGCTCAGGCCAGGGTCCGCCCCTACACCGACTGGGATACTCAGGCAGCGCGTCTGGTGGACGCTCAGGCTCCAGGTGCCGCTCGGCAGGTGCGCCGTGTTCCTGAACTGCTGGATGATCCGGCGGCGCTGCTGACCCATCTGTCATTGCTGCACCTGCTCTGCGAGGCCTGGACCCGGCGGGAGGCTCTGGATTCGAATCAGCAGGCTGATCTGCGTGCCGCTCTGGGATTTCCGTTGAACCAAGCAGACCTGAGTGTCTCGGCAGCAGCTTGCTGGGAGGTGCTGGGACAGATCACGCTCAGAGATGAAGATAACCTGACCACCCGGCGCACCTGGCTGCGACGGGGAGAACGCAGCGCCCTGCTGCTGGATTTTGCTGTGGCCGGGCGTCCCCTCCCGCCTGGGCTTCCGGTGGGACAGAGCGTACAGGCAGAGGTGTGTTTTGTGCCGTCTGCCGCACCTCAGCGTGCAGTCATCCGGGGCGAGGTCAGGGGTGTCGAGCCAGTGACAGTGGGGGTGGGCATCACGCTGGAAATCCTGCTCGACACCCACGCTCAGGCGCTGGCACTGAATCCCTGGCGGGAGCGTACGGCCCACCTTGTGGGTCCGGTCAGGCTCCTGCCGGGCTGGCAGGTAGGAGATGAACACGGGCAGGCGCTGCCGCTGATGGGTGACGAGCGCCTGCTGCTGGGGATGCTTGCCCGCAGTGCTGGCGGGCCCGTAACCATCTTCGGAGAGTGGGACGGCGCGGGCTTTACACCGCTTAGTCTGCTGGAACCCACCGGGCTGACGCCGCTGCGCGGCCGGGAGGAGCAGGCATGAACGACTTTGACGCTCTGCTGGCCTGTGCGCTGGTGGGAACCTCACGTGCGTCCCTGCCTGTCCATGAAGGTTCGCCCCTGGCCGGACTTCTGAACACATTGCCGGGCACGCCGGAACAGATGCTGCTCTCCCGCGCTTCGCTGGCGGCTAGCGTCCGGCTGGCTGGCCGGGCCGTGGACCGCGCAGCCACAGAGTTGCCACCCACGGCCCCGGAAGAGACCCGGCCTGAAGCCCCGGCGTGCGCCGCGCGGCACCTTTCCCTGGTCGTGGGTACGCCCCTGCTGGCGGAATGGCTGCAACTCTGTGCGGCTGCTGGCTGGCACGTGCCGCCGGCCTCACTGCCTGAACTGCTTGATAGGGCGCGGCAGGACACCACCCTGCGGGAGCAGCTGCGCCCGGTGCTGAGCGAACGTGGAGTCTGGCTGGCGGCCTTTAACCCCGACTGGCGATTTCTGGCGGGGGGCAAGACCACGGCGGGCCCTGACCCGGATGCCTGGGACGAGGCCAGCGAGGCCGGGCGTGAGGGCATCTTCCGCACATGGCGCGCCAGGGATCCTGAGATTGCGCGGGAACTGCTGCGCGTCCACTTTGCTGCGGAGCGCGCCGGGACCCGCCGGCGTCTGCTCTCGGCTCTGCTCGACACCCTGGAGCCAGAGGACGAGGTGCTTGAGTCCCTGCTCGAAGATGCGCTGAATGACCGCAGCACTGATGTGGCGCATCTGGCCCGTGAAGTGTTGCGGTTGTGGCCGCGCAGTGCGTTGAACCGCCGTTATGCGGCGCAGGCACAGGCCCTGCTGCCAGGTGACCTGGGCTCTCGTCTGGCGGCAGGGGAAGATGTTGCTGTGCCTTCTGTGTCCACGCCGGATACAGACCTGAAGCGTGACGGGCTGGTGGACGCGGCCCGGCGTGATCCCCACAGTGGCATCTCGCTGCTGCGGGCACTGCTGGGCGCGGCCCATCCCCAGGCTCTCCTGGACGTGCTGAACCTGTCACCCACGCAACTGGTCGGGATGGCAAGTCAGCTTGACGCTCTGGATACCCTGGCGGCCCGCACGATGGTGGCCCGGCACCGCCCCACTGCACAGGCCCTGCTGCCGCACTTTCCACATGAACCTGGCCTGCTGCGCCTGGGACCCGTGACTGCCCTGTATGCCGAGCTCAGACTGGCACTGGCGGGTCGCCGGGCTGATAAGGCGTACCACCTGCTTGAAGCGCTTCCCAGTCCCTGGCCTGCTGAGCTGAGCCGCGACGTGATCCGCGCCCTGCGTGACCGCCTGAACGACCTGAGCTCCTACTCCGCCTGGGACAGGTTCTGGCAGCAACTTCTTTCCCTGACCTCATTGTGCGCAGACCCTTCGGTTCCTGCCCCCGACCCCCTCCCCGATACTGCCCCGGAGATTGCTCACCGTGCCCTGAGCGAGTTGCTGGGCACCCTCAGCCTGCGTGCCCAGATGCACGCTGACTTTCAGCAAGGAGCTAAGTCATGACTCACGCTGTCCCCACCCCGCCTCGCCCTGATGTCCAGCGCCAGCATGCCGAACAGGCCTATGCCCACGAACTGGCTGCCCTTGCCGCACACGATGACCGCCCGCGCCCGCCCTGCTGGAACCTCAGCCCCCAGGCAGTGCTGACGTATCTGCTGGGTGGGCAGGCCGGTGACGGCACCCCGATTTCTCCCAAGTACATCGGTGAGCGGCGACTGATGGAAATTGCCGTAGCGACCCTGGCCACCGACCGCGCCCTGCTGCTGATCGGGGTGCCGGGAACTGCAAAGAGCTGGGTCAGCGAGCACCTGGCGGCTGCAATTTCCGGTGACAGCACCCTGCTGGTTCAGGGCACCGCGGGCACCAGTGAGGAAAGCATCCGTTACGGCTGGAACTACGCGCGTCTGCTTGCCGAGGGACCCAGCCCGGCCGCACTGGTGGAAAGCCCGGTCCTGCGCGCCATGCGGGACGGCAAGATTGCCCGCCTGGAAGAGCTGACCCGCGTGCAGAGCGACGTGCAGGACACGTTGATTACGGTGCTGTCCGAAAAGACCCTGCCGGTCCCGGAACTGAACACGGAAGTGCAGGCGGTGCGCGGCTTCAACCTGATCGCCACGGCCAACAACCGCGACAAGGGCGTCAACGAACTGTCCAGCGCCCTGAAACGCCGGTTCAACACGGTGGTTCTGCCGGTGCCCGACACCCTGGACGACGAGGTCAGCATCGTGGTTCAGCGGGTAAGCCAGCTGGCTGCCTCCCTGCAGATTCCAGCTGCGCCGCCTGCGCTGGAAGAGGTGCGCCGTATCGTGACGGTCTTCCGTGAACTGCGTGCCGGGGTGACCGAGGACGGCAAAACCAAGCTCAAGAGTCCCAGCGGCAGCCTCAGCACGGCTGAGGCGATCAGTGTGGTCAACCAGGGGCTGAGCCTCGCGGCGCATTTCGGAAACGGGGAGCTTGGAGCACACGACACAGCCGCCAGCCTGGTAGGCGCGGTGGTCAAAGACCCTGTGCAGGACGGCGTGATCTGGCGCGAGTACCTGGAGACGGTGGCCCGCAAACGTGACGACTGGAAGGCGTTTTACAAGGCGTGCCGGGCGGTGAGCTGAGGCCTGCCCATGAGTGAGGTCACCCTGTTTCCCATCCGGCATCACGGGCCGGGCAGTGCGCGCAGCCTGGAGCATGCCCTGAAGCAGCTTCAGCCGGACCTGGTGCTGGTGGAAGGACCTGCTGATGCCGACTCTGTTCTGCCGTTCTTGACCGACCCGGACCTGCAGCCTCCTGTAGCGCTTCTGGGCTATGTCAATGAAGACCCCTCCAGGGCGTCCTTCTGGCCGTTCGCGTCGTTCAGCCCGGAGTACGTGGCGTTCCGCTGGGCAGCTGCGGCTGGCGTTTCCGCGCGCTTCATGGATCTCCCCGCCAGCACGACCCTGGCCCAGGAGAGGACGCCGGAAGAGGGGGATGACCTGCACACCGACCCCCTGCGCCTGCTGGCCGAAGCTGCCGGACATACCGACTTCGAGCGCTGGTGGGAAACGCTGGTGGAGGCGCGCGGCGACGATTTTGAGGTTTTCGGTGCGGTGCTTGAGGCCATGCAGGCAGTCCGGGAAGACGCGCCAGTGGCCTCGGGAACAGAAGCGCAGCGCGAGGCCTTCATGCGCCAGACCCTGCGTGCAGTGCAAAAGGAGGGTTTCCGGAGGGTGGCGGTAGTCTGCGGCGCCTGGCACGCTCCAGCGCTGGACCTGGCCGCGTTCCGGGCCAAAGATGACGTTGCGCTGCTCAAGGGGCTTCCCAAGGCTAAAGTCAGTCTGACCTGGGTGCCCTGGACCCACGGGAGGCTCTCGGTGCACAGTGGCTACGGCGCGGGCGTGCGGTCCCCCGGTTACTACCATCATCTCTTTACCTCTCCTGAACACGTGACCGAACGCTGGTTTGCCCGGGTGGGCCGGTTGCTGCGTGCCGAGCGGCTGGATGCCAGCAGTGCCGGCGTGATCGAAGCGACCCGGCTGGCGGGTACCCTGGCGGCGCTGCGTGGCCGGCGCCTTCCGGGGCTGGACGAGCTGAACGAGGCGGCCATGAGCGTCTTCGGCTGGGACAGTGACCTGCCTTTGCGCCTCATCGAGCGGCAACTGGTGGTGGGGGAGACCCTGGGCCGGGTTCCTGACGACACGCCAAGTGTGCCCCTGGCTCAGGATCTGGCCCGGCAGCAGAAGCGGCTGCGGCTGAAAGTGCAGCCGGACCGCCTGGACCTGACGCTGGACCTGCGCGAGGATCACGATCTGGCCCGCAGCGCCCTGTTTCACCGCCTGAACCTGCTGGGAGTGCCCTGGGCACAGGTGCGCTACAGCGGTGGACGCGGCACCTTCAAGGAAGCCTGGGCACTGGAGTGGGCGCCGGAATTCAGTGTCCGGCTGGTTGAAGCCAGCCGCTGGGGCCAGACGGTGGAGTCGGCCGCCACAGCTCACGCCGTGAACCGTGCCAGGGAGGCCGCGACTCTGGGTGAGCTGACAGTCCTTCTGGAGTCGGTGCGGTATGCCGACCTCCCGGGTGCCCTGCCCCCGGCATTGACGGCCCTGGACGCCCGCGCAGCAGTCAGCGCAGACGTGGGAGAGATGCTTGCAGCTTTGCCGCCTCTGGCCCGGCTGGCCCGCTACGGCGATGTGCGTGGCCGGGTCACCGGTGACCTCAAAGCCACCGGCACCTTCCGCGCCCTGCTGACACGGGCCAGTGTGGGGCTTCCTGCCACCGCCACGGGTCTGGCCGACGACGCAGCGACCGAGCTACGCACTGCGGTGCAGGAAGCCGACGCAGCCGTGCGCCTGCTGGATGATCCCGAAGCCCTGAGCGAGTGGTACGCGGCTCTGCATGAACTGGCGGCCCGGGAGGATATTCCGCCCCTGCTGGCAGGAGACGCCGTGCGGCGGCTGCGGGACGGCGGAGAGCTGGAGGCCTCCACGGTCGAGCGGCACATGCAGCTGGCCCTGGCTCATGCTCAGCCGCCACAGGCGGTGACGGCCTGGCTGGACGGGTTTCTGGGACAGAGTGGGATTCTGCTGACCCATGACCGTGTCCTGCTCTCGCTGCTGGACGGGTGGCTGACCAGCCTGGACGCGCAGGTGTTTCAGGAGGTGCTGCCGCTGCTGCGCCGGGTGTTCAGCCGTTTCGAGAAAGCTGAGCGCCGCGCCATTGGGGAAGCGCTGCGTACAGGCGGCAGTTCAGTACAGGCCGCACCGTACGCCTTCAGCGAGGAACGGGGTCTGCGTGTCGTGCCGGTGGTCGCACGGATGCTGGGGGTGGGTTCATGACGGCTATGAATGATGAAGCCCGGCGCCGCTGGCGTCTGGTGCTGGGGGGGGGCGAGGCTGACGGTCTGAGTGGTGCTGGCGAAGGCGTCGCACTGACCATCGAGGACCAGCGGATGGACGACGCCCTCAGCGGGCTGTACGACGCCGAGACGGGCTCGCGGCGTGCCGGTCTGGGTTCCAGCGCGCCCAGGGTGGCCCGCTGGCTCGCGGATTTGCGGGAGTTCTTCCCGGCCAGCGTGGTGAGGGTCATGCAGGCCGACGCCATCGAGCGCCTGGACCTCACGCGGCTGCTGTTCGAGCCGGAAATGCTTGAGCACGTGGAGCCGGACGTGCATCTGGTAGGCACGCTGCTCAGCCTCAAGGGGGTCATGCCTGCGGCGGCCAAGGACGCAGCGCGTGGAGTGGTTCGCCGGGTGGTAGACGATCTGACCCGGCGCCTTGAGGAGCCCACGCGAGCAGCGGTCAGCGGCAGTCTGAACCGCGCCCAGCGCAATTTCAGACCCCGCCCCAGCGAGATCGACTGGGACCGGACCATCCGGGTCAACCTCAAGAACTACCTGCCGGACCGGCAGACGATCATTCCTGAGCGTCTGGTCGGTATGGGGCGCAAGCGGCGCAGCCTGCGCGACATCGTGCTGTGCCTGGACCAGTCGGGCAGCATGGCCTCCAGTGTCGTGTATGCCGGTGTCTTCGGAGCCGTCTTGTCGTCAATGCCGGCGGTGGCCACGCGGGTCGTGGCGTTCGATACCGAAGTGGTGGATCTCTCCGAGCACCTGGAAGATCCCGTTGACCTGCTCTACGGCGTTCAGCTGGGCGGCGGGACCGACATCAACCGTGCGCTGGCGTACTGCCAGGGCGTGATCCGGCGCCCGGAGCAGACCATCCTGGTGCTGATCTCGGACTTGTATGAAGGCGGGAACGAGCGGGAGATGCTCGCCCGGGCCCGGAGCCTCAAGGACGCCGGTGTCCACATGATTGCCCTGCTGGCGCTGTCCGATGACGGCTCACCCAGTTACGACCACCGGGTGGCCCGCGCCTTTGCTCAGCTGCAGATTCCCGCCTTTGCCTGCACGCCCGACCACTTCCCGGCGCTGATGGCCGCAGCCATCCGGGGCGATGATGTTGCGGCCTGGGCGGGCGAACAGGGGCTGGTGGTTCGGGGGTCAGCAGGACACGAGCAATGATGTAGGCCCGCTTCTGCCCTGCAGAGCTTTTAGAACCCAGAGCAGGCCCTGTTTTTGTCCTCAATAGATGGACGCAAAAAGAAGGAAGGTGCCCTACGGACGAACTGTCTGCCGTGTCTTGCTCTGCGGTCCAGAGCCATGATACCTTTACGTTTGGCTTGTATCAGGCCTGGAGGTTGCGTGGCGAGACGAAAGATGCCGGAACAGCGGGAAAAGCGTAAGAAGGAAGAGTCCGACACTGTGCGGGCAGAGGGCGTGGTTGAAGAGGCACTGCCAAACACCACGTTCCGTGTGAAGCTCGACACCGGGCATGACATCCTGGCTTACATCAGCGGCAAGATGCGTATTCACTACATCCGCATTCTGCCGGGAGACCGCGTGGTTCTGGAAATCAGCCCCTACGACACCACTCGAGGGCGCATCGTCTACCGCAAGTAACGGCCAGGCAGAGGTACCCAACAGATTCCCCACCCGCCAAGGTGGGAGGGGGGTCGAGCGCTGCTCGAAAAGCACCATGATTGGTGCGGCGGCGCGAGGAGGAAGCAATGAAAGTTCGTAGCAGTGTCAAAAAGATGTGCGACAACTGCAAAGTGATCCGCCGCCATGGGCGCGTGCTGGTCATTTGCTCCAACGTCAAGCACAAGCAGAGGCAGGGTTAAGCATGGCACGTGTAGCTGGTGTTGACCTGCCCCGCGAAAAGCGCATTGAAATTGCGCTCACCTACATCTACGGCATTGGCCTGACCCGCAGCAAGGAAGTTCTGGCGCAGACCGGCATCAGTGCCGATACCCGCGTCAAGAACCTGACCGAAGCGGAACAGAGCACCCTGCGTGACGCCATCGAGAAGACCTTCAAGGTCGAAGGCGATCTGCGCAGTGAAGTCGGCCAGAACATCAAGCGTCTGATGGACATCGGCGCCTACCGCGGCCTGCGTCACCGCCGCGGTCTGCCCGTGCGTGGTCAGCGCACCAAGACCAACGCCCGCACCCGCAAAGGCCCGAAAAAGACCGTTGCCGGGAAGAAAAAGGCGACGAGGAAGTAAGCCATGGCGAAACCCACCAAAGGCAAGGCACCCCGTCGCGCCCGCCGCAACATCAGCGCCGGCCGCGCGTACGTGCATGCGAGCTACAACAACACCATCGTTACCATCACCGACCTGGACGGCAACTCTGTCGCCTGGAGCAGTGGCGGGACCATCGGCTACAAGGGCAGCAAGAAGGGTACCCCCTACGCTGCTCAGCTGGCCGCCGCTGACGCCGTGAAAAAGGCGCAGCAGACCTTCGGCATGAACATCGTTGACGTGATTGTGCGTGGCTCGGGCTCCGGCCGCGAGCAGGCCATCCGCGCGATTCAGGCCTCGGGCATCGAAGTGAAGTCCATCATGGACGACACCCCCGTGCCTCACAACGGCTGCCGCCCCAAGAAGAAGTTCCGCGCCTAAAGCGCACGCGCGCGCCCACCTGCCCCGTTTCCGCTGCACACCTGTGTGCAAAAGCCGCACCACCGGCGAGGAAGCGGGCACCAGAGGGCCGCAGACCCGGCCAGAAGGAGCCTCGGGTTCCCTGGCCGCACAGGAGAGTTAAGACATGGGTCGTTTCCGTGGTTCCATTACCAAGCTCAGCCGCCGCGAAGGCATCAACCTCGCGGAGACTGAAAAAGTCCAGAAGTATCTCGACAAGCGCCCCTACGCGCCTGGCCAGCACGGTCAGCGCCGTGGCCGCGGCCGTCCCAGCGACTACAGCGTGCGTCTGCGTGAAAAGCAGAAGCTCGCGCGTCTGTACGGCATGGGCGAAAAGCAGTTCCGCAACCTCTTCGAGGAAGCGGCCAGCGTTCCTGGCGTGACCGGCACCGTGTTCCTGCAGCTGCTGGAACGCCGCCTGGATAACGTCGTGTTCCGTATGGGCTTTGCCAGCACTCGCCGTCAGGCCCGTCAGTTCGTGGGCCACGGCCACATTCTCGTGAACGGCAAGAAAGTCGACATCCCCAGCTACCGCGTCAAGATCGGCGACGAGATCAGCGTCTTCGAAGGCAGCCGTCAGATGGGCTTCGTTCAGGAAAACATGGAAGCGCAGAAGCGCCGCCGCGTGAGCCCCTGGGTCGAACTGGATGTCGAGAACTTCAAGGGCACCTTCTCCCGCCTCCCCGCGCGTGAAGACCTCGCCCTGCCTATTAACGAGAACTTCATCATCGAGTACTACTCGCGCTAAATCAGGAGGCCCCAGTGGATCAAAAGCGCCCCCAACTCAAAGCCCGCGTGGACGGCAATTACGGCGAGTTCGTCCTGGAGCCGCTCACGCGCGGTTACGGCGTCACCATCGGGAACCCCATCCGGCGCATCCTGATGTCCTCGATCCCCGGTACGGCTGTAACCAGCGTGTACATCGAGGATGTTCTGCACGAGTTTTCAACCATCCCTGGCGTTAAGGAAGATGTTATCCAGCTGATCCTGAACCTCAAGGAACTCGTGGTGAGGTTTCACACGAGTGGTCCCAAGACCCTGACCCTGCGTGCGCAGGGCGAAGGTGTCGTGAAGGCCAGTGCCTTTGAGGTCCCCAGTGACGCGGAGATCGTCAACCCGGACCTGACCATCGCCACCCTTGCCGAAGACGGCAAACTGGTGATGGAAGTGCGCGTTGAAGAAGGCGAAGGCTACGTGCCCGCCGATAAGCACGCCACCAAGGACCGCATCAACTCGATCCCGGTGGACGCAGTGTTCAGCCCGGTTCGCCGTGTGGCCTACCACGTGGAAAATACCCGCGTGGGTCAGCAGACCGACCTGGACCGCCTGATCCTGCGCGTCTGGACCGACGGCAGCACCGGCCCGCAGGACGCCCTCGACAAGTCTGTCGAGATCCTTCGTGACGAGCTGACTGTCTTCGGGAACGTGGAAGCCCTGCCCGCCCTCGTCAGTGACGTGGCGCCGGTCTACACGCCTACGCCCGTACCGGCGCATAACGTGTACGACCTGCCTCCCACCAGCGGCAGCGTCAACCTGAACCCCGGCGATTACCCCGCCGAACTCGACTCGCCCCGCGTGACCCTCGAGGGTCTGGGTCTGACCACCCGCGTGCTGCATTCCCTCAAGGAAGAAGGCATCGACAGCGTGGACGCCCTGTGCGCCCTGTCCGACCGCGACCTCAAAAAGGTCCCGGGGATCGGCGAGCGCAGCCTCGACGAGATCAAGCAGCAACTGGCCCAGTTTGGGCTGGCTCTGCGCGACTGAGCAGCCAGGTGGCGCAGGCCACCGGAGCGAAGCGAGGAACCGAACAAGGTTGTCTTTAAGAGAGCGGCTGACGGCGCAGTATCCGGCAGGCGCACAGCGAATGAAGGCAACCGCCCCCAAGCCCCAGGGCTTGAACCCCAAGGAGAACACCCATGCGTCACGGTAAAGCCGGTCGCAAGCTCAACCGCAACAGCAGTGCCCGTACCGCCCTGGCCCGTGCCCAGGCGACGGCGCTGCTGCGCGAGGGCCGTATCCAGACGACCCTCACGAAAGCCAAGGAGCTGCGCCCTTACGTCGAGAAGATCATCACCACTGCCAAGGGCGGCGATCTGCATGCCCGCCGCCTTGTCGCCCAGGACATCCACGACAACGCTGTCGTGCGGAAGGTCATGGACGAAGTGGCCCCCAAGTACGCCGAGCGTCCCGGTGGCTACACCCGCATCCTGCGCGTGGGCACCCGCCGCGGTGACGGCGTCACCATGGCCCTGATCGAACTCGTCTGAATCCAGACAAATACAGAAAGCTCCCGCTCCGGCGGGAGTTTTTCTTGTGTACCCTGAGCCCATGACCCCGAAACTCGTAATCGTCCCTGGCCTGGGTGACAGCGGCCCCGACCACTGGCAGACCCTCTGGGAGCAGAAGTTCGGTGCGTCCAGAGTTCGCCACGATGACCCGGAAAATCCCACGCCGCAGGGTTGGTCAGCGCGGCTTCAGCAGGTGATTGAAGCCACACCAGGCGACCTCATTCTGGTGGGCCACTCCTGCGGCGTACTGACCATCGTGCACTGGGCCGAGCTGTACGGCGGTCATCTACGGGTGCGGGGTGCACTACTGGTCGGACCCACCGACGCCGAGCAGGCCGACATGCCTGCCCTATACCCGGCGGTGTGCCAGATGGCACCTGTGCCGCTTTCTCCGTTGCCGTTTCCTGCGCTGGTCATTGCCAGTGAAAACGACCCGTACGCCGGCTTCGAACGTGCAGAGTTCTTTGCTCAGGCCTGGGAGGCTGAGTTTATGACCGCAGGGGAGGCCGGCCACATCAATACCGAGAGCGGGCATGGAGACTGGCCGGACGGTGAGATGCTGCTTTCGGAAGCCATGCACGCCTGGACCCCCCCGGATTTTGTGCGGCTGTAAGACACGGCGCAAAAGCACCCGCGGCCCCTAGAGGCGGCGGGTGCCGGACTAGGCCGGACGCTGGCTTTAGTTGGCTGCCACGCCGAGATGCTTGTCGAGCAGGCTTTCAAATGCACGCTTGGGTTGTGCGCCCACCACACCTTCGACCGGCTGACCGTCTTTGAACAGGATCAGGGTGGGGATGCTCATGACGCGGTACTGGCCCTGGGTCACGGGGTTGTCGTCCACGTTGACCTTGCCAATCTTGACCCGGCCTTCGTACTGCCCGGCCAGTTCCTCAATCACCGGCGCAATGATGCGGCAGGGTCCACACCAGGGTGCCCAGAAATCTACCAGGGTCAGGCCCTGTTCGATTTCACTGGTGAAGTTGGTGTCGGTAAGTTCCACTGGTTTCATGCCACGAATATACGCCGCGGTGCTTACGTCCTGCATGGGGCCCACCTAACGGCGTATTCATTGGAAGGTGCGGGGGTTACCCTGAGCAGCGTGACTTCCGACTCTGCCACGCGCGGCGGCCAGGACCTCTGGGCCTCGGGCGTGACGCTCTTCAATGCCGGGCACTGGTGGGAGGCACACGAAGCCTGGGAGCCGCTCTGGTTACAGTCGACAGGCCCCGAGCGCCACTTCCTGCAGGGTGTGATTCTGCTTGCCGCTGCGCTGCACAAACGCTGGGTTCATGGCAGCCTGACCCACCGTAATTACCACAAGGCCGTGAAACACCTGGAACAGCTGCCGCCAGGCTACGCAGCCCGCACCCGGGGCGTGGACCTTGCCGCACTGCGCCAGGAAGTCTGGGAGGCGTTGCACGACTCCTCATTGCGGCCGGTGCTGCCTCTGCCGGACGGGTCCGGTATCCTGTAGAGCAACTGTCTGAAACCGGAAGGCACAGACTGACATTGACAGGGGGACCTATCAGGATGGAACGTATTGCACTGTTTATTGACGGCGCCAACGTGTACGCGGCAGCCAAGCGGTTGGGTTGGAATTTCGACCACCGCAAGATTCTGGAGCACTTCGCTGCGCAGGGCCGCTTGTACAACGCTTTTTACTACACGGCTGTTCCGATGCCGATTGACGACAAGCAGAAGCGTTTTACAGATGCCCTGACCTACATGGGCTACACCGTACGTACCCGCCCTCTCCGGGAAAGTACCGACGAGCATGGCGACACCTCGCGCCGCGCCAACCTGGACGTGGAGATCGTGACCGATCTGCTGACCACCGCCGACCGGTACGACACAGCGGTACTGCTTACTGGTGACGGCGACTTCGAGCGCCCGGTAGAGGTGTTGCGGGCCCGTGGCAAGCGGGTAGTGGTGGCCAGCATTGCTGAGATGACCAGCTATGAGCTGCGCAACGCCGCCGATGAGTACGTGGATTTCAAGGACATCCGCGTGCATGTCGAGCGCCCTGGTTACCGCCTGCCCAGCGAGCAGCGGGGTCACGACCGCCCGGCGGACAGCCGGCCTTTCTACGTCACGGCTCCTCTGAGTGACACGGATGACCGCTAGGACGGGAGCGCCGTTGCCAACGGCGCTGCCGATTGCGCTCGACGCCATGGGCGGTGATCACGGCGCGGAGCCCAATGTGGACGGCGCTGTGCAGGCGGCCCGCGCTGGAGTCAGCGTGCTGCTGGTCGGCGACCGGGTGGCGCTGCACGCCGAACTGGGCAAACACTCTGGCAGCAGCAGCCTGCCTATTGACGTCGTAGACGCCACTGATGTGATTGGGATGGACGAACACGCCAGCGATGTACGCGGGCGGACCGGAGCCAGCATCAACATCTGCACCCGTCTGGTCAAGGACGGCAAAGCGGCCGCCGCCGTCAGCATGGGCCATAGCGGGGCGACCATGGCCAGCGCGCTGCTGACCCTGGGGCGGATCCGGGGGGTTGATCGGCCGGCGATCCTGACCCATCTGCCGGCCCGGGGCGGCTTTACCACCCTGCTGGACGTGGGAGCCAATGCCGACGTGAAAGCTGCGTATCTGGCGCAGTGGGCCCGTCTGGCGACGGTGTACCTGAAAGTGCTCGAGGACCGAGAGGACCCTACGGTTGGCCTGCTCAGTATTGGCGAGGAAGACCACAAGGGCAGTGCTCTGGTTCTTGAAGCCCACGCGCTGCTGCGTGCGCTGCATGGCCAGGGTGTGAATTTCTATGGCAATGTAGAAGGCAACGATATTTTCAAGGCCACCACCGACATTGTGGTTACGGACGGCTTTACCGGCAATGTGGTTCTGAAACTTGCCGAGGGCGAGGCTCGGGTGCTGCTGGGCTGGGTCAAGGAAGCCCTGACCAGCAGTCTGCAAAGCAAGCTGGGCGCACTGCTCGTGCGCGGTTCCCTGCGTGGTCTGGCCGAACGCCTGGACCCCAGTACCTATGGGGCGAGCATCCTGATCGGGGTGCGTGGGCTGACCTTTATCGGTCACGGCAGCGCTGACGCGCGCGCCGTGAAGAATGCTGTGCTGCGCGCCGCCCGCGCACATGAATCGAACCTGATCCCGCGGCTGGAAGCGGCGTTCGGTGCAGAGCGCTCCTGAAACCTGATCCAGCCGCTGGCTTCTGACAGGAAGCCTTGGCTTTTTTCCCGTTCCTGTTCGCGCAGTCCGCCGGACTTGCGCACCTTCCCCCGGAGGCACCGAGGATGCTTGATACGCTGACCTTTCAACTGCAAAAACCTCAGGTCTGGGTGGGGCTGGCCCTGACCCTGACAGTTGCCTACGCCCTGTACCGTTTTGGCCGCATTCTGCTGCGCCATCTGGAGCCTCACATCAACCGGTCGCTGCGCACGGCCCTGCAATGGATCTGGCGGCTGCTGGTCATCATCGGCTGGCTGGCCATTGCCACCAATGTCGTATATCTGCCGGACGTACCACTGCTGTTTGAACTTGGCCAGGACATCCAGTCGTGGTTCCGGCACAGCGCGGGACAGACCCTGGTGATTCTGGCGCTGGCGCTGATCGCGTGGAACTTGGTGGGTGCGCTCAGCGGACGCATCGTCCAGGGCAGTGACGATGAGTTCAACCGCCGCACAGTCCGCGTGCAGACCCTCAAAGGCGTGGTGGACAGCACCCTCAAGGTAGTGATCGTGATTGTCGGCCTGATTGCGGGGCTGCAGTCCCTCGGCGTGAACGCCACAAGCCTGCTGGCCGGGGTCTCGGTGCTGGGCATCGCCGTGGGTTTTGGCGCCCAGAGTCTGGTCAAGGACGTGTTTACGGGATTTTTTATTCTGCTTGAAGACCAGTACGGCGTGGGCGACGTCATCACCGTAAACACCGGACTGCTGAGCGGCAGCGTGGAGAAACTGAACCTGCGGATGACAGCCCTGCGCGGCCTGGACGGCACGGTTCACATCATTCCCAACGGGCAGATCGCCACGGTGAGTGTGAGCAGCAAGGACTGGTCGAGGGTGGTCGCGACAGTAGACGTGACCTACCACGCCAACATCAACGACGCCCTGCGGGTCCTGAAGGCCGTGAGCCAGGAACTGGCCACTGACGACGAGTGGAAGGGCTATTTCCTGGAAGAGCCCGATATCCAGGGTGTCACCCAGCTCACCCCTGATGGCGTGACCTTAAGGGCCCTGTTCAAGGTGCAGCCCAAGAGCCAGTACGCAGTGGGCCGGGAGTTCAACCGGCGGATCAAGATTGCTATGGATCAGGCAGGCATCGAAATCCCGTTCCCGCAGCGCAGTTTGAATTTTGCCGGCGGACCCATTGAAATCAAGCTGACACGTGACGATCAGCCCCGCGAAACGCAGCCGTCCGTGCAGACGCCACCGTCCGCGCCGGCACCGGGTCTGATCAGCACTACGCCGACGCCGCTGACTGAGCAGGAGCGGACGCAGGCACCTGTCAAACCCAGCCTGACGCGCGACGCTGAGGACGACAAGTCCTGACCGTCAGGCAGGCAGAGGAGAGGCCACCAGCGGCTCCTGAACAGGTTCGTCGAGCGTGCCCCCCGCCAGAAGTGTGGCAAATTCCTCTCCGCTGAGGGTTTCGAGGCGCAGCAGCACTTTGACCACCTCGTGGACCTGTGGCAGGTGCTCGCGCACCAGGGTGACGGCCCGGGTGTAGGCCGCGTCGATCAGCGAACGTACCTCCGCGTCCACTGCCTGCGCGGTGGCCTCGCTGATGGGCAGCGATTGGCTCATGCCTCCCAGGTCACGGCCCTGTTCAGTGGCGAGGGCGACCTTGCCAATGCGCGCGCTCATACCCCATTCGGTGACCATCCGGCGGGCCAGGGCGGTCGCCTGCTGAAAGTCGTTCTGGGCGCCGGTGGTGATTTCCCCGTAAACCACGTCCTCGGCGGCGCGCCCGGCCAGGGCCACAGCAATCATGTCTTCCAGGGCAGGGCGCGTGACGTGCAGACGGTCGTCGGCGTCCGGCATCATGTAGCCGGCGGCCCGTCCACGCGGAACCACCGTCAGTTTGGCCACCCGGTTGGCATGCGGCAATAACTGGGCGGCGAGGGCGTGACCGACCTCGTGGTAGGCGGTAACCTTACGGTCGGCTTCTCTGACCACCATGCTGCGGCGCTCGGGACCCATCAGCACCCGGTCTCGGGCCTCGTCCACATCCCGTCCCACAATCCGCGTCCGCCCCGCCCGCGCCGCCAGCAGGGCCGCCTCGTTGAGCAGGTTCTCCAGTTCCGCCCCCACCATGCCTGCGGTGCGCCGGGCAATCAGCGAGAGATCCACCGACGGATCGAGTGGTTTCTTGCGGGCGTGGATGCGCAGGATCATCTCGCGGCCCCGCACGTCGGGGGCGTCGACCACCACCTGACGGTCGAAGCGTCCCGGACGCAGCAGCGCGGCGTCAAGGACATCCGGGCGGTTGGTGGCGGCCAGGATGATGACTTCCTGTCCGGAGGCGAAGCCGTCCATTTCCACCAGCAGCTGGTTGAGGGTCTGTTCGCGTTCGTCGTTGCCGCCCTGGACGTTCAGGCCGCGTTTGCGGCCCACGGCGTCGATCTCGTCGATGAAGACGATGCAGGGTGCGTGTTTGCGGGCCTGTTCGAACAGGTCGCGTACGCGGGCGGCGCCGACGCCCACGAACATTTCGACGAAGTCTGAGCCGGACAGGGAGAAGTACGGTACCCGCGCTTCACCGGCGACCGCCTTGGCGAGAAGGGTTTTGCCAGAGCCGGGGGGACCGACGAGCAGCAGACCGTGGGGAATGCGGGCGCCGAGCTGGTGGTAGCGCTCGGGGTGGCGCAGAAAGTCCACCACTTCCTGGAGGTCCTGTTTGGCTTCGTCACAGCCGGCGACGTCCGTGAAGTTCAGCTTCACCTGCCCCTCGCTGATCACCGCTGCCTTCGATTTGCCGAATTGAGCTGTGTTGTTGCTGGCCTGTGGCCCCCGCAGTGAGCGCCACAGGACCAGCAGAATCAGGGCAGTGACCAGCAGTGGCATCACCTGACCCACCCATCCCAAGGGCGAACCCCCGGCCAGCACGCGAAGTGGAATGTTCGCAGCACGAATGCGTGCCAGGGTGGCGGCATCTGGTGGAACAACCAGCGCCTGGGTCCGCATGCTGCTGTGCAAGGTCACATTGGCATTCCCGACACCGTCCAGCGTGACCGCGGCGACGTGGCCTTCCTTCAGGTCCTCAAAGAACCGGTTGGTGGTGTACGGTCCCTGGACCGTTGTGAGGCGGGAGGGCGTGGCCGGCATAGACGGCGGCGCTGTGGCAGCCAGGGCGCCAGGCAACGCCAGCAGCAGGCTCAGGACCACTCTCCGGACGCCTCGACGGAACATGATCCATGCTACGCCCTGCGCCAGGTGGGCAACGGTGGGATGATGCAGCCAAAGGCCTCAGATTCCGGTCAGATCCGGAGCTTACGCTGAACTTATGCGCATGCTCTCTGTCCGCCCTGCCCTGGCTCTCGGTACGCTGGCCCTGGGCCTCAGCGCCTGCTCCGTAACGGTCCGGCCCAATGTGTCGCTGACCGGCAGCACCAGCAACCTGATCGCCCGCTTCGCTCCGGACCGTGGAGAAGGCAGTTCCTACTTCGTGGGTGAGGCAGTGCGGTTCCAGCTGACCACGCGCACTGCCGGGTATGTCACGTTGGTGGCCCTGCAGAACGGCTTTGCAACGACCCTGGCTCAGAACGTTTATGTCAACGCCGGGACCACAGTGTTTCCCCGCCCGCAGGACGGCGTGACCTACAACGTCGCCGCTCCGCGTGGCGTGCAGCGTGTCCGTGCGATTTTTACCCGCACGCGTCCCACGGGGGACCTGATTCTGCGCGGTACCTATGACGGCACCCAGTGGAATGCCGCCACCAGTGCCTACCTGACTCCGTATGCGGCCAGCGACCGCGATGTTCAGGAAACGTTCCTGTACATCCGCTGACCTGCACAACCTGAGAGCCGCATCCGGGTGGGGTGTGGCTCTCAGGTTGTGTATGGGCGTCCTGCCGGAACCGCTAGCCTGAGACCATGACCCTGACCCCCGGCGATCCGCTGACTTTCGCGCAGGCTTCCAGGCGTGTCGATGCGTTTATCTCGCAGTTCGAGGAGGGCTACTTTCCGCCACTCCTGATGCTGGCGCGCCTGACCGAGGAAGTCGGCGAGATCGCCCGCGTGGTCTCGCACATGAACGGCAAGAAGCCGAAGGCTGGCGAAGAGCCCGGTGACCTGGAGATGGAACTGGCTGACCTGCTGTTCGTCACCCTGTGCATGGCCAACGAGCGCGGCCTGGATCTGGAGCGCGGGTTCGAGCGCATGATGGCCAAGATCGAGCAGCGTGACGCCACACGCTGGACGAAAAAACAAGACCAGCCTGATGAGTTCCGGTCCGGAGAGCTCCAGGAACAGGAGGCTCAATCATGAGCGATCTGCGCTATCCCCTGGGACCCATGCCCACGCCCCTCAGCCTCTCTGAACAGGAGCGGTCCGGGGCGCTGGCTGCCCTGGGTGCCCTGCCGCAGGCCCTGCGGGCGTCGGTCGAGGGCCTGTCGGATGCCCAGCTGGATACCCCGTACCGCGAGGAAGGGTGGACGGTCCGGCAGGTGGTGCATCACGTGGCCGACAGCCACCTGAACGCCTACGTCCGCACGAAGCTGGCCCTGACAGAGGACAACCCGGGCGTCAGACCGTATGACGAAACGCTCTGGGCCGAGTTGCCGGATGCCCGGCTGCCGGTCGGCGTCAGCCTGGACCTCCTGGAGAGCCTGCACCGCCGCTGGGTGGCCAGCCTGGAAGGCGTCAGCGATTGGGGCCGGCCCTGGACGCACCCCGCACAGGGCCGCACCTACACCCTGGACACGCTGCTGGGCATGTATGCGTGGCATGGACGTCACCACATCGCCCATGTCACGGGCCTGCGCGGACGTCAGGGCTGGTAGCGGTGCAGTTCGGCGAGTCGTTTCACCTTCCGGTCACGCACCGGGCGGCCGGTATGGTGGTGCTGAACCGGGCCGGCGACATCCTGCTGGTCCGTGAACGTGGAGTCTCTGGGCAGATGGGGAAGGCGGGCTTATGGCATCTTCCCAGCGGGACGGTCGAGCCTGGGGAAAATCCGCAGGACGCTGCCGTGCGCGAGGCCTGGGAAGAAGCTGGGATACGCGTGCGCCTCCTGAAGTTTCTGGGCGCCCTGCTGGGCCGCTTTCCGGACGGGGTGCTGGTGTTGCGCCACGCCTGGTTGGCCGAACCAACCGAGGGTTCCGTGTTCCGACCGGTCCTGAGGCAGGAGGTGGCCGAGGTGCGGTACGTCAGCGAAACGGAATTTCTCGGGCTGTATGCCGCCGGAGAAATCCGCATGTACCACACGAAGCTGTTTTACGAAGAGGCCCTGCGCGAGCGGAAAAAGCAGAAGGCGGAAGCCTGAGCCTCCGCCTCGGTGGGGCTGAGCGCCCTTACTCGTAACCGAGTTCGCGCAGGGCTTCCTCGTCCTCGCGCCAGCCGGGAATCACGATGACTTCCAGGCCTAAAAAGACCTTGCGGTCCAGGAACACTTCCAGCTGCTTGCGGGCAGCCTGACCAATCTCGCGCAGCTGCTTGCCGCCCGAGCCGATCACCATGCCCTTATGGGCGTTCTTTTCCACCACGATCTCGCCCTCGATGCGCTGCAGGCCGTCCTCACGCTCGGTCCAGCGGTTGACCCGCGTGGCCACGGCGTAGGGCAACTCCTCGCGCAGCTTCTTCATGGCTTCCTCGCGGATGATCTCGGCGGCCCATGTCTCGCGGCTCTGATCACTGGCCGCGCCACGCGGATAGAAGAACGGGTTTTCCGGCAGGATGTCCAGAATCTGCTCGCGCAGGGTGGCCACCTGCAGCGGGTTGTTCTGGGCAGAAAGCATGATCTCGCTGGTTTCCGCGCTGCGGCCCTCAAGCTGGGCGCGGTAGAGCTTCATGGCCTCATCCGGATACTTGGCGGCGTCGGTCTTGTTGCCGACCAGAAACAGTGGCTTGGGCAGCTCGCGCACCTGCCGGGCCACCAGCTCGTCCTCGTCGGTGGGGGGGTGACGCAGGTCCACCACCCAGATGATGACGTCCACGTCTGCCAGGGCGCTGTGCACCTCGTGGTTCATGTATTTGCCCAGGGCGTCTTTGGGCTTGTGCAGTCCCGGCGTATCCACAAAGACAATCTGATGGGTGTCGGTCGTGGAAATGCCGCGCACGCCCCGGCGCGTGGTCTGCGGGCGCGGACTGGTGGGTGCCACCTTGGTCCCCAGAAAACTGTTGAGCAGCGTGCTCTTGCCGACGTTCGGCTTGCCGACGATCGCTACAAACCCGGAGTGGGTCGTGGCGCCGTCGGAGGTCATGGAGGGGTCGCTCATGGTTGACATTCTCTCACGGAGTGGGCAGGGCTGCCCCCGTTTTCTGCACCTTTTGTGGGATTAGCGTTGGCACTATCAGGTCTCTGGGTAGACGGACCAGGCAGCGCACTGCTTCCCCGCTGCGCTGCGGGGCTGTGTGGGCTGCCTTCTGGTCTCAGTGCCTCGCCTGGGCAGTGACCACAAGACGCGCCAGCACTGCGCGGGGAAGCCGCCGCGGGAACACTGATCATGCCGAACCGGTCTGGGCGGCCCTGCAGGACCCGCAACTGCCTCGCTGTGCCTGTCACTGGGAAATGCACTGCCGGAGGCTTTGGGCACCCTCTGCAGTGGGCTGACACAGCTCGAAGACGTGACGTTGAATTCGTCGTGAATCCGGCGGTGGAACGTTTTCTTCCCGAATCCCGTACCCTGCACCATGAGCAAGCCCATCAGGTTCCAGACCGCCGAGGTCAAGGCCACTGTCAGCGATATGTTTGCGCAGAGCAGTGCCGTACTGGCCCGCCCCAGCCCAGCCACGTTCGAACGCTTCGAGCGTCGGGGTGGCACCCGTCAGGCTCTGGTTTATGTGGGTCTTGCCGCCGCAGTGTCAGCCATCATTGCCGCCGTCTTCGCCATCTTTCATACGGACGTCACAGTAATTGGACAGCTGGTTACCCGGCTGATCCTGATTCCAGCGCAGTTCCTGATCTTTACCGGCGCGGTGTATCTGATCGGCAGGAAGCTGTTTAAGGGCACCGGAACTTATCCTGAAGTGGCCTATACCTTCACGCTGTTTTTTGTGCCGCTCAGCATTCTGGGCACTCTGATTGGCATCGTTCCGGTCCTCGGCTGGCTGATCGGACTGCTGATCTCGCTGGTCATGGTGGCGTTCGGCTACGTTGCCGTGCAGTCAAGCATGAATCTGCGTGATCAGGGCAGCGCGGTCATGACGCTGGTGCTGGCGGGTATGGCGCACTGGCTGCTGGGCAGTGTGATGGGAGGCCTGCTGAAGACACTGTTCTACGGGCCCCAGTAGACCGCCGTCCAGAACCGGGCGCTGGTTAATTTGGCCGCACCCGGTTCTGCTTTTCGGCAGGAGTGGGTGTGAAGCCGGGATTACGTCCGGCTGCTGGGCTGGGCCGGTATGCTGCGCCACATGACGCAGAGTGCCGGCAAGACCATCAGCGCGGATGACCGCGCGCGACTTGATCAGATTTTTATGCAGGTTATTCTCGACGCCCAGGCCCAGGTGCAGGCCACCAAACCGGCCCAGTCGGGTAACCTTGCAGCCATGTTTCACCGTGAAAGCGTTACGGACGCGCTGCAGGGCTGCGCCATGCTGATCGCCGGCTGGAACGAGGGCCGCGTGGATGAGGCTGGCCTGACCCGCGCCGCGAAGGCCCTGCGCGCCCTGGAGATGGGGGATCTGGCCACGCGCCTGGAGCGTCTGCGCCAGATTGACGAGAGCTGAGCACAACAGAAGCTCGCGGGATGTGTGGCTGAACGTGGCTCTGGTGATCAGAGATACAGGCCCAGCTCTGGGAACATGAATCTGCTGCTCTGCAGCCAAGCAGCCTTTCTGTTGCCGCCTTTAGGACTGGGCCGCTGCGGCGCTTAGGGACGGTTAAGTTACCCCCGGCTAGACACTGCCGCCAGCTGCCCCCTACTCCGGCCATACACTGCCCATATGAAGCTTCGCAGCGCGTTTTTTTATTGGTTCGGGGTGCCCCGGGCCTAGCGTCGCGTTTCTCTGACCTTCAACGCCCGGTGCACCCCTCCAAGGAGGCCACCGGGCGGTTTTCGTTTCCCGCCAGACAGCATGCATCTCAACTTCAAGGAGTAGCCATGACCCGCCAGCCCGCCCCCAGCACCACCGAGAACCTGAACGTTACCGGATTTTCCCCACTGCCCACCCCCCGCGAACTCAAAAACCGACACCCGCTGACTCCGGAGGCGGAGCGCACGGTTCTGGCCGGACGCCGCGCGGCCCAGGCCATCCTGCATGGCCAGGATGACCGGCTGCTGGCTGTGGTGGGTCCGTGCAGCATTCATGATATGGACCAGGCGCTGGCCTACGCCCGCCGTCTGGCTGTGCTGCGCGAGCAGGTGGCTGACCGTGTGGAAGTCCAGATGCGGGTATACGTGGACAAACCACGCACCACGGTAGGCTGGCGGGGATTCCTGCTGGACCCTGACCTCAGCGGCGCCAACGACGTTGCGCGGGGCCTGGAGCGCACCCGCGAGTTGATGCTGCGGGTTTCAGAAATGGGCGTGCCCGTAGCTACTGAACTGCTCGACCCGTTTGCGCCGCAGTACCTGTTTGACACGGTCGCCTGGGCCTGCCTTGGCGCGCGGACCACCGAGTCCCAGACGCACCGCGCCATGGCCAGCGCCGTCAGCGCGCCGATGGGATTCAAGAACGGCACCGGCGGCGGGATCAGGCTGGCCGTGGACGCCATCGTGGCTGCCAGTCATGCCCACGCCTTTTTCACGGTAGACGACGATGGGCAGGCCTGCATCGTGCACACCCGCGGCAACCCCGACGGACACGTGATTCTCCGCGGAGGACGGGGCGGGCCCAACTATGCGCCACAGTTTGTGCGCGAAGCTGCCGACCTGATGAGCGCCGCCGGGCTCACACCAGCCGTTATGGTCGACTGCTCGCACGCCAACAGCGGCTCGGACCATACCCGGCAGTCGCTGGTGTGGCGCGATGTCCTGCAGCAGCGTCAGGCGGGCGTGAGCGCCATTCGCGGCGTCATGCTCGAAAGCAATGAGCACCCTGGCAAGCAGGCTATACCCGCAGATCTCAGCAATCTGCGCCCGGGCGTAAGTATCACAGACGCCTGCGTCGGCTGGAGCGAAACCGAAGCGCTGCTGCTTGAAGCTCACGCCGCACTTGAGCCTGCGGCTGTCATGCGCTAAGGGGACAGACGCTGAAACGATAGCCGCCGGGCAGGACCAGTGAGCTGAGGGAGAAGGCTTTCCCTCAGCTCAACATCTGGAGTTCGCCCAGTCCGGCCAGGAACTCGCGCTCGGGAAATTCCTCGGCGTCAAAGCCCCGGTCGCCCTCGGCAGGCGTGACACTCAGCGCCGCAAAATCAAACAGCTCGCGGTCAAGCAGGTGGCTGGGTGTGACGCGCGTCAGCGCACGCAGGATGTTGTTCAGACGCCCAGGGTGCTCGCGCTCCCAGGCCTCCAGCATCTCGCCGACCACGCGGCGCTGCAGGTTTTCCTGGGTGCCACACAGGTTGCACGGAATAATTGGGAACTCGCGGGCCTGGGCGTAGCGGATGATGTCACTTTCGGCCACATAGGCCAGGGGGCGGATCACCACGTTGGTCCCGTCGTCGCTTTGCAGCTTGGGCGGCATGGCCTTCAGGCGTGCACCGAAAAACAGGTTCATGAACATGGTTTCCAGGATGTCGTCGCGGTGGTGCCCCAGGGCGATCTTGGTAGCGCCGATCCTGCGGGCATGCGCGTACAGAATGCCCCGCCGCAGCCGGCTGCACAGCGCGCAGGTGGTCTTGCCCTCGGGCGTTTTTTCCTTGACCACGCTGTAGGTGTCCTGGGTCAGGATGTCGTGCCGCACGCCCATGCCGGTCAGGTAACGGGGGAGGACATCCTGGGGAAAGCCCGGCTGACCCTGGTCCAGATTCACCGCCACGATCTCGAAGCGGATGGGCGCCTTGCGCTGCAGGTGCAGCAGCACATCCAGCAGGGTGTAGCTGTCCTTGCCACCTGAGAGGCAGACCATGACGCGGTCACCTTCCTCGATCATGCGGTAATCGCCGATGGCCTGGCCCACCCCCTTCACGATCGGCTGGAAGAGGCGCGCGGTATCGGCGCTGGACGCGGAAGCAGAGGAAGACAGGGAGGCAGGCTGGGTCATGGGAAAAAACCGTGTCATGCTACCCGCTTTTGCTGCCGGACAAGTGTGGGCCGCGCTGTAAAGGGGCCAGGGTTGGTCAAAGCTCATGCTTATGGGGGACGTGGTGGAAGGCTGCCGTGGCGTAGGCTGGCCCGCATGTGGGCCTTCCCGCCTTCTCCTGACTCCGGGCACACGGTCCGGTCACATCAAAGCCCGGTAGAGTGGCGCTGATGTGGGTGTTTCGATTGTTTGGCGCATTGCTGGTGCTGGTCATCCTGGGGGTGGCCGGCCTCTGGGCCGCATGGGGGCAGAACCTTCCCAGCGTTTCGGACCTGGACGTGCTGGAATTCAGCGGACAGACCCGCGTGTACGACCGCACGGGTCAGCTGGTCGGGACCCTGACGCCCAGCCTCAGCAGCGGCAGCGGCGAGAACCGCAACCTGCTGAAGCTGGGCGAGATCAGCCCCTGGCTTCAGAAGGCCGTGGTGACCAGTGAGGACCGCCGCTTTTTCGAGCACCACGGGGTCGATTACATCGGCATCGCGCGCGGGCTGGTCAAGGGACTGCTGCGCAACGATCTGGAAGGCGGCTCAAGCATTACCCAGCAGGTCGTAAAAAACACCCTGCTTTCGGACCTTCAGGGTGCACGTACGCCCGAGCGCAAGTTCAAAGAAGCCCTGCTGGCCTACCAGATTGACCGCAGCTTCGACAAGAACAAGATTCTGAACTCCTACCTGAATGTCGTGTACTGGGGAGACGGTGGCCGCACCGATATCGTGGGGGCCGGAACGGCTGCTCACGCCTACTTCCGCAAGAACGCGGCGGACCTGAACCTGGCCGAGAGCGTCTACCTCGCGACCATCATTCCTGCTCCCAACCGACGCTACAAGGAATTCAAGGCCTACCGCCCCCTGATGAAGAGTCTGCTCGCGCGCATGGTCGAAGACGGACGTGTCACACAGGCTGAAGCTGACGCCGCCTGGAAAACCGAGATCTATCCGGCTGGCTGGCGCATCGGCTGGGGCCCGGACGGAACGGTGCGCACGGCCACTCTGGAACGCCCGGACCGGCTTCAGGAGAACATCAACATCATGGAAGCGCGGGGCGGAGAGAGCCGCTTCCGCTTTCAGCACTACCTGCAGGCTGTGGAAAAGGAACTGTTGCCGCTGATCGGCCGCAAGGCGCTCTATGGGGGCGGACAGATCTACACGGGCATGAGCCTGCAGGCCCAGCAGTCCGCCGAGCAGGCCAGCCGGCAGGCGAACAATCTGCCGGAAGGAGCGACCATGGGAATCGCGCTGGTCAGCCCGGTCAATGGTGAGGTGCTGGCCCTGGTCGGCCAGAAACTGACGGCGGGGCGGCCAAGTGACTGGAACAATGCGACTCAGGGTCGGCGGCAGGTAGGCAGCGCGATCAAGCCACTGCTGTATACGCTGGCGCTCCAGAACAAGTGGAAGCAGAGCGATACCGTTCTGGACGCTCCGATTGCCGGTGATTATCAGCCCATGAACTACGACCGCCGCTGGAGCGGACGCTACGTGACCATGCGCTTTGCGCTAGATCACAGCCTGAACCTGCCCACCGTGCGTATTGCCCAGGAGTTGGGGATCGAAGCCTTCGAGGACAAGCTGCGCGAGATGAACTTCACGGTTCCCAAGGACGCGGGCCTCAGCCTGAGCATCGGCACGCTGGAAGCCAGCCCCCTGCAGATGGCTTCGGCCTACGCGACTTTTGCCAACGGCGGGCTGTACTACGCACCTACGCTGGTGCGTAAAGCCCAGGATGCTCGCGGCAAACTGCTCTACACCCGCCCTGCTCCCAAGGCCAAGCGGATCTGGGATGCGCAGACTGCGTGGCTGGGGCTGGACATGATTCGTGGCGTGGTCAACGACCTGACCGAAGCCCAGGGCGGTCTGGCCACCCGCGCGAAGATTCCTGGCTGGGACGTCGGGGGTAAGACCGGAACGACCAACGAGATCAAGGATCTGTGGTTTGCCGGCGTGACCCCAACCATTGCTGGAGCAGTATGGGTCGGGAAGCAGGAAGGCGGCGCCATGCCCGATTGGGCCTACAGTGGAACCGTGCCCACACCTGTCTGGCAGCAGGCTGTTGCCGGAGCCCTGCAGGGCCAGCCGAAAGCCACCTTTCAGCAGCCGTCCGGGATTACCTACCGGGTGGTCCGTCAGGTCAATATGGCTTTCCGTGAAGCGGAGGCGGACACGGCCCCGGTGGCGCGCAATGGTGACCGCAGCACCGCGCAGGGCGGCGGGTTCTTCGGACGGCGGCAGAACAGCGCTCCGGCGCCTGAACCTGTCCCGGCGCCTGTAGAGCCTGAGGTCCTGGACCCGGAGCCGACCCCCAGCGAGCCTGTAGAACCAGCGCCGGTGGAGGAGACCGTACAGGAAATTCCTGCCGCGCTGCCAGCTGATCCTGAACCTCTTCCCGAGCCTTCGGCGTCCGACTTTCCGGCCCCCACACCTTCAGCGCCCGAGCCGGCGCAGCCGGAGCCCGCAGCTCCAGAAGCCGTCCCACCTCCAGAAGCGCCCCCAGTTCCCGTCGAGGATCCCAGCGGCACCGTGGAGTACGAGCCCGAGGAGCCGTTGCCTGAAGATGAGTCTTTTGGTGAACCGCCCTTCGACCCGGACAGCTCGGCGCCCCCTCTCGAGTAAAGCTGCCGAAGCCTGCAAAGAAGGCCCCCGTGCATACGGGGGCCTTCAGCCGGTATTGAGGTCAGCTCAGAGCAGCGTCAGTCGCGGCGGGGCGGACGCGGGCCACGGTCGCCTCCTCCACGGGGGGCACGCGGCTCACGCGGGGCGATCTTGCCTTCAAGTTCCGGACGGATCAGGTCGATCTTGCCGCGGTCATCGATGCCCGCGATCTTCACGCGCAGCTTGTCGCCCACGTTCAGGGCGTCTTCCACCGCGCTCAGGCGTTCCTCGCTGATCTGCGAGATGTGCAGCATGCCGTCCTGACCGGCGTAGAGGTTCACGAACGCACCAAACGGAGCGGTCTTGACCACCGTGCCCTCGTACTCCTCACCCACCTTGGCTTCCTTGGTCAGCCCGGCGATGCGGGCCCGCACAGCTTCGGCTGCGGCGCCGTCGGCACTGAACACACGGATGGTGCCGTCTTCCTCGATGGTCACCTGCGCGCCCATGGCCTCGAGTTCGCGGACCTGTTTGCCGCCCGGGCCAATGACCTTGCCGATCAGTTCGGGGTTGATCTTGATGCTGATAATGCGCGGCGCTGTGGGCGAAAGCTCGGGGCGTGGGCTGCTGAGCACCTCGGCCATCTTGCCCAGGATGTGCAGGCGGCCTTCCCGGGCCTGCGCGAGTGCCTCACGCATAACCTGTGGCGTGATGCCGCCGACCTTGATGTCCATCTGCAGGGCGGTGACGCCCTCGGCCGTACCGCACACCTTGAAGTCCATGTCGCCCAGTGCGTCTTCCAGGCCCAGGATGTCAGTCAGCACGCGGTATTTGTCGCCTTCCATGACCAGTCCCATCGCCACGCCGGCGACCGGGGCCTTGATCGGCACTCCGGCGTCCATCAGGGCGAGGACTCCGGCGCAGACCGTAGCCATGGAGGAACTGCCGTTGGATTCCAGCACCTCGCCCACCAGGCGGATCACGTAGGGAAATTCCTCAAAGGACGGCAGGACCGCGCGGATGGCGCGCTTGGCCAGATGGCCGTGCCCGATCTCGCGCCGCGACTGTCCGCCCATGCGCTTGACCTCTCCGGTGGAGTAGGGCGGGAAGTTGTAATGCAGCATGAACTTGTCGTTGTCCTCTGTGGTCAGGTCGTCCACCAGGATCTCGTCACGCTCGGTGCCCAGGGTTGCCACACCCAGCACCTGGGTTTCGCCGCGGGTAAAAATGGCGCTGCCGTGCGCGCGCGGCAGGGGGCGGGCCTCAATCCAGATCGGACGGACGGCGCGGCCGTTACGGCCGTCGGCGCGCAGGTCCTCTTCCAGAATCAACCGGCGCAGTTCCTGCTTCTCCACCTTGGCATAGGCGTCCTTGAGCGAGGCAATGCGTGCTGCGGCGCCTTCTGCGTTGGGGTCAGGCACGTAGCCTGCGATGATCGCGTCACGCACGGCTTTGGTGCGGGCGCTGCGCTCCTTTTTCTTCGTTGTCAGTAGAGCGTCGCGGATGCCTCCGGCGCGGGCCTTTTCAGCCAGTTCAGGAACCAGATCCTGGGTCAGGTCGCCCTCGGCCAGGAAGTTGAACTTCTCCTGGCCAACCTCGGCGCGCATGCGCTCGATCAGGTCAATGACGCCCTGCATCTCGGCATGGGCAAACTCGATGGCGCTGACCAGATCTTCCTCGGAGACGGTCTGCGCGCCGGCCTCGACCATCATGACGGCGTCGCGGGTCCCGGCCACGACCAGATCCATGCGGCTTCTCGTAAGCTGATCGGCGGTGGGGTTGACGATGAACTGTCCGTCCACCTGACCCACACGCACGCAGGCGGTGGGGCCTCCCCAGGGGATGTCGCTGATGCTCAGTGCCGCTGATGCACCGATAGGCCCGAGCACGTCAGGGGCATTCTGCTGATCAGCCGAGAGCACCGTGATAATCACCTGCGTTTCATGGCGGTAGCCCTTGGGAAACAGCGGGCGAAGCTGGCGGTCGGTGATACGCGCCGAGAGGATGGCCTTCTCGCCGGGGCGGCCCTCACGGCGGTGGAACGATCCGGGGATCTTCCCGACAGCGTAATGGCGTTCTTCGAATTCCACTGTGAGTGGCAGAAAGTCCAGAGGACTTTTCTCTTCGCGGGCCTGCGCGGTGACCAGCAGCATGGTGTCGCCGTATCGCAGGGTGACGCTGCCACTGACCAGCTTGGCCAGCCGGCCGGTCTCGATACTGAGTTCACGTCCGCCCAGCATCGTGGTGTAGGTCTTTCCAATCATAGGAGGCAGTCTATACCCGCAGGCAGAATCAGGAATGCGTCTGGGGAACCTGTGCCTGCAGGTTCACATCAAGGCAGACATGACTGCTGTCGAGTTTTCTTCAATGCCTCTCTATTTTTATCCCGCGGGGGCCGCTGGTCCCTGCTGATGCTGGGTGGGTTTCTGTCCGCCGCAGCGGTTCTGGCAGGCGAGCCTATGAATGGTGTTTTAGAAGTTGTCGCGCTAATAGCGTCGGCATACAGCTGGCGGCGTCCAATGCACTAAGGACATCTCCCGATGTCATCGGGAGAGATGAGGGTATCCATCTGCTCCGTGACCATCCCGCCGGGAAGCCTAGAACACCCCAATGAACTCGACCGGCTCGCTGGCACCACTCGATGCAGGATGTACCGGGCCCTTTTCCGCCGGGTGTCCACAGGCCCTCCCAGTGCGCTTATTTGCAGATGCGCATTGGGAAAAATCCCGCACTCTTTCTGACGTCGTATATAGGTCACATTGGGCCCTCCCGGGCCCTGAAAGCCGGTACACTGCCCCCACCATGCAAACCAAGCTCAGCCGGCAGGGCCTGACGGCCCTCGTGACCGCCCTCCTTCTCGGCGCCTGTGGACAGCAGGTCAGTCAGGACACGTCACTGAGTGCTCAGGGAGGCAACGGCAAACCCACGACCGGCCAGTCCACCGCCGCCGCACGGGTCTTTCTGCCCAACCCGGTGCAGAGCAGCGGAAATCAGACGCTCGTCGACGATGGAGACAGCGCCAGCGCCGTTCCTGCCAGCGCCTATTACAACGTCACACTGAGTGAACGTGACGGCAGCGGCTACCTGAGTGGTAAGTGGGCCAAGGTGATCAACGAGACCGGCACGCCGGTATACGGCACCGGACCGTTTCACTTCACCCGTGACCAGGACGGCTTCGAGCAGGTGATGGCCTATTTCTGGGTAACTGAGGCGCAGAAGTACCTGCAGACCCTGGGTTTCGGCAGTGAGCTGAAGCCGGTCAACATGCAGCAGCAGCTGATCAAGGTCAGCCAGTACGGCGTGGACAACAGCTACATGTGGGACAAGCACAACTGGCTGCGCCTGGGCAAGGGTGGTGTGGACGACGCCGAGGACGGTGAGGTGATCGTTCACGAGTACGGTCACGCGGTGCATGCTGCGCAGGTGCCGGGTTTTGGCAGCAGCCTGGAGGCCGGTGCCATTGGCGAGGCGTTTGGGGATTATCTGGCCATGACCGTCGGATACGCCGTTTCCACGGCGAATGGCGCTCCAGTCAGGGCGCCGCTGGGCTGCATCATGGACTGGGACGCGGTCAGCTACACCAGCACTGAACCGCACTGCCTGCGCCGCATCGACACCAACAAGCACTACCCCGAGGACCTGCGGGGACAGGTTCATGCTGACGGCATGATCTGGTCGCGTGCGCTCTGGGATATCTGGAATGCTCTGGGCGCGCGCACAGCCGACCGCATTGTCATCAACGCGCAGTTTGGCTTCGCGCCCGATACCAGCTTTGCCGCCGCCGCCGAGCAGACAGTCAGGACCGCGCAGGCCATGTACGGCAGGCAGGCGGCCGCCACCGTGAAGAAAGCTTTTGTCGACCGTGGCATCCTTCAGTAACGCCACGCCCGATGATATGAACAGTTTCCAGCAGCTGGCGCTGGAACTGGGCGCTGAGTTGCTGGATGCCCAGCGGCTGGCCGGAGGGGTGTCTGCCCGGGTTACTGCCCTGGATGTCCGTCAGAAGGGCCACTGCCGGAGGCTGGTTGTTCGGGAGTATGGCCGCCAGGATCTGATCCGCGCTCCTGACCTCGCGGTGCGCGAATTTCAGCTGCTGGAGGAGCTGTACCGCGCCGGGCTTCCCGTCCCCACTCCGGTACATCATCGGCCGGGCCTCCTGGTGACCACCTTCCTGGAGGGCCAAAATGGGGCCACGGCCCTGGCTGACCCCAGGCAGCTGGCCAGGTTCCTGGTCCGGTTGCATGCGCTGGACCCGGCGGGAATGGGGTTGCCACTGCTGTCTGGACCCTGCCCGGCACCTGCCGCGCCAGACGAGTCCTTGTCCGAGAGCCGGATCCGAAGTGCCCTGCATGATTTGAACCAGGGTGAGCCGGGCCGCCTTTCGGTGCTGCACGGCGACCTCTGGCCAGGGAATACGCTGTGGCAGGCTGGGCAGCTCTCCGCCGTCCTGGACTGGGAAGACGCCGCAGTGGGTGACCCGCTGGCGGATGTGGGCAATACCCGCCTGGAACTGCTGTTCTCTGAGGGCGAGGCAGCCATGCAGGCCTTTACCCGCGAGTATGGAAAGTACGGTGACCTTGACCTGGACCGGCTGCGTTATTGGGACCTGCGGGCGGCGCTGCGGCCCTGTGGCCGGCTGGCCAGCTGGGGGCTGGAGCCCGCAGTGCAGGCACACTGGGAGCGTCGTCACGCCTGGTTTATCCATCAGGCCGGAGCCTGAACGCCAGCTGCCGCTGGGATGCGACTGATCCCTATTGCGTGACCTGCGCCAGTGCGGCAGCTACCGGAGGTCACCCACGTCTCTGCCGCTGGCTGCTGTTCGCCCCGAGCGACCGCCCTCAAAGGTGAAGAGTGGCCCTGCCGCTTCCCGGTCGCTCCCCGTAGACTTGCGGGCATGACGCGTGAAGTGCTGCTGACCTGCCCGCTGGACTGCCCGGATGCCTGCCGACTGAAAATTACGGTGGCGCCGGTGGAAGATGCCAGAACCGGACAGGTGACCGAGCAGATGGTGAAGCTGACGGGTGACGCCGCGCATCCCATTACCCGGGGCTTTGCCTGCGTCAAGACTGTGCACTATCCGGCGCGTGCCAATCACCCCGAGCGTCCCCTGTATCCAATGCGGCGCGTGAATGCCAAGACCGAGCCCGAGCCGGTGTTCGAGCGCGTGAGCTGGGCCGAAGCGCTGGACGACATTGCCGCCCGCCTGCGGGCGCTGCTCGACTCGCGCGGCCCACAGAGCGTGCTGCGCTACAACTACGCCGGCACCATGGGCCTGATGGAAGGCACCCATGTGCACGCCTTGTTCCGTGCCCTGGGCACGCCTGAACTCGACGAGACCATCTGCGCGACTGCCGGCACCGAGGCCTGGAGCATGGGCTACGGCACGCGCTACTCGGTGGACCCACCGGACATTGCGCACGCCCGGCTGATCGTCCTGTGGGGCATCAACAGCCTGTCGACCAACAGTCACCTCACGCCTCACCTGACGGCAGCGCGCAAAAGCGGCGCACGCATCGTGTGTGTGGACCCGTACCGCAACCGCACGGCTGCCTTTGCCGACGAGCACCTGAAAATCCGTCCCGGAACCGACGCGGCGCTGGCGCTGGGGGTCATGCACGAACTGTTCGCGCACGGCTGGACCGATGAGGCCTACATTGCCGAGGCCACCACCGGCGTGGAGGACCTGCGGGCTGCCGCTGCCGAATGGACCCCGGAGCGCACCGCCCAGGTCACGGGACTGGAGGCCGAGCAGGTTCGTGCTTTCGCCCGCGCAATCGGCACGACGCGCCCCAGCTACTTCCGGGTGGGGTACGGCATGACGCGTCACGAGTCCGGCGGCACCAACCTGCGCGCGGTCACCCTGCTGCCTGCACTGACCGGGGACTGGCGCCTGCGTGGCGGGGGCTGCAGCCTGAGTGCCAGCGGGGCCTTCAAGCTCAACCGCGCGCAGCTGGGAGCCGCACATCTGATCCGCCCCGACACGCCACATGTCAACATGAATGAACTGGCCGGTGCCCTGCGCCCTGAAGCTGGCCTGGGCGCCCTGGTCGTGTACAACACCAACCCGGCGGTGGTGGCCCCCGACGCTGGCCGGGTGCGTGCCGGCCTGCAGCGCGAGGACCTCCTGGTGGTGGTGCTGGAGCAGGCCATGACCGAAACGGCCCGGTTGGCCGATTATGTGCTGCCGGCCACCACCTTTGCCGAACACGCTGACCTGTACACCAGCTACGGCCATCATTTCCTGGGCTACAACCCGGCGGCGCTGGAAGCGCCGGGAGAGGCCCGGCCCAACTCCTGGGTCATGCAGGAACTTGCCCGCCGCCTGGGAGTGACCGAGCCCAGCGTGTACTGGACGGTGGACGAACTGATCACGGCCCTGCTGGAAACGGATCACCCGCATCTGGCTGGCATCACGCTGGAACGGCTCAAGGCAGAAGGGAGTGTCCGCCTCAACCTACCTGAAGAATTCCTGCCGTATGCGAACGGCGCGGAAACACCAAGCGGCAGGGTGCAGCTCTCGCCGGCGCCCCAGCACCGTGAGGCCAGGGCAACCCTGAATGACGAGTACCCGGTGCGCCTGCTCACGCCGCCCGCGCATCATTTCCTGAACAGCACCTATGGCGTGCTGGAGAATCTGAACCGCGCTGAGGGCAGCGAGCCTCACGTGCTGGTTCATCCGGACGATGCCGCGCGTTCCGGCCTGAACGACGGCACCTACGCGTGGCTGCAAAGTGAAGTGGGGCAGGTGCGCCGCCGCGTCAAGGTCACCGACGTGACCCAGCCCGGCACCGCCGTGGTGGAAGGCACGTGGTGGGGTCTGTCCGCGCCGGACGGTACGAGCATCAACGAGCTGACCGCGCAGACCCTGACGGACCTGGGCGGCGGCAGCACGTTCCACAACACCCGGGTCCGGCTTAGCCCGGTGTGAAGGAGCCTACGTGACAGGGCTTGAGTTTTTCCTGCGGGCTGCGATACGGGCCCGGCCTTCGTCACTGATGGCTCCGGCGCGTGTGAGTGACTTGATAAATCCGACTCGCCGCAGGCGCAACGCCGTCCAGTCTTCGTCAATGGCAACCTGACGTACCGGCTCAAAGCCATGTTCACCAAAGGCAGCCCAGCCTGAGTCGCGGTTGAACTCGCACCGATAACGCTTTGAGGTACTTTTGGGGTAGGCCACCCAAATTACCGCGTCCCCATGCGTCTGCCGGGCGCATTGCTGTGCGAAGGTACCAAGTTCCGCTTGGGTCGTAGCAAAGGTCATCAGAAACGTTGGCTGTTCGTTGGGGCGCAACTCGGTGAAAATAGTGGCCGATGCCTGCATGGTCTGCATTGCCGGGTGGAAACTCTCCGGAGCATTCAGGACATGCAGCTTTGGGTGGCCGGCAGCATGCAGTTTCGTGAACACAGGGTGCATGGGGAGCTTCAGCCGTCCAGCATGGCTTTCCAGCCGGCCATGTCCTCGCCCACAGTCAGCACCTTGCCAGCGCGAACCAGCGGGAGTTTAAGCAGTTCGGGCGTCTCGATGACCTTTGCGATCACGCTGTCCTCAGTCGTGCGCAGGTAGGCGAGATTGCTCTGGGCATAGGCCTTGCCGTCCAGGTCAAGCAGGGCATTCAGGCCAAATTTCTGCACGAAGCGCGCCAGTTCGCCCTTGGCAATGGGCCGCTCCTTGAGATCCACCATATGAATCTTGACCTTCCGCTCTTTGAAGAAGCGCTCGGCGGCCCGGGTCGCCGCACTTTTCTTGACCCCGAAGATCTGCACTTGCAGGTCGCTCATGCCGCGAGTGTAGCGGGAGAATCTGTCTGAAAGCTGCCTTCACACCTCTGATCATTTACTTGCTTTGCAAAGCAAATAGTTATAGAATGCTTTCAGAACGAGAGGAGGCCTCAATGCTGAGCCTGACCCCCACAGAGCTGCTCGCCTGGCGCGGATTCCTGCATGCTCACGACACCCTCTGGAAGGCGCTGGACGCAGAACTGACTGCCGATGAGCTGAACCTGCCGGCCTACGAACTGCTGACCACGCTGCAGGAGGCTGGCCCTGACGGACTCCGCATGACTGAACTGGCCCGCCGAGTGCGCTTCAGCGGGGGAGGCCTGACGCGTCTGGCGGACAAGCTGCAGGCCCAGGGCCTGATCGAGCGCCGGCGCTGCGCGACCGATGGCCGCGGCTGGGAGGCGGCCCTGACCGAGCAGGGTGTCAAGAAGCTGCGACGCGTGCATGTTCGTCATCTGCGGGCCGTCCGCGCCCGATTTCTGGACCGCCTGACCCCGGCGGAAACCGAACTGCTGGCTGGTCTGTGGCCCCGTTTTCAGGAGGAAGATCAATGAACACCACTCCGCACGGCCTGCACCACGTGAGTGCCCTCAGCGCCGAGATCGCCCGAAATCATGACTTCTATACCCGGGTGCTGGGCCTGAGACTGGTCAAGAAGACAGTCAATCAGGACTCGCCCGGCATGTATCACCTGTTCTATGCCGACGGGGCGGGCAGTGCTGGAACCGACATGACCTTCTTCGACTTCCCGCGCGCCGCCCCCGAGCACCGCGGCAACGACTCGATTACGCTGACCACCTTCCGGGTGACCGGTGAGCCTGCCCTGAACTTCTGGGCACAGCGCCTCACGGCCCTTGGTGTGGCGCACAGCGGGGTAACCTGGGTTGACGGGAGCGCGCACCTGTTCTTCGAGGACGTGGACAGCACGCGTCTGGCCCTGGTGGATGACAGGGGAGCAGGCCCGCGCGCGCAGCCAAACCCACTGACCGATGTTCCGGTCGAACACCAGATTCAGGGCCTGGGCTACAGCGGTTTTACGGTCGCAGATCTGGCGCCGACCCGCACCTTCCTGGAACAGGGCCTCAACCTGCTTGCGGTCCGCACGTACCCCACCGAAGGTTTCACGACGCACGTGTTTCAGATGACGCCAGCGGAGGGAGAGAGTGCCGGGCCGCATACTGAACTGCACGTCACCGAGCGTCAGGACCTGCCGCGCAGCCGTCCTGGTGCGGGAAGTGTTCATCATGTCGCCCTGCGATTGCGGGACAGTGACGTGCTGGGCTGGCTGCTGCATCTGGAGCAGGCCGGGTACGGCAACAGTGGCCGGGTAGACCGCTACTACTTTCAGTCCATCTATATCCGCGACCCCAATGGTCTGGTGATTGAACTGGCCACCGACGGCCCCGGCTTTGCCACGGACGAGGCTCCCGAGGAACTGGGCCAGCGGCTGGCCCTTCCGCCCTTCCTGGAGTCCCGCCGCGCCACCATCGAAGCTCACCTGCGTCCGCTGACCCTCAGCAAAGGAGACCCCGCATGACCAGCCTGAACCTCACCGGAATTCACCACCTGACGGCCGTATCTGCCGACATCCGCGAAAACAAGCGCTTCTACACCCAGGATCTGGGCATGCGGCTGGTCAAACGCAGCGTAAACCAGGACGATGTCAGCGCCTACCACCTGTTCTATGCCGACGCGGTCGGCACGCCCGGCACCGACCTGACCTTCTTCGACTGGCCGGTACCGCGTGAGCGGCGTGGCAATCACACCGTGACGCGCACGGCCCTGCGTGTGCGCGACGCAGCCAGCCTGAGCTACTGGCACGAGCGACTCGCGGCCCTGAAGGTGCCTCACGGCGAGATCATAGAGCGCGACGGCCGGGCGACCCTGGACTTCGAGGACCATGAGGGGCAACGTCTGGCGCTGGTCGAAGATGGTGGTGCCGGAGACGCGCCCGTTCCCTGGGACGCCAGTCCGGTACCGGCCGAGCATCAGATCCGTGGTCTGGGACCCATCACCATGACGGTGCCTAATCTGCGCAATACCGACCTGGTGCTGCAGCGCGTCATGAACCTGCGCCCGGTCCGGCAGTACCCGGATCCGGAGAGCCCTGCCCATACCGTGCACGTGTACGAGATGGGAGACGGCGGCCCTCACGCCGAGTTGCACGTGGCGGTACGTCCCGACCTTCCCCCGGCCCATCCCGGCGCCGGCGGCGTGCACCACGTCGCCTTCCGGACGCCGACCGAGGAGCAGTACCACGCCTGGACCGAGCACTTCCGTCACTTCGGGCTGCAGACCAGCGGCGAGGTGGACCGATACTACTTCCGCAGTCTGTACTTCCGGGAGCCGAACGGCATCCTCTATGAGATCGCCACCGACGGCCCTGGCTTCGGAGTGGACGAGGACATGACCACCCTGGGCGAGAAAGTGATCCTGCCGCCCCGGTTCGAGGCGCGCCGTGAGCAGATTGTTGCCGGACTCAAACCCATCGACTGAGGTGCAGGCATGACTGATCTGAAGTGGATTCACCACCTGGAACGCGGCAGCGGCAACCTGACCGTGCTGTTGCTGCACGGCACCGGCGGCAATGAAACCCAGTTGCTGTCGCTGGGCCGGCAGGTGGCGCCGGACGCTCACCTGCTGGGCGTGCGGGGCCGCTCGCTGGACGAAGGATTCCCCCGTTATTTCCGCCGGTTCTCGGCGACCCGTTACGATCAGGCGCAGATTCTCAGCGAGGCTCAGGCCCTGTCACAGTTCGTGCAGGAAGCTTCGCAGGAGTACGGTCTTGACCCCGGCCGGGTGGTTGCCCTGGGTTATAGCAACGGCGCCAACATTGCCCTGGCTACGCTGGCCACCCAGTCGCAGACTTTCCGGGGAGCCGCGCTGCTGCGCCCGGTGATGCCGCTGGACGAGCCGCCCGCAGCTGACCTGAGCGGCGTGGCCGCCCTGGTGCTGCACGGGGCCCATGACCCGTACGCTGCCCACGCGGGGGGCGTGACGCCCTACCTGAAGGGAGCCGGCGCCCAGGTTCAGCAGCACCTGCTGAATGCCGGACACGAACTGACTGGTGAGGACGTGCACCTGACGGCAGCGTGGCTGAGGCAGTTCAGCTAAACGGCAAACAGGGCCACCGGAGCGTATTGCCCCGGTGGCCCTGTTTGCACTTCTCCTAGTTCACGAACAGACCCAGGTCCCCGTCTCCGCCGCTGACCGGCAGCCCAAGGTGGTCGTAGGCGTGCGCCGTGGCCACCCGTCCGCGCGGAGTGCGCTTGATGAAGCCCAGCTGGATCAGGTAGGGCTCGTACACGTCTTCCAGCGTCAGGGCGTCCTCGCTGATGGCTGTCGCCAGGGTATCCACGCCCACCGGACCACCCGCGAAACGATGAATCAGGGTTTCGAGGTATTTCTTGTCGCGGTCATCCAGACCCGCCGCATCCAGGCCCTGCTTGTCCAGCGCGTCATGGGCACGCTCCAGGCTGATCACGGTTTCGCCGGCCACATCGGCATAGTCACGCACGCGCCGCAGCAGGCGCTTGGCAATACGCATGGTGCCGCGGCTGCGTGCCCCGATTTCCAGGGCGGCGTCTTCTTCCAGGCCGAAACCCAGCAGGCGGGCGTCGCGCAGCAGGTTGGTGCCGATCTCCTCGGCGGTGTAGTACTCCAGGTGCTCAATGATCCCGAAGCGGCTGCGCATAGGCGCCGTAATCAGCCCGGGGCGGGTCGTTGCGCCCACCAGCGTGAAGCGCGGCAGCGGCAGCTCAATGGTGCGGGCGGCGGGCCCCTGGCCCAGCACGATGTCCAGCTTGAAATCTTCCATCGCTGGGTACAGATGCTCTTCAGCCACGCGCCCCAGGCGGTGAATTTCGTCGATAAACAGCACGTCGCCTTCTTCCAGGCTGTTGGTCAGAATGGCAGCGAGGTCCCCCGGCTTCTCAATCGCTGGGCCTGACGTGACGCGGATATTGACGCCCAGCTCGGCGGCGATGATGTGGGCCAGGGTGGTCTTGCCCAGCCCTGGGGGGCCAAACAGCAGCGTGTGGTCCAGCGCCTCCCGCCGGCCCTTGGCGGCTTGCAGATAGACCCCAAGCTTGTCCTTCAGCTTTTCCTGCCCCACATACTCTGTCAGGGTTTTCGGACGCAGGGCGGCGTCCAGATGGGTAGCGGGATCAGTCATAGGCCCATCATACCCGGACTTCGCTTAAAACGGAACAGCAGACGGGGTTCGTGGTTTGACAGAATGCAGCCTTCAGGAATGCGGGATGCTCAGTTGGCGTACTGACGCACCAGCTGAGGCAGGTCACGCTCCAGCACGCCTCCGATCACGTCGGCATTGCCGTAGACCCGCACGAAACGGCCCTGGCCATCCACCACACTGACCTGGTCGCCGTGCAGTCTCGCAGCTTCGCGCGCTGTGGCTCCCGCCTGCTGCGCATTGTCAGCGCCGCTTCCTGAGGCCTCCGGCGTGTCCTGATGACTGCTGTGGTCACGGGCGGGCAGCGGCCTGACATTGGTCACGAACATCTGCCGCGCCGCCTCGTCGATGGTTTCGGCTTTTCCGGTCAGCCCACTGAAAGATGGATTGAACCCGGCCAGGTAGCGCTGCACGACCGCAGGTGTATCGTGCTCCGGGTCGACCGTGATGAACTGCACCAGTACGCGTTTACGCAGCTCCGGGCTGAGGGTGTCGTAGGTGGTCTTCAGACTCGTCAGTGTGGCCGGACACACGTCCGGGCAGCGCACGAAGCCGTAAAACACCAGCCGGACCCGGCCGTCACTCTCATTGAGGCGGGTGGGTTGGCCGCGTTCACTGGTCAGCTTCAGCGCGGGCAACGGCTTAGGGGCACCCAGAGCGTCTCCTCCCAGTGGGGCAGGCGAAAGTGTCCGGAACAGCAACAGGCCCCCCAGCACGGCAGCGATGGTCAGGAGGGCGGCGGTCAACCACTTCATGACTCCAGCGTAGGCCTGCAGCAGTGGGCGGGTGTCCCATCCCGGCGCGGCCTTTTTCCAATGAAGAGGGGAGAGTGCCCGCTGAGGCACTCTCCCACTTTCAGAACTACGGATGCTTACCAGGCGTAGAAAATCGCCACGATCAGCAGCCACACCACGTCCACCAGGTGCCAGTACATGCTGGCGGCGGTCAGAGAACCGTGGTTGTACTTGTCGATCTTGCCGGTCAGGGTCTGGTAGTACGGCAGAGCCACGCCCACGCCCCCGATCAGAATGTGCAGACCGTGCAGGCCAACGATGATAAAGAAGCAGGCCTGCCACAGGTTCTGTTTCCAGTCGCTTTCCACGCCGAACAGCGCGAACTCGTACACCTGGAAGATCATGAACAGGCCGCCCAGCAGCAGCGTCACGAACAGGCCCAGACGACCCCAGGTGACGCGGCCGTGGTGCATGTCCTGCTCGGCCTTGTGGAGCACGAACGACGAGCTGACCAGGATCAGGGTGTTCAGTGCAGCCAGCCAGATGCTGGGGCGCAGCGCAGGAGGCTCGGCGGCGCCAATCACCCGCAGGTACACGTATCCAGCGATCAGCACGGCGAACAGGCCCACTTCACTGAGGATGAACCAGCTCATGCCCATGAAGCCGTTGTCGTACTTGGTCAGGTGGTGGTGCTCGACCGGTACGGCATACTCGCGGGTACCGGCCCACTTGAACAGGCCCCACAGGAACACTGGGAAGCTCAGGTACAGCAGCACGGTGGCGAACACGAAGCTCGGTGAAGCCTCGGAGAACGGGCGCAGACCAGTAGCGGGGTTGTAGTTGGTAAACCAGCCGAAGCTCAGGCCGTAGCCCATCAGCAGCAGACCAACGGCCGTCACGAAGGGCCAGATGCTGTCCACCGGCAGGTGAATGCTCTTGGGATCCACCGGGGTCAGGGTTTCTCCACTCTTTTCCCAGTCATACAGCGGGCGCTCGGTGGGGAAGGTGGTCGGGAAGTCGTGCGCGAAGTTGTAGGCCGCAGGAGGCGAGGCTGCCGTCCACTCCAGGGTAAAGCCGCCCCAGGGGTTGGGTCCGGCCGTGACAGGACGCTGCAGGCTCTGCAGCATGTTCCACACCCACACCGCACCGCCGGCCAGCAGGGTCAGGGCGCCCAGCGTGCTCAGGAAGTTCAGCTCGGTCCAGGCAAAGTTGCCTTCGGGGTAGGTGTAGTAACGCCGGGGCATACCCAGCAGACCCAGGATGTACTGCGGCAGGAAGGTCAGCCACGAGCCGATCATGAACAGCCAGAAGTGCCACAGGCCCAACTTCTCGTCCAGGAAGCGCCCGGACATCTTGGGCCACCAGTAGTAGATGCCGCCCATGGCCAGGAAGGCCGTACCGAACATCATCACGTTGTGGAAGTGCGCCACCACGTAGTAGGACATCGTGACCTGATAGTCGAAGGGAATCATGCCCAGCGAAACGCCGGTGATCCCGCCGACCAGGAAGTTGAAAATAAAGCCGACCAGCCAGTAGGTGGGGGACTTCATCAGGATGCGTCCGCCCCACAGCGTGCCGATCAGGTTGAAGATCTTCACGCCGGTCGGCACGGCCACGATCAGGGTCATCACGGCAAAGGCGATCTGCCAGATTTCCGGCAGGCCCACTGCGAAGATGTGGTGTACCCACACCAGCAGACTGACCAGCACGATGCCCAGCAGCGAGTACACCATCACGCGGTAGCCGAACAGCGGCTTGCGGGCCATGGTGGAGGCGATTTCGGCGCCGATTCCCAGGTAGGGCAGCAGCATGACGTACACGGCGGGGTGCGAGTAGAACCAGAAGAACTGCTGCATCAGCACCGGCACACCATTGATGCCGGGGTTAAACATGCTCAGGCCCAGCTTGATTTCCAGGTAGGTCACCAGCGCGGCAGCCGTCAGACCACCCAGCGAGACCAGCTGCAGGATGCTGGTGGCGAAGATGCTCCAGCAGAAAATGGGCATCTTCCACAGACTCATGCCGGGGGCGCGCAGGTTGACGATGGTTGCTGCGAAGTTCGCGCTGCCCAGCAGCGACCCGATACCGTTGAGGATCAGGGCCACCATCAGCACGCTGACCCCGGTCTGGTTGGCGTCCACTGACAGCGGGTAGTAGAAGGTCCAGCCGACGCTGGGCGCTCCACCGTTCCACAGCCCCAGCACGACCAGGATCAGGCTGAAGACGAACAGCCACACCGCAAAGGTGTTGACGCGGGGCAATGCCACGTCCCGCACCCCGAGCTGAAGCGGCAGAAAAAAGTTTCCGAAGCCGAACAACCCGATAGGAATCAGGAAGAAAAAGATCATCAGGGCCGCGTGGACCGTCAGGACCTGGTTGTAGGCCGTACCGACCAGGATTTCCTGGTTGGGCAGGGCCAGCTGCACACGAATGGCCACCGCCAGAAGGCCGGCAGCGGCAAAGGCCAGAATGGACACAAAGATGTACAGAATGCCGATCTTTTTATGATCGGTGGTCATCATGTAATCCTTGATGACCTCCCACGCGCCTCGCTGGGCGACGGTGCTCTGCGGAGCGTGCTGAACGGTCACTGCGTTCCTCCTGCGCGGGCGCCGTACACCGGCGTGCCGCGCCAGTAATCCGCTTCTTCCGGCAGCTTCAGGCTGCGCAGATAGGCGGCGATATCTTCGATTTCCGCTCTGGTCAGGACACCACCTTTTTGCATCTTGCCGTTGACCATGTACTCACTGCCGTCATAGGTAGGCATCAGGGCACCGGGTTTCATCCCTGGGCTGTTGGCGATCCACGGCACCAGGTTCTTTTCGGCTTCCTCGCCTTCCCACATGCCGGCCCCCAGGGTGCGGCGCGTGCCGAAGAAGCTCAGGTCCGGGCCGGCTCCAGCTGCGGCAGGGGTGCCCTGTACGCGGTGACAGGCCGAGCAGGCCAGAGCGCCCGTGGAGGCCTTGCCCTGCATGAACAGCGTGTAGCCGCGTGCCTCGGCGCTGCCTTCTGCTGGAGTAGGAGCACGGTAGGCCTTGGCTGCCGCCAGGAAGGCCTGGTAGCGCTCGGGCTCCAGGGCGATGACCTTGTAACGCATGTTGGCGTGGCTGGCCCCGCACAGCTGTGAGCAGTTGCCCTGGTAGACGCCGGGACGTTCGGTGTCGACCTTCCAGGTACGGATGACGCTGGGCAGCGCGTGACGCTGTCCGCCGATGTTGGGAGCCCAGAAACCGTGGATCACGTCGCCGCTGGTCAGGTTCAGCACCACCGGCTGGCCGGTAGGCATCACCATTTCGTTGCCGTTGGCCACCGTTCCGCCGGCGTCACTGGTCACGGTGGGATACGCGAAGTTCCACCAGAACTGCTTGGACAGAATGTCAATCTTGGGAGCATTGACGGGCACGGGGTTGAGGCGGGCCATGCTGCGCACGGTCAGCACGCTCAGCAGGATCACGATGACAACCGGCACGGCCACCAGGATGACTTCCAGGCGGTTGTTGCCGTGGAACTGGGCCGGCGGCGCATCATGACGGTCCTCGCGGAACTTCTGCACCGAGTAGAACAAAGCCCACGAGACCCCAACAAAGACGATGATCGAGAGCGCAATGGCCCACAGACTCATCCAGAAAATCTCTTTGTTGTAGCCCGAACTCATGTCTCCGATAGAGAGCAGCTGTTCGGACTGGCAGCCGGTGAGCAACGTAGCGGCCAGCCCGGCAGCCAGGGCCGTGAAGGCCGCTGGGCGTTTGCGCGGCCGGGCTGTGCCGCTCTGGCGGTCTTGGATGGTGTTCAACTTCACTCCTTTCGTCTGCTTGCAGTCTAAATGGTCACGACACGAAATGTGCGCTTCTGGCGCACGCGACCGGCCCGGCCATTTTCCTTATTCGACCGAACGGTCAGGCCGCTGTCATGAGAACAGATTACGGGGCAGGCAAGTGTCCTGCCATAACTGCGCTTTGCAGGGTGCAGTGGGCGGCAACAGCGCAGGCGGCTCCCTGTTGAGGAGACCGCCTGAGAACTCTTTTTATCTCGCTTTTATAGATGGGCGAATACAATCCGGTCCACTGCCGCCATAACAAACAGCAGTGCCAGATACAGCATGGAATACAGGTACAGCGGCACTGCCACCCGGCGCTCCACCGCGTTTCCGGCCATGACATGCCGGTAGAGGCGCCAGGACAGCACCAGCAGCCAGCCACCCAGTGCTGCGGCCGACAGAAAGTAGATGGCACCGACCTCACGGAAAAACACAGGCATGACTGACAGAACCACCGTATAGATGGCGTACAGTCCGATCTGCGCCACCGTCAGCCTGTCACCGTGCACGACCGGCAGCATTGGAATGCCAACCTCGCGGTATTCGTCTTTGATCATCAGGGCCAGTGCCCAGAAGTGCACCGGCGTCCAGAAAAAGATGATGGCAAACAGAAACCAGGCAAACAGGTTCAGGTCGCCGGTCACAGCCGCCCAGCCCACCAGCGGAGGGAAACAGCCGGCCGCACCACCCAGCACGATGTTGTGCCAGGTATTGCGCTTGAGCCACAGGGTGTAGACCACCACGTAGGTCACGAAGCCCGCCAGGCTCATCCAGGCGGCCAGCGGCGTGGCCCAGACCCACAGCATCACAAAGGACAGCACCTGCAGCGTGGTGCCGAACACAGCCGCCTGTCGGCTGCTGATCACGCCGCTGCTGGTGGGGCGGCTGGCCGTACGCGCCATTTTCAGGTCAATGTCCCGGTCGATGATCATGTTGAACACGCCCGCAGACCCGGCCGACATGTACCCGGCCAGCGCAACCACCACAAGCAGCCCCAGGCCCGGCCAGCCCCGCTCGGCCATGAACATTGCCGCCAGCGTGGTCCACAGCAACAGGCTGATGACCTTGGGCTTGGTCAGTGCCAGATAGTCCCGCCACGTGGCCCGCAGGGGGCCGGACTGGACTGCAGAGGGCACGACCGTCTCTGGCACCGCAGTCACGCGCCCTGCCGCTGCGCACCGGAAACGGTGGAGGGAGAACGGAGAGACAGAGCACTCAGGGCGCGGTACACCAGCATCACGGTCACAAGCCACATCATGCACGCCAGAAGCAGATGTGTCAGTTGCATCCATCCCGGTGCCTTCAGGGCCACGTTGGCAAAGCCGGCCAGCATCTGCACGGCAATGGCTCCTGAGAGCCACAGTCCCCAGCGCCGCACCTGCGCATCCGGGCGCAGCCGGGCCAGGGTCGCCGCCATCCACAGCAGGTAGGCACTGGTCACGATGGCCAGCATCGGGTGAAGCACCCGCAGGTTCTCGATCAGGGTGGCCGTGGCCGCGTAGTCACGTTTGACCGTCTCGATAGGGGTACTGCCGTCGGCCGGGAGGAACAGCAGATCGCCGAGCGCGGTCACAGCCCCAGCCATGCCCAGGAGGAGGAGCAGCGCCAGCCCTGCACTGCCCAGCCAGACTGCCCGTCCCTGCCCCTTCAGGCGCAGTCCCGGCTGCCCCGACGCCCACAAAGCCGTGAGCAGCAGCGCACCCAGCAGCGCAAAGGTGTTGGCCAGATGGATTCCCTGCACAAAGCCACGCGCCGGCTCGGTGCTGTCGGCAGTCAGGCCCAGCATCACCTGCACGCCGCCGACGAGCCCTTCAAGCACGATCAGCCCCAGACTCAGTGCGGCGCCGAATCGTGCCGGATGGCGAGCTGGCGTCACCCGGAAGGCCACGAACAGCAGCACCAGGGCCAGCACGCCGCTGAGTCCGCTGGTCAGGCGGTGACTGAACTCGATCAAGGTGTGCACGGTGGGGCTTTGCGGCACCACCACGCCGTTGCACAGCGGCCAGTGTTCGCCGCAGCCTGCGCCAGCACCGGTAATGCGGACGACCGCACCCCACAGAATGACCAGCACGTTGTACGCCAGCGCTGCCCAGGCCAGCCGGGGCAGCCAGACGCTGGATCTGGGCCGGGTGTCCGTGCCAGGAGTAGCCCTCAAGGTTGAGCTCAATTCATTCACCGTCCCTTCCGCAGGGTCCCGGGGCAGAGTGGGCGCCTCACCGGGACTGGTGCGGTCCTGCCGGCATTCTAGACACCTGACCCACCTGAGAATTGTCCCCCCCCGCACGGACCCCCACAGCATGGTCCGGGGCAGCCAGACACCTGCCCCGGGGTGCTGCCCGTACACTGGCGGAGTTATGGCGGAAACGATTAATCAATGGGCGGTCTTTACGATCGTTCTGAGCGGACTGGCGCTGATGGCCGGCGTCTTCCTGATCCGGGGAGGCAACCGCGAAGCGCATATGAAGGCCATGCTCCTGGCCAGTGGTCTGGCTACAATTTTTCTGGTGCTGTATCTCACGCGGCTGGGCCTGGGCTACGAGAAGAAATACATCGGTCCTAACCGGAGCGCCTATCTGGTCCTGCTGATCAGCCACATCATCCTGGCAGCGGCGAACCTGCCACTGGCTCTGCTGGCGCTGTGGAACGCCTGGAAAGGTCTCAAGGCGGCAGGAGGAAACCTGCGCAACATTGACCTGCCCGCTGCCCGTGGGTACTTCAACCGGCACCGCGCCTGGGTGCGCTGGACCGTTCCTGTGTGGCTGTATGTGGCGGTGACGGGCTGGATCATCTATCTGCTGCTGGGCCGCTACGGGGAAGTCATCAAAGCCTGAGAACCGGCACAGCAGCAGGGCGTCAGGCTGGTACAGGCCCCGGCGCCCTGTTCTGCTACGCTCGCCGCATGAAACGCAGTATCCCGGAGCTTTTGCAATCCGAGCAGCCCCTCGTGATGGTGACTGCCTATGACTATCCGGGAGGGCTGCACGCTGAGGCCGCCGGGGTGGATATGATTCTGGTGGGTGACAGCCTGGGGAACGTGGTGCTGGGCTACGAGAGCACAGCGCCGGTGACCCTCTCCGACATGATTCATCACAGCAAGGCGGTGCGCCGCGGCGCTCCCCAGACCTTTCTGGTGGTGGATATGCCTTTTGGGACGTATCACACGGGGGTCACCGACGCCATGCGCAATGCTGTCCGGATCATTCAGGAAACCGGTGCCGACGCCGTGAAGATGGAAGGCAGCACCCCCGAGGTCCTGCAGGTCGTGGACACCCTGAGCCGGAATGGTGTGCCGGTGGTTGGGCATGTAGGTTTGATGCCGCAGACCGCCACAGCTCAGGGCGGCCTGCGGGTCCAGGGCAAGGACGATGACACGGCCCGCCGAACCCTGGAGGGTGCACTTGCCCTGGAAGCAGCGGGGGCCTTCTGTGTGGTTCTCGAAGCCATTCCCGCGCGGCTGGCAAAGCTGATTACCGATCGCCTCCAGGTGCCGACCGTGGGCATCGGCGCCGGCATCAACTGCGACGGGCAGGTTCTGGTGACCCATGACCTGCTGGGAATCTACGAAGGCGAGGAAAAGAAAATTGCCAAGCGCTACGCCGAGGTCGGCCGGGTCTCCCGTGAAGCCATCGCGCGGTATGCCGACGAGGTGCGCCGCCGCGAGTTTCCTACGCGCGAAAACAGCTTTGTGATGAAAGACGACGTGCTGGACAAGCTGTACTGAAGGGCTTCATATGGCGCCGGCCGGCTGATCAAGTCGGCCGGTAGACTTTATGGGATCAGAGACAGCGATTTTTCGATCCTGGAATTTAGGAGGTTTCACCTATCTTGCGTCAGCTGTTGGTCTTTGCCAGCAAATGGCGCAAGGCAACGCCAGCTATAGCGGGCCAGCCCAACATGAAGGAAGTGATGACCGTTGAGGAAAAAGCCCGGCAGACTCAAAAGGCACAGCTCCAAGGCGCCAATGATCTTGAGGCTGCGTGACTGGGCTCAGGCCTGAGCATACCGGCGACATGAAGAAGGGCCACTCCCGTGGGAGTGGCCCTTCTTAGGTGTCAGTTCTGAGGTTCAGGGGTAGAGGCCGCGGAGGGCGCGGGCTTCGAGGACGCGGGTGCAGGCGACGATATATACGGCGGTGCGCAGGGTCACGCCGTGACGCTCCTTGACGTCCCACAAACTGCAGAAGGCGTCCTGCATGATGCGGTCGAGGCGGTTGTTGATCTCATCCTCGGTCCAGAAGAACGAGCTGAAGTCCTGCACCCACTCGAAGTACGACACCGTTACCCCACCGGCATTGGCCAGCACGTCCGGCACCACCGTCACCCCACGCTCGGCCAGCAGGTCATCCGCCGCCGGAATGGTCGGCCCATTGGCGCCCTCGACAATCAGCCGCGCCTGAATCCGGCCGGCATTCTCCAGCGTGATCTGCTTTTCCAGCGCTGCCGGAATCAGCACGTCACACGCCACATCCCAGAACTCGTCACGCTGCAACGTCTCGGTGCCGGGCAGCCCAGTGACCGCGCCACTCTGACGCAGGTGCTGCAACGCCAGCCCCGGGTCGATGCCCGCTTCACACGCGATGGTGCCGGTCACGTCCTGGATCGCCACGATCTTCGCGCCGTGTTCGTGGAAGATGCGCGCGGCGGCCTCACCCACATTGCCGAAGCCCTGCACCGCGATGCGCGCGCCCTGCATCGGCATGCCCAGCTTTTTCATGGCCTCGGCGCCGGTGACGAACACCCCGCGTCCGGTGGCGTCGGCACGGCCCAGTGAGCCGCCCAGCGAGACGGGTTTGCCGGTGACCACCCCGGTGGCGGTGCGCCCCACGTTCATCGAGTACGTGTCCATCATCCACGCCATCGTCTGCGGCCCCGTGTTCACATCCGGCGCCGGGATGTCCTTCTCTGGCCCGATGATCAGGCCAATTTCGGTGGTGTAGCGCCGCGTGACCCGTTCCAGTTCTCCGGTGCTGTACTTGCGCGGGTCGAGGCGGATGCCGCCTTTCCCGCCGCCGTAGGGCAGGTTGACGGCGGCGTTCTTGACGGTCATCCAGGCGGACAGGGCCATCACTTCGCTGAGGGTGACGTCCTGGTGGTAGCGCACGCCCCCCTTGGCCGGGCCACGCGAGGTGTTGTGCTGAACCCGGTAACCCTCGAAGTGCGCCACGCTGCCGTCATCCAGATGAACAGGGACGTCCACCACCAGGATCCGCTTGGGCCGCTTGAGGGTCTCGACCCAGTAGGCAAGCTTGCCCAGGTAGGGCGTCACACGCTCGACCTGCTCAAGGAAGATTTCGTAGGGGCCGATGTTGTTGGGGTCGAGGTAGCTGGGAATTTCGTGCTGGCGGGTGGACTTGGGGTCCTGGGTCGTGGTCATGGGTAGACACTCCTTGGAGAGGGGGAAGAGATAAGGAGATACATGCGGTTCTGTGCCCGGAGGCAGACCTGGGGGATGCTGCTGATGAGCAGAAGGGTGGGCTGTGCCTCCGGGCTGTGGCTTATGGGTACACCCCGCGCATCACCGTGGCGTTGTTCAGCCGGTTCAGAGCGATGGCGTAGGCAGCGGTGCGCATGTTGACGTCGTGTTGGGTCATAAAGGCCAGAACGCTGTCAAGTGCTGCGTTCACGCGGGAATCCACGGCGCGTTCAATCTCATCCTCATTCCAGAAGAAGTTGCTGGCGTCCTGCACCCACTCCAGGTAGTTGACGACCAGACCACCAATGCTGGCGACCAGGTCCGGCAGCACGATCACGCCCTGCCCCTCCAGGAAGCGTTCGGCCTCCGGCAGCACAGCGCGGTTGGTGGCCTCGACCACGTAGCGGGCGCGGATGGCGTGGGCATTGCCCGCATGAATGGCGCCGTAGTCGTAGGCCAGCATCAGCACGTCCACGTCCAGCTCGGCGACTTCCTCGGGCGTAATTGCCATGCCGAAGCCCAGCACGGTGCCGTGCATCTCGCGGTGGGCTACCAGGGCATCGAGATCCAGGCCGCCACTGGCAAAGGCAGCGCCGTCCTGGTCACTGACGGCCACCACAAGTGCGCCCTGTGCAGCCAGCGTCTGGGCTGCGCGCCGACCCACATTGCCAAAGCCGTAGACGGCGACCCTCGCCTGGCGCATGCTCTGGCCGTTGGCCTCCAGCACACGTAAGGCAACCAGGGCGGCGCTGCGGCCCCGGGCATCCTTGCTGCCGTAACTTCCGCCCAGGGTCAGTGGCTTGCCGACCACCACACCGTTTTCGGTTTCCCCAGTGTTCTCGCTGTATGCGTCGAGCACCCAGGCCATGATCTGCTCGTCGGTGCCCACGTCGGGCGCCAGGATGTCCTCGTTGCGTCCGATCAGCTCCACCAGTTCGCTGGTGTAGCGCCGGGTCAGGCCCTGAAGTTCATGCGGGCTGAGGGTGGCCGGGTCGACATCCACGCCGCCTTTAGCCCCGCCCAGTGGGAGATCTGCCACGGCGGCCTTGAGGGTCATGATGGCCGCCAGCACCTCACACTCGTGCGCGTTGAGCCCCGCCTTGTAGCGGATGCCGCCCATGCTCGGGCCGCGTGCAGTGCTGTGCACGGTGCGGTAACCACGAAATACCTGAACGCGGCCGTCGTCCATACGGACTGGCAGGTTCACGCTGAGGGTTCGCTTGGGGTATTTGAAGTAGGCCAGGGACTGATCCGTGACCTCGCAATACGGCAGCGCCTGGTGGAGTTGTTCCATGAGGCCCTGCCAGTTGAGTCCTGATGCCCGCATTCGTACGGTCTCCTTTGAAAAGGGGCTCTGCCTGAGTGATCCAGGGCAGCATACATGGCCCCGCCAGCCTATATAGACAGGTGCCCCGAGCCGTCTGTGTGACCCGGGAGAATCCCGGCCAGGACGGACTTCCGGTTTGTGCAAACCCCACACGTTCTACTCGCCCGGTGAGCAGGCGTCAAGGCGCGTGGGCGCCCACCCAGCCGTGCGAAATCTTGAACCGATTCCACCGTGTGAGCCGACAGGCTGTACTGCCCACGGCCTGTCAAATGTCAGGTGTCTGAGCGGTGCAGTGTTATTTGTCCGGATTGGCTGAACGACACCAGGCGGCGTCAGTGCATGCGTTCAATCTGACGGTAGGCCAGCGAAAGCAGCACATCGCGCGCTTCCGTAGGAGGCAGGCTGTCCAGGGCCTCGGCAGCCCTGCGGGCCCGGACGCGGATTTCCTCACGGGTACGTTCCAACGCGCCCGACTCACCTGCCAGAAGCTGCATCCGCTGCACGTCTCCCGGCTGCGCGGCGCGGCGTTCAAGGACCTCGCGCACCTCGTCGGCGTGGGGGCCGTCAAGCATCAGGAGGGTCGGCAGGGTCGCCTTGCCCTCGCGCAGGTCGCCGCCCACCGGCTTACCGATCACGTTTTCCTCGCCGGCAAGGTCAAGCAGGTCATCTTGCATCTGAAATGCCAGGCCGTACTCGCGCCCGAAGGTGGCCAGGGCCTCGCGCTGCGCCTCAGAGCTGCCCAGCAGCATCGCCGGCGCGCAGGCAGCCAGTTCGGTCAGGGCGGCAGTTTTGCCGTGAATGATGTTCAGGTAGTGCTCCAGGCCGTAGTCAGCGTACGCCGCAACCTGAAACTGCAGCACCTCGCCTTCGCAGATCTGCGAGGCGGTTTCGCCAAAAGCGCGGGTCAGTGCCGTGCCGGAGGGCATTCCGGCCAGCAGCGTGAGCAGCCGCGCAAGCATAAAGTCGCCGCTCATGACGCTGACCACGTTGCCAAAGCGGCGGAAGGCAGCCTGCTGACCGCGCCGGGTGTCGGCATCGTCAATCAGGTCGTCGTGCAGCAGCGAAGCCGAATGCAGCAGCTCCACGCATACACCCAGGTCAATCACCTCAGGCCACTGGGACGACCCTGGGCCGACTCCAAGGGCCTGGGCAGCCAGCAGCGTGATCATGGGCCGCGTGCGCTTGCCGCCAGCAGCAACCAGATCGTCGCCGATCAGCTCGATAAATTCCACGCGGGACCGCAGCACCTCACGCAGACGCGTTTCGAACGCTGCGTCGGGGAGGGCCACAGAAACCACGTTCACCATGAGGCGCAGTATAGGAAAGAGGGGTAGGGCGAAACGTACCGGACGTTTCCCTTACGGTGCTTTGTCCCTCGCGCTTCAGCAGGCCCTCATGGTAGAAATGCGGGCATGGAAAGCGTCGTTGCCCTCTTCCGCGAGCCGCGCCAGGCCCAGGCGGCCCTGGAAGCGCTGAAGTCACGTGGGTTTGGCCGTGAACACCTGGGCTTCTCCCTGTCCGACACCGTGGTCGAGCGCGACATCGCGCAGGCCACCGGTATCAGCCCCGAAGCCGGGGAACCCGGAGGCAGCGCCAGTGTGATGCGCGGAGCCTTTCTGGGCCTGATAGGCGGACTGGGACTCACGGTGCCGATCTGGCTGCTGTTTCTGATTATTCCCGAGACCCGGATCTACAGTGACGGTGGTCTGACGTCCATGCTGTTCGGTGCCCTGGGTGGCCTGGGAATCGGCGGTCTGTTCGGTGCGCTGACCGGTTCGGACCACGGGGACTATGTAAAGCTCCTGCGCCGCATGGGCGTACCAGCTGCGCACGCCGAGAAGTTTGCCGGTGGGCTCAAGTCCGGCCACGTTCTGGTTATTGCCCGTGATCCCGCTGGAACCCGTGCCGATGAAGCGCTCAGCCTGCTGCGCCGTCACGGTGCTCTGCGGCTTGAAGACGTTCATGGCGGCGGTCGCCTGCAAAGTGAGCGCATCGGTCAGGACGGCCACTAGATTCAGTCTTGGCTAGAGGCGGCGAAGGGATTTCCTTTTGCCGCCTTTTTTAGTCAGTGCCGGGCCACAGCAGGGCGGGGTCACTTAGCTCAGGCCAGTGGACACTCAGCACCTGAGTTCCCGCCGGCGTATGCAGTTCGGAAACCGGAACCACGCCTGTTCCGCTGCCACACACCCACGCAGCTGTGACCTGGGACAGTTCCTCTGCCTGGACGGACCGCTCGATAAACTCCTGGCCGCTCAGGTACGCGGCACGGGTCACGCTGGGCAGGCCGCCTGCCGGAACCACCAGCTGGCCATTCAGGCGCAGCAGTGGCGAGGTCCGGCTGCCGTCCACCACGCGACCTGAACTGTCCTGCAGCCAGCCTTCGAAAGCACCGTCAGCGGCCTGCATCGCCAGCCGGTACGGCAGATAGTTGCCCGTCTTGTGAAGGGCCAGTTGCGGATGGACCTGCACGCCAGTCAGCCGCACCTGCACGCCGGCCTCAGGCCTCGGGCCCACTTGCAGGAGGCGGTGGGACAGAAACGTCCCGGCCTCTGTCACCGTCACCCGTGCCAGACCCCAGGGCAGCGGGTCCAGAACGGGCAGCTCTGGATCCGGAGCACTCAGGCCAAGAAAGGCGCAGGTGCTCTGGAGGCGGCCCAGATGCGCTGCCCAGTGCAGTGGCTCAGCGTACCGCGTGCGCACGGTGGTAAACGCCGTGGCTCCATGCAGCCAGGAGGGGCGATTGAGGTGCACGGGCAGCAGCTTCATTGAGGGTTTCCCGGCTTCGCACCCGACAACCGCAGCCAGTTGCCCAGCAGCGTACGGCCCGACGGACTCAGCACGCTTTCCGGATGAAACTGCACTCCCCAGGCCCGCTGGCCGGGCGCCCGCAGCGCCATGACCTCTCCGTCGAGGCTGCGGGCCGTGACCATTTGGTCCGGCAGATCCCGCACCACCAGCGAGTGATAGCGCCCGAATGGAGCTCCTGGAGCCACCCCGTTAAACAGGTCGGTGCCTTCATGGCTGATCCGGTCGAGACGACCATGCACCGGCTGCGCGCGCGCGACCTGTCCACCCAGCACCTGCCCCAGCGCCTGATGACCCAGACAGACGCCCAGCAGGGGCACGTCACGTTCCAGACACAGCCGGGTCAGCGGCAGGGTGCAGCCGCTGGTGTCTGGCGTACCGGGCCCAGGTCCGACCAGCACCGCGTCAGGCTGGGTATCCAATAGCGCCCAGGCGTCTTCCTCCTGCGGGCGCACGTCCACCTGGGCGCCCAGGCTGAGCAGATCGTGCACCAGGTTCCAGGTAAACGAATCGCGGTTGTCCAGCAGCAGCACCCGCAGCCCAGGAGCGCCCCGGGGAGGCGTGGGGGGGAACCAGACCCGGCCTGGAACGGGCGGAGCCGGTGGCTGGGCAGCGCGTCCTGGAACTCCGGACAGCACACTCAGCAGGGCCTGGGCCTTGTGAACCGTCTCCTGGGCCTCACGCGCAGGGTCGGCGTCGATCACGGTGCCTCCACCGGCACGGACCTCCACCACCCAGTGCTCCGGGCCTGCAGTCCGGGTGAATGCGGCAGTGCGGATCAGAATGTTGAGGTCCACTCTCGCGCCGCTCACCACGCCCAGGCCGCCGGTGTACCAGCCGCGTGGACCGGGTTCCAGGGCGTGAATAGCCTCCATGACGCGCTCCTTGGGCGCGCCGGTAATCGTGCCGCCCGGGAAGGTCGCGGCCAGCACCTCCCGGAGCGTGACGTCCGGCCGCGCCCTGGCCTCGACTTCAGAAACGAGATGCATGACGTGGCTGTAACGTTCGACCAGCATCAGGTCCGGCACATGTACCGATCCAGGTGCGGCCACACGCCCCAGGTCGTGACGCACCAGATCCACCAGCATGGTGTGCTCCGCGACTTCCTTGGGGCTTTCACGCAGCTCGGCCTCGAAGGCGGCGTCTTCCTGCGGCGTGTCCCCACGACGGCGTGTTCCGGCGATAGGCCGCGCGTTCAGGACGTCGTTGTCCCACAGCACCAGCCGCTCCGGGCTGCACGACACCACCACTTCGTCGCCCAGGTCGGCAAAGGCCATGAACGGACTGGGGTTGACCTCCCGCAGCCGCAGGTAGGCAGCCAGAGGGTCACCGGTCGCCTCGGCCCGCACCCCGCGTGAGAGGTTGACCTGATAGACCTCCCCGGCACGGATCAGTTCCTGTACGGCGCGGACGCCAGCCGGGTAATCCACGTCATCGGCACCGAAAGGCCCGACATGCAGGGCCGGGGCCGGTGCACCCGGCCCTTCCAGCACAGCCGCCCAGTCCACGTGAGGCTCACCCACCACGCACAGGGTCCCGGCTTCGCGGTCCCACAGCAGCCCGGATGGGTACAGGCCCCACCACATCGCCCGCCCCTGGGGCGGATGGGCGCTGAGGCCAAACTCACGCGCGGCCTCGTATTTCAGGCCTCCCAGCCACGCTGGAAACAGGCTTTGATCCCTGGGACGTTCGGGCAGTTCGGTCTGGACCGCCTGCGGCCAGGCACTGAGCAGAGAGTAACGGCCATACGGCACCACCGGACCCAATGATTCGAGCAGGATCACCCCCGGCGCGCTGCGTGCCCGCAGGCGCAGCAGCACGTCAGCAGGCGAGAAGTCTGGCAGCGTGGTCGTCGTTGTCACGCGCCGGATTCTAGAGGGCCAGCGCACCGGAGACGCAGGAACAGAGCCCAGTTGCAGAGCATTTCCCCAGGGGAAAGCGAGCGGGCAGCGGGCTCGGGGGAGCTCAGCTGGCCGCCCCCGGCCTGGAAACCTTGACCCCGGTCTAATTCCCTACAATTGACCCGGATTTAAGAGGTACAATCTTCGCATGTGGGTGTCGACCAAAGCACAGTACGGCCTTCGCGCCCTGATCGAGATCGGCCGCCGCGACGGGGAAGCCGTGCCGCTCAAGGACGTGTCCGAACGTCAGGGCATCAGCCAGCATTACCTGGAGCAGATTGCCAGCAACCTGCGCCGCGCCGGCTTTATCAAAAGCATCCGTGGGGCTCACGGCGGCTACCGGCTATCACGCCCAGCGGCTGATATCAGCGCCTACGACGTGGTCACCGCCATGGAAGGCAGCCTGGCCCCCGTGTCGTGTGTGGAAGACGACCATACGTGCGACCATCAGAACGTCTGTGGCACCCAGAACCTGTGGCACCGCGTGGACGCCGCTCTGAAGGACGTCCTGGGCAGCACCACCCTGGCTGACCTGATCGTGGAAAGCGAGCAGCTTCAGCACGCCCGTCTGGTACAGCTCGAACCCAATTTCCCCAGCGCCTGAGTTTTCACGCCGCGGCCGGTCCTGAGCTTCCAAGCTTGCAGGACCGGCCGCTGGGCGTCATACTGCCCGGGCCGCAGGTGCGGTGTCCCCGGTGCCCTATCAGGTACCGCGAGAGATGCCCCTGACGATAACCGACTCCCAGGATTTCCGCGCGACGCGCACCTCCTTCTTTTCTGCTTCGCTGGAAGCAGCGGACCGGTCATCACGGCACCCGTATGCGGGTTTGACTCCAACTGGAGGTCATCCGGAACCAACACCAGATGGCTATCCGCTGCGTCGAGCCCGGATTTTTCCACTCGCTCCGCCCGGGATCACAGCCGGTGTTTTTCGCAATTCTGCACGAGGTGCGCTCCATGACGACCATTTCCCCTTCTCCTGATCGTTCCAGGCTCCAGACCTACCTGCACGAGTGGTTCCAGAACCCGCGCGGCGACCTGCTGTCCGGGCTGGTCGTGGCCCTGGCGCTGATTCCCGAGGCGATTGCCTTCTCGATCATCGCGGGTGTGGATCCGCAGGTGGGGCTGTACGCCTCGTTCACGATTGCCATGGTGATTGCGTTTATCGGCGGGCGTCCGGCCATGATCAGCGCCGCGACCGGCGCGATGGCCCTGCTGATGGTGGGGCTGGTGCGTGATCACGGACTCGAGTACCTGTTCGCAGCGACCCTGCTGACCGGCGTCCTTCAGATTTTCTTCGGCTGGGCACGCCTGGCCCGTTACCTCAAGTTTGTGCCGCGCTCGGTGATGACCGGCTTTGTCAATGCTCTGGCCATCCTGATTTTCATGGCCCAGCTGCCGCAGTTTGTTGGGGCGAACTGGCAGATGTACGCCATGGTGGTCGCCGGGCTGGCCATCATCTACCTGCTGCCCAGAGTGTTCCGGGCTGTTCCCAGTGCCCTGGTGGCCATCGTGGCCCTCAGTGTGGTGGCTGTGTTGACCGGCGCAGACGTGAAGACCGTGGGCGATATGGGTGAACTGCCCCGCGCCCTGCCGCCCTTTCACGTGCCGCAGGTGCCGCTGAACCTGGAGACCCTGAACATCATCTTCCCGGTGGCCCTGACGCTGTGTTTCGTGGGGCTCCTCGAAAGCCTGCTGACCGCGCAGCTGATCGACGAGCGCACCGACACCACCAGCGACAAGAACGTCGAGTCGCGTGGGCAGGGCATTGCCAACATCGCCACCGGGTTCCTGGGCGGCATGGCCGGCTGCGCCATGATCGGCCAGAGCATGATCAACGTGACCAATGGCGGGCGCGGGCGGCTGTCCACGTTCGTGGCGGGTCTGTTTCTGCTGCTGCTGATCCTGGTCCTGCAGCCGCTGCTGGTGCAGATTCCCATGGCGGCGCTGGTCGCGGTGATGATCGTGGTCAGCGTAAGCACCTTCGACTGGCAGAGCCTGCGGATCATGGCCGTGCATCCCAAGGGGGAGACCATGGTTATGCTGGCCACCGTTGCAGTGACGGTCCTGACCCATGACCTGTCGCGCGGCGTGCTGGTCGGCGTGGTGCTCAGCGCGCTGCTGTTTGCCCGCAAGGTCTCGCAGCTTTCCAGCGTGACCCACAGCGACGCTCCTGACGGCACCCGCACCTACCGGGTCAGCGGGCAGCTGTTTTTTGTCAGCACGCACGACTTCGTGCAGCAGTTCAAGTACGTGCCGGTCCCGCGCGTGGTGATTGATATGACCGACGCTCACTTCTGGGACGGCTCAGCCGTGGCGGCGCTCGACAAGGTCATTTTGCGCTACCGCCGGCTGGGCGTGCCGGTAGAACTCCTGGGGCTCAACGAGGCCTCAGCCACCCTGATTGAACGCCTGGCTGTGCACGACAAACCCGGCGCAGAGGCGTCCGGGAGCGACTGACAGACCAAGAAGGCCGCGCTGCGGAACTCCGCCTGACGGGGCAGGACAGGAAGCCGCCGTGCGGTGTATGCCGGCGGCTTATTCGTTCTCTGCCCCGGGTGCTCCCGACCGCCTATGCTGAGAGCCGATGTACCGCCGAGTGATCAAGCCCGCGCTGTTTCGCCTGGACGCCGAAGACGCCCACCACCTCACCGTGAATGCCCTGGCGCTGATGTCCCGGCTTCCTGGGTGGCCCGCCGCCGCCCGCCGCCTGAGTGCACCTGCCGACTCCCGCCTCATGCAGACTCTGTGGGGGCACACCTATGCCTCGCCCGTGGGTCTGGCTGCCGGGCTCGACAAGAACGGCGTGGCGGTTCCGGCCTTCAGTGCGCTGGGCTTCGGGTTCGTGGAGGTCGGCACGGTCACCCCACAGCCTCAGCCGGGCAATGACCGTCCGCGCCTCTTCCGGTTGCCCCCCGATGAGGCACTGATCAACCGCATGGGATTTAACAATGCAGGCGCGGCCGCGCTGCGGGGTCAGCTGTCACGGCTGGGCCGCCGGACGGTACCTGTGTGGGTCAACATCGGCAAAAACAAGCTGACCGAAGAAGCGGCCCAGGACTACGTGGCCTGCGTGCAGGAACTGTACGATGTGGCAGACGCCTTTGTCGTCAATGTCAGCAGCCCTAACACACCGGGGCTGCGGGCGCTGCAGGCCTCTGCAGAACTTGAAGCCCTGCTGCGCGCCGTGCTGAATGAAACCGAAGCCCAGCGCCTGCGCACCGCCCGGCGGGCTCCTCCAGTACTGGTCAAGCTGGCTCCGGACCTGCACCCGGCTGATTTCGAGGCCAGCGTTCAGGGGGCCCTGAATGCAGGAGTGCAGGGCCTGATTGTCAGCAACACGACCCTGTCGCGCGACGGCCTGACCCATGCACACCGCGAGCAGGCCGGCGGGCTCAGTGGGCGGCCCCTGACCGGGCGCTCCACGGCGCTGGTGCAGGACGCCTACCGCCTGACCCGGGGTGCAGTTCCTGTCGTGGGTGTGGGCGGCATTTTTTCGGCAGACGACGCCTACGCCAAGATCCGCGCCGGTGCCAGCCTGGTCGAGGTCTACAGCAGCCTGATCTACGAGGGCCCTGGTCTGCCCGCCCGCATTCACCGTGGCCTGGGCCAGCTGCTGGAGCGCGATGGGATCAGTCATGTACGGGACGCTGTCGGCGCCGACGCTTAAATCGCTGCCTGTAGTTGCCAGGGCACCATAAGTGACCGGTCAGCCCACGTTTCATGGTGCTGACCGGTTGGGCTTTGTTCTTCAGGCTTCCTAGCTCACCCTGTCCAGGCGCTGGCGCAGCAGACCTGGAGCGTGCTCCGCCGCCATGCGCACCAAAATGCCCATCTTGTGCGGATTGCATTCCAGATCGATGCGGATTCCCAGTTCACCGGCGCTCTCGCTGCACGCGGGGCCGATGCTGACGACCACCATACGGTTCAGGGCCACGCGCAGTTCATCCTGCAGCTTCAGGCGCTCGGCGAACTTCAGCAGATGCAGCACCTGGGTGCCGCTGGACAGCAGCAGCACGTCCTGCCCGAAAAGCACCGTGTCGCGGATGGCGTGGGCCAATGGCAGGGTGTCGGCGGGAAAGGCGCAGCGGTACACCGGGACGCTGGTCACCCGGATGCCGGCCTGGGCCAGGGTGCGCAGCATGGCCGCTGGCGGCGCGTCGCCGTACTCCAGCATCACCGCGTGCTGCCCAGCCTGCAGGGTCTGCAGCAGATGGTCCTGGACTTCATGCCAGGTATGTGGACGCGGCACGCTGATCCCACTCAGGCCGAAAGTCTTGAGTGCCTGCGCCGGCTTGCTGCCGCGCACCACAAAGGGCACGCCCTGCAGCCGCGCCAGTGTTTCGGCGTCCCGGGCCAGCAGGTCCTGGAGGAACATCCGCGTTCCTACGCCGGTCATGCAGACCACCGCGTGAACCTCTCCGGCACGCAGGTCCGCCTCGAACCGTGACAGGGCGGCCGTCAGATCCAGCTTCTGTTCGCGCATGCTGGGCGCCACGGTAGGAATACCACCGTACTTCTGGATCAGGGTGGTCATTTCCTCCGAGCGGCGGGACTCCAGACTCAGGACCCTCAAGCCTCCGAACCAATCCATACCTCACCTCCTTCGATGCATGCGGGGTACACCGGTACCCCTACGGTCGGGTCATCCAGACTGAGGCCACTTTCCAGATCGAACGCGTGCTTGAGCAGCGGCGAGGTGACCTTGAGGCGCAGCATGCCTCCCGTCTGTGTGCTGCCGGTCAGGCCGCGCGACAGGACATTGGCGCCGGTGTACGGATCGCGGTTGCCCAGGGCAAACACACGCCCGGCCACGTGGAACACGGCAATCTGCTGGCCGCCGACCAGAGCGCAGACGCCGGTGCCGGGAAGGATGTCACTCAGTGCGCACACCCGCGTGCGGGGCAGGGGAGCAGCGGACGGCTGCTGCGCCGGGGAATTCATGATCAGGGACATGGAATCTCCTTGAAAGCGTGGGGGCATCAGTCGGTACCACCCGCCATGGGCAGCGGCGTGAGCATGTGCAGGTCGGCGGGCCGGATCTGACCGCGTTCATCGACCCACTGCACGCCGTCGTCACGGGCGTCACTGTTCACGAAGGTGCGGAAGCGGGCCACCTGCGCGGGGTCGGCCAGGGTGGTGGCCCACTCGTCGCGGTAGGTGCCGACGTGCTGACGCATGGCCTCGTCCAGTTCGGCGCACAGGCCCAGCCGGTCTTCGAGCAGCACGCCACGCAGGTATTCCACGCCGCCGTCGAGCTGTTCGAGCCAGGTGCTGGTGCGCTGCAGGCGGTCGGCCGTGCGGATATAGAACATCAGGAAGCGGTCGAGCAGGGTGATGACTTCAGCCTCGGGCAGGTCACTGGCCAGCAGCACAGCGTGTTTGGGCGTCACGCCGCCGTTGCCGCCCACGTACACATTCCAGCCCTTCTCGGTGGCAATGATCCCGAAGTCCTTGCTGCGGGCTTCGGCGCATTCGCGGGTGCAGCCCGAAACACCGGATTTGAGCTTATGGGGGCTGCGCAGTCCGCGGTAACGCAGCTCCAGGCGCACGGCGAGGCTGGTGGAGTCCTGCACGCCGTAGCGGCACCAGGTCTGACCCACGCAGCTTTTGATCGTGCGCAGGCTCTTGCCGTAAGCGTGCCCACTTTCGAAACCGGCGGCGATCAGCTCAGTCCAGATGGCTGGCAGATCGTCACGCTGGGCGCCCAGCAGGTCAATTCGCTGACCGCCGGTGATCTTGCAGTACAGGCCGTATTTCCGGGCCACCTGCCCGATGGCAATCAGGCCGTCGGCAGTAATCTCTCCTCCCGGCACGCGCGGCACGACTGAATACGTGCCGTTTTTCTGGATGTTCGCCAGAAAGGCGTCGTTGGTGTCCTGCAGGGGCGCGTGCGCGGGATTCAGGATGTGCTCGCCATGCAGGCTGGCCAGGATGCTGGCCACTGCGGGCTTGCAGACCTCGCAGCCCAGTTCGTGTCCGTGGCTGCGGAGTACCTCGTCCCAGGTGCGGTAGCCGCGCACGCGGATCAGGTCGAACAGTTCCTGCCGGGAATGTGGGTAGTGTTCGCACAGATGGTTGGTGACCGTTTCACCCAGCCGGGTCAGTTCCTGATGCAACAGGCTGTGCAGGCTGGGCACGCAGCCGCCGCAGCCGGTGCCGGCCCCGGTGCATTCCTTGAGGCTGGCCACGTCCCGCGCGCCCTGACCGACAGCCGCGCACAGGGCGTTGGCACGCACGTTCTCACAGGAGCAGACCAGGGCGTTGGTGGGCGCCGCGGCTGCCCCCGCGGGCAGGGAAGGCACGATCAGCGTCTCGGGCGGCACCTGCAGCGGCGTGCCCGAGAGCACCAGGTCCAGCAGTTCGCCGTAGCGTGAAGTGTCGCCCACCAGCAGGCCGCCCAGCACCTGAGCGTCAGGGGAGAGCACCACTTTGCTGTAGGTGCCGCGCACGTTGTCGCTCAGGCTGACGCTGCGCGCGCCGGGCGTCCGGCCATGAGCGTCCCCGAAACTGCCGACCTCCACGCCCAGCAGCTTGAGTCTGGTGCTCAGGTCGGCACCGGTAAAGCGCGCCGTGCGGTCGCCGCCCAGCCCCAGGTCAGCCAGAAGGTGCGCCGCCGCCACTCTGGCCATCTGATAACCGGGCGCCACCAGCCCGTAGATGCGGCCCCCATGCAGCGCGCACTCGCCCACCGCATAGATGTGCGGATCGCTGGTCCGGCAGCTGTCGTCAATCTGGATACCACCGCGTTCACCGACGGTCAGGCCGCAGGCACGGGCCAGGTCGTCACGCGGGCGAATGCCAGCTGAGAACACGACCAGATCTGCCTCCAGCGCGGTTCCGTCTGTAAAGACGAGACCTGTCACGCGGTCGTCCATGCCGGTGGCAACTGCACTGGTCGCTCTGGCAGTGTGTACGCCGATGCCCTTGGCCTCGATGATGCGCTGGAGGGTCTGACCGCCCTCAGCGTCGAGCTGGGCAGGCATCAGCTGCGGCGCGAACTCCACCACATGAGTTTCCAGTCCCAGTTTTCGCAGGGCACCGGCAGCCTCGAGCCCCAGCAGGCCACCGCCAATCACCACGCCGCGGCGCGCACCCTGAGCAGCGTCCCGAATAGCATCCAGGTCGTCCAGCGTGCGGTACACGAAGCATCCCGGTGCATCCCGCCCGGCAATGGGCGGAACAAACGGGACGCTGCCCGTCGCCATCACCAGGGCGTCATACGCAAGCTGCTGCGTGCCAACCTGGACCACTTTCGCTGCGGGGTCCAGCGCGTCGGCACGGCCACGGACAACCTGAACCTCCAGTTCCGCATACCCGGCCTCGGTGGCCAGCGACAGGTCAGGGCGGGGGTCGTCGAAATGACGGCTGAGCTGCACACGGTCGTAGGCCAGCCGGCTTTCTTCACTGATGACGGTGATCTGCAGTTCCTGGCCACTGACCTGCGCGCGCAGGCCATCCACCAGACGGTGGCCGACCATGCCATTTCCGATGATGACGAGATGAGGGACGGGCGATGTGCTCATGGTTCCTCCGGGTCCAGCAGATACCGCTGAACTCTGGATCCTATTGGGCCGCACAATCTGCAATTTGTCAACAAAATTTTGAACAAGTTGCACAAATTCGTGTCAAAACGTTGACATAGTTTCCTAGATTGGCAAAATGTTAGACAGATTTGCACCGGAAAGCGACTTTGGCCTTGACACTTTCCATCCGAACCTCCACCTTGGCGGCATGGTTGCGACATCTCCCTATCTGCCCACCGTGCGCACCACCTGCCCGTACTGTGCTGTGCAGTGCAACTTTGATCTGCACCTGGAAGACAACCTGCCGGTCAGGATCACGCCGACGCGGGAATGTCCGGTGGCGCACGGCACCGTCTGCAAAAAAGGGCTGGCGGCTCTGCATGATGTGCGCCACCCTGATCGGCTTACTCAACCGCTGCTGCGCAAAGGCGGCGAGCTGGTGGCTGTGAGCTGGACCGAGGCGCTGGCCTACGCCCGAGAAGCCCTGGCGCCAGCGGTCCAGAGCTGTCCTGACGCCACCGGAGTCTTCGGCAGCGGCAGTCTGACCAATGAAAAAACCTACCTGCTGGGCAAATTTGCCCGTCTGGCCCTGCGTACAGCCAACATCGACTACAACGGGCGCTACTGCATGGCGTCGGCCAGCACGGCGCTCAACCGGACTGTGGGGTATGACCGGGGCCTGGGTTTTCCGCTGGAAGACATCGGCACCAGTGACCTGATTCTGCTGGTGGGCGCCAACATCGCGGAGACCCTGCCCCCGATCATGCAGTACCTCAAGGCCGCCAGGGACCGGGGCGCCCTGATCTACGCGATAGACCCGCGCGCCACCACAACCGCCAAGGTGGCCGGGCAGCATCTGGCCATCCGCCCCGGAAGTGACGCCGCGCTGGCCCTGGGCGTGCTGCACCTGATGAAAATCTGGGGCAGGATACGCCCCACTGCGCCGGCCCACGGTATGGCAGAGGTGCTGTGGCAGGCAGAGGCTTATCGTCCGGCGCGCGTGGCCCGGGAATGCGGTGTCAGTGAGGCGGAAATCATGACGCTGGCCCAGCGTTACGCGGCTGCCCAGCGGCCCCTGATCCTGACCGGGCGGGGTGCCGAGCAGCATGCCCACGGCACCGACACGGTCCAGGCCTTGATCAACCTGGCTTTTCTGACCGGGCATTTCGGTAAGCCCGGAGCGGGCTACGGCACCCTGACCGGCCAGGGCAACGGCCAGGGCGGGCGGGAACACGGACAGAAAACCGACCAGTTGCCCGGCGCGCGCAGCCTGCGAAACCCGGAGCACCGTGCCGAGATGGCGCAGGTCTGGGGCTGCCTGCCCGGGGACCTGCCGCAGCCGGGTCTCAGCGCCCAGGAACTGCTGAATGCCTGCGGGCAGCCGGGCGGAATCGAGACCCTGATCGTGCTGGGAGCCAACCCGGTTGTCAGCGCCGCCGGTGCCAGGCAGGTCACCGAACGTCTGAAGGCCCTGAAACACCTGATCGTGATTGATTTTCTACCCAGCGAGACCGCGCAGCTGGCCACCCTGGTGTTGCCGGGCAGCATGTGGTGCGAGGAAGAAGGCACCACCACCAACCTCGAAGGCCGGGTACAGCGGCGGCGCAAGGCCATCACGGCGCCGGGTGGAGCGCGTGAGGACTGGCGCATTCTGTGCGACCTCGCGCAGGCCGCCGGGCGCCCGGAGGGCTTTACCTACAGCACCTTCCGGGAGTTGCAGGACGAGTTCTTCCGGGCGACACGGGGTGGACAGGCCGACTACAGCGGCCTGAGCGCCGAGCGGCTCGACCGCGCCAGTGTCCAGTGGCCGGTGCCGCACCCGGACAGTCCCGGCACGCCCTACGCCTACGCACCGACCTACCCCACACCAGACCGGCTGGCCACCCTTCACGTACCACAACTGCCGCCGCCCGCAGCGCCGCGCCTGACCCTGACCCTGACCACCGGTCGCCTGGGCAACCAGTACCAGAGCGGTTCCCAGACCCGCCGCAATCCGGCACTGCGCGCAGACGCTGCCGTACAGATGCACCCTGACACGGCCCGCGAGCACGGTCTGCGTGCGGGCGAGCCGGTAACCCTGCGCACCGCCCATGGTGAAACCACCCTGCCGGTCCTGCTGGCTCCCGGCATACGTCCCGACACCGTGTTCGTGCCGTTTCACTGGCCAGGCACCGCCAACCTCCTGACCAGTCCTGAGAGCCTTGACCCGCTTTCGCGCATGCCCGCTTTCAAGGCGACAGCCGTGACTCTTCACCCGGCGGTCGTCGGCGCTAGGGAGCCTGCGCCCATACGGGACACTCCCGGTGAAATCGCCACGCCGCACCCCGGGGTGGTGATGGGCATGTGACGACGCTGCTGGCCGGCCCCGTGGTTTGCGCAACGCTTTCATTTCCTGTGAGGTTCCTATGGCACACGCTGCTTCCGCTGACTCTGGCCCCCGTTCTGCACCCCTCACGGCCCATGCCCGCCGGGTGGTGATGGCCAGCACCCTGGGGTTCACACTGATGTTCGCCGTGTGGGTCATGCTGGCCATCGTCGGGTTGCCTATCCGCAAGGAACTGGGCCTCAGCGACGCCCAGTTCACCCTGTTGACCGCCATTCCGGTACTGACCGGGTCCCTGCTGCGCCTGCCGGCTGGGCTGCTGGCTGACCGCTACGGGGGCAAGAGTGTCTTTCTGGGGGTGACGCTGCTGACTGCCGCGTTTTCACTGGCGCTGGCTTTTGTCAGCAGCTACGGGGCGCTGCTCACACTGGCGCTGGGGGTTGGGGTCGCGGGGGTCAGCTTCGCGGTGGGCAACGCCTGGATCGCCCAGTGGGTGCCCACCGCCCGTCAGGGGCTCGCCCTGGGCACCTTTGGTGCCGGAAACGCCGGAGCCAGTATCACCAAACTGCTGGCTCCACTGCTGATCACGCTGGTCCCGGCCGGGCTGCTTATTCCTGGCGGATGGCACTTTGTGCCGTTCCTGTTCGGGGTGCTGCTGCTGGCTAGTGCGGTGGGCATCCAGCGGCTGACGCCAGCTGACCAGCCTGCCCCCTCGGGCCGGACCCTCGCCGACTGGCTGCGTCCGCTGGGCAGCGCGCAGGTGTGGCGGTTCGGGCTGTATTACGTGGTGTTTTTCGGGGCCTACGTGGCCCTGAGCCTCTACCTCCCGAAGTTCTATGTGGATACCTACGGCGTACCCCTGGCCCAGGCCGGGCTGCTGACCGCGCTGTTTATCTTCCCCGCCAGTCTGCTGCGGCCCCTGGGCGGCTACCTGAGTGACCGTTTCGGACCGCGCGGCGTCACGGTGGCGTCCTTTGCCGTGATGGTGCTGGGCCTGATTCCGCTGCTGCGTGAGCAGTCCCTGGAGACTCTGCTGGTGCTGTCCACCGTGGTCGGGACCGGGATGGGGGTGGGGAAGGCCAGCACCTATACGCTGATCGCCCAGTGGTACCCACGCGATATGGGGGTCGTAGGCGGACTGGTCGGGCTGCTGGGCGGCCTGGGTGGATTCATTCTGCCCCTGGCCTTTGCCACCCTGAAACCTGCTCTGGGACCGCAGGGCGCCTTCGTGATTCTGCTGGCAGTCAGCGCCCTGGCCCTGGTTGTTTTTGTGGCCAGCATGCTGCGCCTGCGGGCCCTGGGGCTCCGGCCCACTTTCGCCTGAAGGCCCGACGGCGCGCTTAACGCTTCCCTAAGAGGAATGAGCGCCTTTGTGACCCGCCTGCCGGGCCGGAGTGCCAGGATGAGGCACCACAAGGAGACCACATGACTGATCCCGGTGACCTCGCCACGACCGACAGCAACGATCCCGAACGCACCGACCTGCCCGCAGCCAAGACCGAGCGGCTCAACCCGGGGATTGGCGAAGACGAGAAGGACACGGTTCTTCGCCAGCACGAGAAAGACCAGGGCAAGCTCAACAGTCAGAACCCCGATCCCCTGGATCTGTAGCCAGGTCAAAGACAAGCGCCGGGACATCGTGTCCCGGCGACTTTTTTTATTTTCAGTCCTGGCGCTGGTACGCCACTTTGCCGTTCACGACCGTCAGGGTTGGCCAGCCTTTCAGGCTTTCCCCGGCCCAGGGAGTGAACTTCGCCTTGCTTTTGAAGGTGGCGGGCTCCACGGTGCGTTCGGTTTCCAGATCCAGTACGACCAGGTCTGCTGGAGCACCTTCCTCCAGGGTCGGCTCCGGCCAGCCCATGACACGGGCGGCCGCACCGGTCATCAGGTCCAGCAGACGCTCCAGGCCCAGCTGCTCACCGAACCGGGTCCACATCAGTGGGAAGGCCAGTTCGATGTACGCGATGCCGCTGGGGGCTTCAAGCAGGTCACGTTCCTTCTCGGCGCGCGTGTGCGGCGCGTGGTCGGTGGCAATACAGTCCACGCTGCCGTCCAGCAAGCCCTGAAGCAGGTGATCAGCGTCGGCCTGGGTGCGCAGGGGCGGCGCGACCTTGTAGATCGCGTCGAACGACCGCAGCTTTTCGTCGGTCAGGGTCAGGTGGTGTGGGCAGACCTCGCAGGTGACCGGCAGGCCGCGCCGTTTGGCGTCACGCACGATGTCCAGGGCGCGGGCGGTGGACAGGTGCTGCACATGCAGCCGCGCGCCGGTCTGCGCGACGATTTCCACGTCCCGGGCCACGCGGGCAGCCTCGGCAGCGGCCGGGTTGCCCGGCAGGCCCAGCGCTTCAGACACAGGACCCTCGTTCATCACGCCGTCGGCCCGCAGCGTGGCGTCCTCGGCGTGCACGCTGACGACCATCCCCAGGCTGCCGGCGTACTCCAGGCCCAGGCGGAGCGTGCGGGCGTTCTCATTGGTCAGGCCGTCATCGGTGAACATGGCTGCGCCAGCTTCCTTCAGGGCGGTCAGCTCCGCCAGCTGCTCGCCTTTCTGTCCGCGTGTCAGGGCCGCAGCGGGTCGCAGGCGCGCAAAGCCCAGACGGTCGGCCTTCTCGATCAGTGATCGCACGATGGCCGGGTCGTCCACCACCGGGCGGGTGTTGGGCATCGAAACCACGGTTCCATAACCGCCCGCCGCCGCCGCTGCCAGTCCGGAGGCAAGGTCTTCCTTCTCGGTCTGCCCAGGCTCACGCAGGTGGGCATGCAGTTCGATCAGGGCGGGGGCGACCGTGCCGCCCTGGCCGTCAACAACTGTGCCCAGGTCGCCCAGGTTCCATCCCTTGATCACGCCGTTCTCGACGGTCACCGATTCGAGCGTGTCAGATCCGGCGCGGCGCACATTCTTGATGGTCAGTTCCTTCATGGTCACTCCCGTCCCACCAGCAGGTGGTACAGCACACTCATCCGCACGGCCTGGCCGTTTTCGACCTGTTTCAGGATGCGGCTTCGCTTTCCGTCGGCCGCGTCGCTGCTGATTTCCAGGTCGCGGTTCATCGGTCCGGGATGCAGCACGATGGCGCCGCTCTCGGCATGCTGCATCAGCGCTTCATTCACCTGATAGGTGTCGGCGTACTCCTGCAGGCTGGCCAGGAAGCCGCCGTTCATGCGCTCCTGTTGCAGGCGCAGGGCCATGACCGCGTGGGCGCCGCGCACCGCTTCGCGCGGGTCACTGGTCACGGTCACTCCGGGAAGCGCGGCAAGGTCACGCGGCAGCAGAGTGGCCGGGCCGCACAGCACGACCTCGGCGCCCAGTTTGGGCAGCAGCTCGGCGTTGCTGCGGGCCACGCGGCTGTGACGGACGTCGCCGATAATGGCCACACGCTTGCCTTCCAGGCTGCCGTATTCCTGGCGGATGGTGTAGGCGTCGAGAAGCGCCTGGGTCGGGTGGGCGCGGCGGCCGTCCCCGGCGTTGATGACGGGCTTGCCGCTGTACCGCGCCACCAGATGGGCAGCTCCGGCGGCGTGATGGCGCACGATGTAGGCGTCCACCTTGTAGGCGGTGAGCACCTCCATGGTGTCGCGCAGGGACTCGCCCTTGCTGACGCTGCTGCTGCCAGCCGCGAAGGTCATGACATCAGCGCTCATGCGCCGGGCGGCAAGTTCAAACGAGGTGCGGGTGCGGGTGCTGTTCTCGAAGAAAGCGGTGCAGACGGTCAGGCCCTGCAGGGCCGGAACCTTCTTCACTGGCCGGTCAAGCACCTGAGCCATGGTGTCGGCATTGTCCAGCAGCGCATTCAGGCGCTCCGGGGTCCAGCCCTGAAAGTCCAGCAGGTGACGTGGGCGCGGTCCGGTGAGGGAAGTAGCGGGGGTCATTTGAGGTCCTCCAGGTCCCACAGCTCGACACTGTCGACGCCGTCCGTTTCGTGAAGCTTGACCTTCACGACCTCACTGGAGGCGGTGGGCAGATTCTTGCCCACGTAGTCAGCACGGATGGGCAGTTCGCGGTGTCCGCGGTCTACCAGCACCGCCAGCTGAATACCGACCGGTCTTCCGAGGTCGATCAGAGCGTCCAGCGCGGCGCGCACGGTGCGGCCGGTGTACAGCACGTCGTCCACCAGGATCACACGGCGCTGTCCCAGGTCGAAGGGCACCTGGGTCTCACGGATGATCGGCTGGTGGGCCACTTCCGAAAGGTCGTCACGGTACAGCGTGATGTCCAGCATGCCGGTGGGGATGTCCACGCCTTCAAGCTCACTCAGCTTGGCGGCCAGGCGCTCCGCCAGCGGAATGCCACGGGTGTGGATACCGATCAGGGCAAGGTTCTCGGCGCCCTTGTTGCGTTCGATGATCTCGTGCGCGATGCGGGTCATGGCCCGCCGGACCTCATCGGCGGTCAGAATGGTCGCTTTGGGAGCGCTCACTGCTCACTCCGGAGCATCAAAAAAAGGCCGTCCAGCGCAGGCTGGCGGCAGGTCATCTGGTCGGTCATGCGGGCTCCTTCTCCTGCCTCACGGGGCGGGTGCCGGCTCACGGGCCAGCTGAGAGAGGGTGGGACGTACGAGGTGCGCAGGCATGGTGCCTGGGCCGCCAAGGAGTCTAACAGTCCTCAGGCATGCAGCGGCGGTGACCTCGTCCGGTGATGATGATCGCTCAGTTCAACTGGGTGAAAACTTAGATTTTTTCAGGCGCACTAAACTTGACACATATGCACTCAGGTTTTATAGTTACCGCAGATAGGCGAGAGTGGTCTGACAGGACTGATCTCGTCTCCAAACCGAACCAAGGAGGTCTTCCCATGATGCGATTTGATCCTTTCCGTGAAATCGAGGAACTCACCCAGCGCATGGACCGCGCCTTCGGCAGCTCTGGTGGCACCCAGGGTGCGCGTCTGGCGCCCCCGGTGGACGTGCACGAAGACGGTCAGGGCCTGGAACTGACGCTGGACCTGCCGGGTGTCTCACCTGACAGCATCCAGATCGAAGCAGAAAACCAGACCCTCAGCGTTCAGGCCGAGCGCCGGTATGAACGCACCGATGGCCGCACTGCTCACCGCGTTGAGCGCGCCTACGGCACCTTGAGCCGCACCTTCAGCGTTCCGGCCAAGTATGACCTCACCAAAGTCGAGGCCGACTTCGATCACGGCACACTGACGATCCGCGTTCCACGCAGCGAAGCCGCCCAGAAGCGCTCCATCAATGTGAGGACAGCAGGGCAGCTGACGTCGTCCAGGACGGTGGATTCTGACAACGCGGACAACGTTTCAAACAAGGAAGTAGCGCACGCTGGTTAACCCGGTTTCTGAACAATGGCTGGAGCCACTGAGCTCCGGCCGTTTTCTGTAGTGGTACAAGGAATATGCTCTTTTAGCTTATTTTCCGGACAACGCGGGAAGATGTGCTGTCCGCCTTCGGCTTTTCGCCAACAGGGTCGTGCGGAACACGGCTGAGGAGCGGGGTCCAGCTCACGGAGTTTCTGCCCATTTCGTAGTGCCACCAACAGCCAGAAACCTTGCGAGGTCATGGGTCGGCCTCTGGTTTAGCAGCGGCGTTCGTTTAACGCGGCCCCGGAACAAGTGGGCGTATAGAGTGCGTCCACCGTACTATCCATAATTCTGCATCCAGAAAGCTGAACCATCCCAGGGTAGTGGGACAGACTCTACTACCGGGCAGGGTTTTCCGCCTCCAGGAGCCAGCATGTCCTCACCGGCACTGGATGTACTGGCGTCAACAGGCCCTTATCCTCGGGGCCTGAAGTTACTCGCGTGCGACCTGAGTCTTCTGCCAGAACGCCAGAAAGGTATCGATCTGATCCACGAATTGCTCGAATTCCTGAGCTTTGACCAGATAGGAGCTGGCATGCAGCGTATAAGCGGCCCGCACATCAGATTTGGCACCGGAGGTCGAGAGCATCACGACCGGAAGTAAGGCCAGCTGCGGATCTGCCTTGAGAGCTGCGAGAACCTCAAAGCCACTCATACCCGGCATATTGACGTCCAGCAGGATCACGTCTGGCTGAACTGCTTTTGACTTCAGCAGGTCCAGTGCCGTTTTTCCGTCTGCGACGCATGTCAGCGTGCAGTCCGGGCACAGCTGCAGGAAGGCTTCTTCTGCCAGCAGCTGGTCTGCCAGATTGTCATCAATCAGCAGAAAATGGTGCAAAAGATTCACTGCTAGAGCATAAAGGGCGAATGAGAATACTGCGCAGGCCGTGTCACATTTCTAAAATAAAGCGTCAATCTTCGCTGCCAGATGGAATATCACACCTTTTATATTCCCTGTAAGTAGTTCGAGAGACCCTTTTTCCTAGCCTTACAGTGGCGGCCGCACCTGTCGGCGTCTATCGAACCTTATGCGATTATCCACCCTGATCCTGCGCACCTTCAGCATCCTCTGGCTTTTTACATTGCTGGGAGGAGTCGCTGTCTACCTGAGCATCGAGCAAAACAACCGTCTGGTCGGTGAAGTTCAGCATGGGCAGGAAGAAATCACCCATATTACTGCGCTGCTGAACAGTGTTCTGGATCTGGAAACCGGACTGCGCGGCTACCTGCTGACCGGCGAGGCAGACTTTCTGGCGCCACATGCTGCTGCCAGGGCCCGTCTTCCAGGTGAGCTTGCACAGCTGGAGCGCCAGCTGATGATTGACTACGCTGATTCCAACCACGCCGCAGAGCACCTTGCGGTGGTGAGAAAAGTAGAACGGCAGATCGAGCAGTGGCTTGATGTGGCAGCCCGCCCGCAGCTCGCCGCCTACCAGAAGGATCCAGCACTGTCAGTTGCTCTAGTCAAAACTCAGAAGGGGAAGGTCGTTGTTGATGCCATCCGCAGAGATCTCCTGGGCCTGAGTCGGCATCTGACACAGGAAGTGAAACAGAAAGAAGCCCTCAATCAGGCAAACCTGAGACGCTTGCAGCTCTTCGCTCCGCTGGGAGTGCTGTTTGCGTTACTGGTGAGTATCTTTTTCGGCATCCGTCTGGCTTCCGGGGTCGCGCTGGTGTTTAATCGCCTGCGCACCTCAACCCAGGATCTGGCTTCCGGGAACCTGGGAACCCGTGCGCCCCTCAGCGATCTGTACGAGCCAAGACTGCTTGCCGAGGACTTCAACCAGATGGCCACAGCGCTTGAACTTGCCCAGCACGAGATTGCAGACCGCAACATAGTCCTGGAGCGGCGGCACAGGGAGGTCAGTCAGCTTGCCGAGCTCAGTGATGCCCTGCAGTCCTGCCAGGACAAGGAAGAGGGATACCGCATTCTGGGGCAGGCGTTGCCCCTTCTGTTCAGTGGCTGGAGCGGATCGTTGCTGACCCTGAAACCTTCAAGAAACCTGCTGGAAACCCGCGCGGTGTGGGGCGCCGGTGTGCTGGATACCGTAGGCACCATGCATGACCCGGGTTCGTGCCTGGCTCTGCGGCGCGGGCATACCTATGAACCCAGTGGGCTCAGCCCGTCCTGTGCGCATCATGGCGGCCATGCCGGCTCTTACCTGTGCATTCCTTTGCTGGCCCAGAGCGAGGCTCTGGGTGTGCTTCAGCTTGCAGGCGCGCCAGAGGACGGGCCTTTACCCGAGCACCTCCGGTCCTTTGCGCTGACAGTTGCCCAGCAAATTGCGCTGGCCATCGGGAACCTGGGCCTGCGTGAAACCCTGCGGCAACAGAGCATCCGTGACCCGATGACGGGACTGTTCAACCGCCGGTACCTGGAAGAAACCATGGAACGCGAACTGCACCGGGCAACGCGCGACCAACAGTCCGTGAGTGTTCTGGCGGTCGACATCGATCATTTCAAGAAGTTCAATGACACCTTCGGTCATGAGGCCGGTGATGCGGTTCTTCTGGCCGCAGCCAAAACCATGCAGGAATATTTCCGCGCCGAAGACATTATCTGCAGATACGGTGGCGAGGAATTCATCATCGTGCTGGTGAATGCCCCGCACGAGGACATCCTGGCGCGCGCCAATGGTTTTCGGGAAAAGATCGCCGCTCTGACGGTGAAGCATAACCGTCAGATGCTCGGTCAGGTCACCGTGAGTATCGGGGTGGCAACCTACGCCGAGCATGGGACAGACGTACGGGTGCTGATCAATCAGGCTGATCAGGCGCTGTATCTGGCAAAACAGGAAGGGCGCAACCGCGTCGAGAGTGCGACTGCCCTCAGACCCCTCAGGTAACCTGAGTGTTCGTGGAAACTGTCTGCGAGACAGGATAAATACTCAGCCGCTCCCCTGACCGGCCAGAGAACATGATCTGCAGCTGTCGCAGAGCCTGCCCGGTTCGCGGGGATTGTGTTCCTCTATGCAACAGCCAACGTGGAGATAGGGGAGGCCAGACTGGTTTTGCACTGCCTCTATGCAGCGGTTGCCTTCAGACAAGGTGTGCCACACCAGAGCCCCCCAGGCTGCTTTATGGAAGCTATGAACTTTTTCCCAACTGACCCGAGCAGACAGCCCGCAGCAGAACGGGGAATGGCCAGGTAGCCCATTCTCCGCCGCTTTTCGGGAATACAAGGGAAAGCAACCCGGTTCAGGTGCTGGCTTCAGGCACCGTGGGACACCCTGCCTGTGCGGCAAACGCCGCGAACCTGTCGGCCGCCAGGGGCTTGGCAAACAGGTACCCCTGCCCCAGGTCGCACGACAGGTGCTGCAGGCTGCTGCACTGCTCCAGCGTCTCAATGCCTTCAGCTACGATCCGCAGCTTCAAATGATGCGCAATGCGCACAATGGCCTCCACGAACGTAAGACCATCGTCCTGTATGGCCCAGATGAACGACCGATCAATTTTCACGATATCGACGTGCAGGGTGCGCAGATAGGCCAGGCTCGAATAGCCGGTCCCGAAGTCGTCCAGCGCGACCTGGATTCCCAGTGCACGCAGCTGTCTGAGCTTGATGTTGGACGCGTCAAAATCCGTGAGCAGCGAACCTTCCGTCAGTTCGAGTGTCAACGCACTGCCCGGAAGGTGGTGGCGGTCCAGCGCTGCCCGTACCTGCGCGATAAAGTCATCGCGCTCAAACTGCAATGGCGAGACATTGACGGAAACGCTGAGGTCGGGGTGTCCGGTTGCCCGCCAGACACTGAGCTGCCCCATGGCCGTGTCCAGCACCCAGCTCCCGATGGCATGAATCAGGCCGCGCTGCTCGGCCACCGGAATGAATACTGCTGGAGACACAGGACCCAGGACCGGTGAGTCCCAGCGCAGCAGCGCTTCGGCTGACCGCACCTGTCTGGAGTCCAGCGAGACGAGAGGCTGATAGACCACCCTCAGCTCACCCCGCTCAATGGCCCCGCGCAGCTGAACTTCAATGCGGTGAATCTCGGAAGTCTGCTTCTCGATGTGCTGGTTGTAAAACTGCACACTATTGCGGCCCCGACGCTTTGCCTCATACATGGCGATATCCGCGTTTCTCAGGGCCTCGCTGGCGTCGACGCTTTCTGCTGGACACAGGGTGACCCCGATGCTTGCAGAGAGTGTCACACTTTCAGTCCCAACGGTATAGGGACGACTTAAGGCCTGAAGCAACCGGCGTCCCAGGTCATGCACGGCCGACGCATGAAGGACGCCCGTTGCTACCACAACGAATTCGTCCCCACCCTGCCGAGCAACAATATCGTTGCGCCTCACTTCGTTCTGAAGCCGCTGAGCCACATTCCGTAAAAGATTGTCCCCAGCAGTATGGCCGTAGATATCATTGACCGATTTAAAGCGGTCGAGATCAATAAACAGCACTGCTACCCCATACCGGGAGTCGGCGCGCTCAATGGCGTAGTCCAGCAGCTGTACCAGGTGGCCCCGGTTCACCAGACCAGTCAGGGGATCATGTTTGGCCTGCAGGTCAAGGTCGCGTTGCAGTTGCCGGGCTTCCTGTTGGGTCAGGAACTGCCGCCCGGACGAGAGGGTCACCACGACAAAGGCCATCAGAATTACGCCGCCGGCTTCATGATCGGGAAACAGATAGTGCAGGATGGCGAGGCTCAGGGCCATCGCGATCGCCAGATAAGGCAAGGCCACCTGAGCGAAATCCGCCGCGCGCAACCAGTTCTGCGTCACCCTTTCCCAACGGATGCGTCCACGAGTCAATGGTGCTCCGGTCAGTGCAGCGGCCACGCCGAACAGGGTTGCAGCTGATGTCCAGAACAGGTCGAGCCCGAAGCCTACCTGATAGCTTTCAGCTGCGGTTTTGATCTGATAGCCGGCGTCGGCCATAAGCAGACTCAGCAGCCCGACGGTCAGGGCAAGGGTATTGGGCGCCGCGAACTCTCGGGGACGCCACACACAAAAGACAGTCAGCAGGGCGATCAGCACCAGATCTGCTGTTGGGTAGGCCAGACCCACGGCCAGGGCAAACGTGCTGCCCTGATGACTCTCTATGCTTCGGCCAATAGCCACTTCCCAGTAGGCGCCCGCCAGAGCAAAAACAATGATCAGGGTATCGAGAGCCAGAATCAGCCGTTGCTTACGGGGTACAGGCGAGCGGTTGAATAGCAGCAGACCCGTGATAAAGCACGGAATCAGTGCCAGGAAAAAAGCGTCAGCCGCTGAAGGATACGGCGAAGTGCCCATCAGGTCCAGATATGCATAAATAATCTGTCCGGTGGCCCAGCCCAGCTGTCCAGTGCCGAACCACAGCCAGGATGCCCGCTGTGCCGGGTGCCGTGCGGCGACACGCAAGGCAAGCACAGCACTGATCACGAAAGGCGGAATAAAAAACAGATTCCCAGCCCATTCGCGCGTCTCATCAGAGCGGTACGGCAACAGAACGAATGCCAGGTGCGCACAGGCAATGCCAATCAACAGCAACACGAGACGCCGCTCAAAGCGCAATGGCAACAGCGACCGCAAACCAGCAGGCAGATGCCACGCCACAATGTGACTCATACCTATGCAGTCTGCGCTGACAACAGTCTCTTAACTCTTACGGCGTATGTTAAAGAAGAAAAGTGTCAGAGATAAAGATGACCGTCGAGGTGCTCTTCGGGTACTGCAAAGCTGCTCCGAGGTTCAGGTCGCTTTCAGCCTCTACAGGCAGAGTTGAAAACAGAGCCCATTCCAGCCACTACACCTCTGATCAGTGGCCCTCGCGCACCGCGTCCAGCATGGCAGCGGCTACAGACAGAGCAGCCGGTCCCAGTGGCGCGCGTGTGACCCCCAGCAGAGTCCCCAGTTTGTCGCGCCGGGCGCTGCTCAGGTGGGCCCAGCGGTCCAGCTCTATCCGGTGCTTGCGGGCGGCTTCATCACGCAGATACCGCACTGCACCGTCGTAATACCCCGCCTGAAAGGCAGCCCTGGCCCGGCGCTCCTGTTCGACCAGACCCAGGCCGCGCGTGGCCAGCAACACCCGGCGGGCTTCGTCGGAGCCGCCAAACGCATACAGACTTTCCAGGTGATAGACAGCCTTGGGATAGCGGAGCCCTGCGCGCGCGCGCCAGGCATGCGGCAGACGGATTTCAAACTCGGGCCAGGCGTGCAGATAGCTCAGCAGGGCCGGATACAGCAGTGTCAGGGCAATCTCGCGTGCGTCAGCCAGGGCCAGCAGCTGCTCCTGTGGGCCGTGACCGGGTCCGGTGTACTGCCCGCGTGAAATGTCCAGCCGCTCAGCTGCGGCGTTCAGCAGTTCGGCGCGGTACGCCGCAAGCTGCGATTCATTCAGGTTCCACAGGGTCCGCTGGATACGGCCGAAGCCGTTTGTCGGGTCATACAGCACCCGGCTGGTGGCCAGCAGGGCCAGGGGCGCCTCCTGCTGAGCGACCTGCCAGTCGCGCCACTGGTCAAGCGCTTCATACGGATACCGGATGACACTGATGCCGGCGCGGATATCCTCCTGAGCCTCGGTGACTCCGCGTTCGAAGGCCACGAAGGTAGGCAGGCTGCCCGCCCACTGTTCGTCGGTGCCGTAGCTGCCTGCCTGAGCGACCGCACGCACCTTGCGGTCGGCCATCAGACGCTCGCTGACACGCTCAGGCGTGCTGATGCGTTCCGGTCCTGCCTTGTCTGTGGATCTGTCCAGCACGCGCGGCCCTCCTGCCCCAGCATAGGGCAAGGCAGAGCCCGTTTCGTACCGGGCGCGGATGGCCGTCAGTCCTTAAGGCGCAACGAGAATCTGCACGCTGTTGAGTACGTCCGCACCCGCTCCCGGAATCGGCTGGCTCGAAGTGTAGTTGCGCGTCAGGCGGTTGAGGACTTCCTGCCCGGTCACGACCTGTCCGAATACCGTGTACTCCCCACTGAGAAAGTTGGCTGGAGCCAGCGTGATGAAAAACTGGCTGCCCTGTGAATCGAGGCTGCCCCCGCGTGCCATGCCCAGGACACCGGCACGGTCGAAGCGCAGTCCGTTTCGGTGCTCGGCCATGAAGCTGTAGCCTGGCCCGCCAGTCCCCCAGGCCTCTCTCCGGGCCGGGTCCGTGCTCAGGGGATCGCCGCCCTGCGCCATAAAGCCCTCGATCACCCGGTGAAAGCGTGTGCCGTCGTAAAAACGGTTCAGCGCCAGAAACACGAAATTGTTGACCGCCACCGGAGCGGCCTTGGGGTTCAGCTCGACCGTGACAGCGCCGCGGCTGGTGTTCAGGACCGCGCGGTAGCGCTTACTGGGGTCAATGACCTGCTCGGCACGGGCAAACGAGGTGCGCCGGGTTTCACTGAGGGGTGCGAGCGGTTGAAAGCCGGCCTGCGCTGCTGGTGCTGCCGTGGAGGTCGTAGTCGTGGTCGCTGGCGCTGGTGCGGCAGCCACGGGTGCCGCCGCACTCTGGCGCGGCGTGCAGGCAGCGAGGCTCAGACCCAGGGCCAGCATCGGAAAAGTGACCATCTTGTTCATAGCGGTCAGTATTACCCGCCAGCCGTGGGCTGCTCCTCAGAAAGTCCGAAGCCTGGCTTCATTCAGTCCAGTGCCAGGCTGGTGGTGTACTTTTCCTGCTTGACCACGATGGTGCTGGCGGTGTTACGCACCCCGGGAATGGCCGCAAGGGTATTGACCAGAAAGTGCTGGTAGGCGTCCAGATCGGGGACGCACACCTTGAGCAGATAGTCGATATCACCCAGACACAGAAAGCATTCCAGAACCTCGGGGCGCTGCTGCATCTTGCGGGCAAACTCCTCAAAACCCTGTTTGGTCTGCTTGTCGAGCGTAACGCGCACCATGACCATCAGCTCACGGCCCACCTTCTTCTGGTCCAGCAGCGCCACGTAGCTCTGGATGATCCCTTCTTCCTCCAGGCGGCGCACACGGCGCAGGGTAGGAGCTGGCGTCAGCCCGATCTCGTCGGCAAGTTCGGTGTTGGCAATACGGGCATCGCGCTGCAGGATCCCCAGAATCTGCCGGTCAATAGCGTCCAGATGAAATTGAGACATAAATACGGTAATTATACTTTTTTTCCGCAATAGCGTTGCGAAGGCACCCTGAAAGTGGCATCTGCCGGCAATCGTACATGAGAGGTGCCCTGCTACCATTGCGCTGAAAGCCTTGTACGGCCCTCGCCATTTTCTGCACCCGGTCTCGTGACTGCGTGCATCCCTTTCGCCTGCCCTGTTCCGGAGGAATGAACTATGCATATCGGCCTGCCCAAAGAAATCAAAGTGAAGGAAAACCGCGTTGCCCTGACGCCCGGCGGCGTCGCCACCCTGGTTCGCCGGGGACACAGCGTCACTGTGGAGCGTGGCGCGGGCGTCGGAAGCGGGATCCAGGACACCGAATACGAAGCAGTGGGCGCACGCATGGGCAGCGCTGCCGAAGCCTGGGCCGCTGAAATGGTCGTGAAGGTCAAGGAGCCCATCGCCAGCGAGTACGGCTTTCTCAGAGACGATCTGCTGCTGTTTACCTACCTGCACCTGGCTGCCGACCGTCCGCTGACCGAAGCCCTGATGCAAAGCGGCACCACTGGCGTTGCCTATGAAACAGTGCAGCTCGAGGACGGTAGCCTGCCCCTGCTGACCCCCATGAGCGAGGTCGCCGGTCGCCTGAGTGTGCAGGCTGGCGCCTACCACCTGCAGAAACCCGTAGGCGGGCGCGGCGTACTGCTGGGCGGCGTCCCTGGCGTGCAGGCCGGACATGTCGTGATTCTGGGCGGCGGCGTCGTAGGGACCAATGCCGCCAAGATGGCCATGGGCCTGGGCGCCAAGGTCACCATCCTTGACGTGTCCCACCGCCGCCTGGCGTACCTGGATGATGTCTTTTTCGGCAAGCTCACGACCATGATGAGCAGCGAGGCCAACATCCGCACCCTGCTGCCGGAAACAGATCTGCTGATCGGCGGCGTGCTGATTCCCGGCGCCAAGGCCCCGCACCTGATCACCCGTGACATGCTGCCCCTGATGCAGGAAGGCAGCGTCATTGTGGACGTGGCTGTGGATCAGGGTGGCTGCGTGGAAACCATCCATGCCACCACCCATGACGACCCCACCTACGTCATCGACGGTGTGGTGCACTACGGAGTGGCCAATATGCCCGGCGCCGTGCCTCGTACAAGCACCTTCGCCCTGACCAACGCGACCTTCCCCTACGTGCTGATGCTGGCTGACCAGGGCCTGAACGCCCTGAAAACCAATAAGGCACTGCGACTCGGCCTCAACACTCACCAGGGCAAGCTGACCTACGCCGGGGTGGGCGAGGCTTTCGAGATGTCCGTCGTGGACGCAGGCGCTGCACTGGCCTGAAGACGTTTGAACAACGCAGAGTGCCCGCCTTTCTTGAAGGCGGGCACTCTGCATTACTGCCAGAAACTCAGGCTGTCGTCACTTAGTCCATCGCGACAGCGAGTTCTGTCTGCTGTGCGGTGGCTCCGATGCCACACAGTCGCTCGGCGAGGTTCTCATAGCCGCGGTTGAGGTACTGCACGCCGTCAATCACGGTTTCACCGGTGCAGGTCAGGCCGGCAATGAACAGCGCAGCACCAGCACGCAGATCTGCAGCCTTGACCGGTGCGGCGTGCAGGGCACTGCCCTGGATCACCTGGGTGTAGCCACTGACGGTGATGTTGGCGCCCATACGGTGCAGTTCGGCCACATGCGTCAGGCGGTCTGGGTAAACAGGGTCCTGCACGACACTGGTCCCCGGCACAGTGGCCAGCAAGGCGCTCATCTGCGGCTGTACGTCGGTAGGAAAGCCCGGGTAGCTCTGGGTGGTCACATTCACCGGACGCAGCTCGCGCTGCCGCGCGTCTACGATCAGGCTGTTGCCAGCTTCCAAAATGTCCACGCCCATTTCCTGAAGCTTGGCACTCACGGCGCGCAGGTGGTCAGGGCGGACGTTGCGTACGGTCAGCTGGCTGCGGGTCGCAGCTGCCAGCATCATGAAAGTCCCGGCTTCGATGCGGTCGGGAATCACGGTGTATTCGCCGCCGCGCAGCTGCTGCACTCCACGGATGACCAGGGTGTTGGTGCCGGCGCCCTGTATGTCAGCGCCCAGGCTGTTCAGGAACTCAATCAGGTCCACGACGTCGGTATCGATGCTGGCGTTTTCCAGCGTCACTACACCGTCGCCCAGCACTGCGGCCAGGACTGCATTGTGAGTGCCGCCGACGGTCAGAAGTTCAAACACAAAGGTGCCGTTGAGGCTGCCTTGGCGGCGGGCGTGGAAGTTGCCCCCCTCCTCACTGATCTCAGCGCCCAGGGCGCGCAGCGCCTTGACATGCTGGTCCACCGGGCGTGGGCCCCACGCACAGCCTCCAGGCATAGATACCCGTGCCTGGCCGGCCCGCGCCAGAATGGCTCCAAGCACCACGAAACTTGCGCGCATCTTGTTGACCAGGGCATAGGGCGCGTCGGTGTTGACGATGCTGGGGGTATGCAGTTCGAGGCTGTTGGGCCCGACCCACTGGTGCTGGGTGCCGATGTGGTGCACCAGATCAAGAATGGTGTAGACGTCGCTCAGGCGCGGGATGCCATGCAGGGTGACTTTCTCACTGCTCAGGAGGCTGGCCACAATAATGGGCAGGGCTGCATTTTTGCTGCCCTGAACGGCGATTTCACCGCGAAGTTCGCGGCCTCCTTGAATGTGCAGTGGGGTCAGTTGCATCGATAAATCCTTTTGGTGGGGCGGTGAGGTCAATCCAGGCAAGAGCATATCCCGGGCCTGGGCGGCAACGTAGGTGCATCTTACACATGATGCTCACTGTACGTCTAGTTTGACCTTACCGCAGGGACTGAATGCCCAGGTGTACAAGGTATGCACATAAGCCTGAGCTGAGTTTCATGTTGTAGACACTCATGATGCGTGCTACGCTGAACACTGACGGTCACGCCTGTTCTATGTGTTCAAGCGCGGCCCGCAGACAGGAGAGGCATGCCCAAGAAGGAACGCAAACGCCTGCAGGTTGTGATCAGCGAGGAGCAGGACGCCTTGCTGACCCGGACGGCGTATGAACTGTCCAGCCCCGAGCGCCTCATCAGCAAGAGTGAGGTCGTTCGTCTGGCCATTGAGAAAATCGCTCAGGAGCTGGGCGAAGGCATTCATCTGGAAGAGTACCGCGCCATTCTGGACTCTGAGGACATCAGCGACGAAACCTGAACCACCTTGAGCAGTAAGGAAGCGCCGCCTGGTCTCCGGATCAGGCGGCGCTTCTTCAATGAACAAATCAGCGGTTGCTGGGCTGCTGTGCCATGACGCTGCCGATAACCCGGCGCGCTCCCAGATAGCGTGGGGCCCAGTACCGGTCAGACAGCAGCCGGTCTACCGTGACCTGACCCTTGTAACTGTTGGCGTTGACAAACTGATCCTCGCCCAGGTAGATGCCTACGTGGCTCACGCGCCCACTTCCTGCGGTATCGAAAAAGACCAGATCGCCGGGCTGCAACTCAGAGACCTCGACCGGAATGCCAGCTGTGGCCTGATCAGCACTGACGCGCGGCAACTTCACTCCCAGCGGCGTGAACACCTGAAGCACAAAGCCGCTGCAGTCCAGCCCAGAAAGACTGCTGCCGCCCAGCACGTAGGGTGTACCCAAAAGCGCCATTGCGGTGCTTCGCCAGTCACCGGGTACCCCACTGCCAAGAGGCGCGGAAGGGGCGCTGGCGACCCCGGATGCCGATGCTGGAGCTTGAATTCCTGCTGCCGGAGTCGGTGCCACCTGAGCGACACTGGCGGGCCGCGCCGGGGCTGTGGATACGGTTGGTGCTATTGCTGCCTGTGCTGGGAGCGTCAGCACCTGACCCACTGCAATCTTTGCGTCAGGCGCCAGGGTATTGAGGCGTAACAGAACATCGACACTCACTCCATACACGCGTGAGAGACCGTAGAGCGTCTCACCCGGTTGCACCGTGTGGGTGACCAGCAATTCACGGACGCGCAGCACCTGCCCGACACGCAGGTCGGGCGAACTGAGGCCGTTGAGGCTCAGCAGCGCTTCCACCGGGATCCCAGCGCGCCGGGCGAGGGTATAGGCGGTGTCACCCGCCTGAACAACGACGGTATGCGGCACTGAAGGCGAGAAAACCGCCGCAGCGCCAGCAGGTGTACCAGTTGACTGGCTGGTCCCACTGGTTTCGCCTTGGGCGGCGGCCCATCCGGCACTCAGGGCGCAGGTCAGCAGAAAGGAACGCAATGCGGGAAAAGCAGATGCAGGCATTCGTAGGGACTCACAGGGGGCGAGATGAGTGCAGACCAAAAATCGCATAAATGTAACGAGACTCGCGCACCGTAACATGTGCACTCAGTCGTTGCCTACCCCCCTGACTTCATGAGATCTGCTGTGCGGCTCCCGTCAGAGCGCTGGACCCTATTCTGTACGGATGCTTTCGCGTGCCGAGGCGTGGCGTACCCGGACCTTCAGTGCGCTACGTCACCCTCATTACCGCCGGTACTGGTATTCACAACTTCTTTCCCTGATCGGGTCCTGGATGCAGACCACGGCCCAGCAGTACCTGGTGCTTGAACTCTCAGGTCAGAGCAGTGCGGCGCTGGGCTGGGTGACGGTGGCCCAGTTTCTGCCCAGCCTGCTTCTGTCGCTGTTCGCCGGAGCCGTCATCGACCGCGTTCCCCGCCGGCGTGTTCTGCTGGTTACGCAGCTGACGCTGCTCAGTACAGCCACCGTGCTGGCTGTCACCACACATCTTGGGATTGTCACGCTGCCGCTGGTCATGCTGCTGGCACTGGTGGCGGGCACAGCCAACGCCTTTGACATGCCGGCCCGTCAGAGCATGGTGGTGGACTTTATTCCGCGCCACGATGTTCCGAATGCTGTTGCGCTCAACAGCCTGTCATTTAATGTCAGCCGTACGCTGGGGCAGGCACTGTTCGGGGTGGTGGCCGCCCTGGGGGTGGGCCTGCTGGCTGCTGGCGACAGCGACAATGTTGCCCGGCTGGCCCTGCCGTTCTACCTGAATGTCGGGTCCTTTTTCGTGGTGCTGTATGTCATCGCCACGTTGCCCTTCCCGGCACGTGAACCTGCGCCGCACGGCAGCATGCTCGAAGATGTGCGCGAGGGCCTGCAGTATGTCCGTCACACACCTGCTGTACGCAATGTGATGCTGCTGGTGGGCGCCCTGAGCCTGAGTATCGTTAACTTCAACGTCATCATTCCGTACTACGCCCGGGTCGTTTTTTCGGCACGCGAGGGAACTTTTGGGTTGCTGTCGGCCGCTTTTGGCATCGGAGCGATGGCCGGAGCTCTGTGGCAGGCCAGCAAGCCCAACCCTCTGCGCAACCTGCGGGTGGGCGCCGTAATCCTGATCCTGAGTGCGGTGCTGCTGGCTGTCACCCCTACAGCTTTGCTGGCAGCCCCGGTGCTGGCCATGTGTGGCTTCGGCATGCTCAGCCTGCTGGTCAGCGCCAACAGCAGCGTGCAGCTCACTATTCCTGACCATCTGCGTGGACGGGTCATGAGCTTGTATTCCTTTGTGCTGGTTGGAATGGGTCCTCCTGGCGCCCTGCTGTCCAGCACCCTGATCAGCCGCGAATTCATCCTGGGACCACGCTGGGGCCTCGTGGCCCTGGCCGCCCTTGGCCTGCTGGCTTTGGCGGCGCTGTGGACCCGCCTGCCCCGCACGTTCGCGGAGCCGGGGGCTGCGGCCGTGAAGGCACCGGCAGGCGGATAAATACCTTTTAAGGAAGGGTGGTGGGGGAGGCTGTTATGCTGCGGGTATGGCTTCACGTCGTACATCAGATCGCTCGCAGGTGATGATGACCTGGATAATGGTCGTCCTCGCGGTCGGGGCGCTGCTAGGCATCGGGACCACCGCCGCCCTGATGGCCCGCAAGGACCGTCCCCTGCCAGATGACCCCGATGCTCCCTTGTTCATCTGAGGCTCCAGGGCAGTTGTGAGAGCACGCCGCCGAGGAGACTCTCTTCTCGGTGGCTCTGTCGTCGGTTCAGGCTGGTGGCTTTACCTTGCGCTGGCTGGAATGAGGTCCGGCAGGTGCCCTTTCAGAGCTGTGTCTAGGGTCAGATCCTGTCCATAAGGACCGGAATCTGTGCCAGTGGCTGGTCTGGGCTACGTTTCCACCCGACCCCTCCAGCAGGAGCGGGAGGCCCCTGGCATGCTGGGCACCTCCCGCTCCGGATATTCAGGCTTCGGTGGGTCAGGTCAGAACGGCCAGACGCGGGGAATGACCAGCATGGCCACCACAAAGGTCACCACGGTGAGTCCGGAGCCGACCTTTACAAAGTCCATGAAGGTGTACCGTCCCGGACCGTAAACCAGCATGCAGGACGGTTCCAGCGGTGTAATAAACGAGTTGCTGGCTGCCACCGTAATACCGATGATAAACGGCCTGGGATCGTAGCCCAGCGTTTTGGCCGTACCGATGGCAAGCGGGAGCATCACCAGAGCCGCAGCCTGATTGCTCATCGGCTGGGTCAGTGCGACAGTCACGGCGAACAGTGCCGCCAGCAGGCCGTAGGGTCCCAGTGGCTCCAGGATTCCCGACATTGCTCCGGTCAGGACTTTGGCTGCGCCGGTGGCCTCGAAGGCCGAGCCAAAGGCCAGCATGCAGGCGACCAGCACGATGATCGGCCATTCCACTGCCCCGTAGGCCTCTTCCGGAGAAATCAGCCGCAACATCAGACTCAGGGCCACGGCCACCACCACCGCTACGGACAGCGGGACCACACCCAGACCACCCAGCAGCACTGCGGATCCAAAGAGCAGCATGGCGGCAGGAGCGCGCCTGGAATTACTCTGGCGCTCTGTCAGATCGCCCAGGACAACCAGATGGTCACCCAGGGCATTGACCCGCTCGGCCTGCCCCTGAATCAGCATCACGTCGCCGACCCGGATGCGCAGGCGGCCCAGCCGCTCGAAATTCTTGTCACGCCGGTGCAGGGCCAGCACGGACAGGCCGTAGCGTTCGCGAAAGCGCGACTCGCGCAGCGTGCGCCCCAGCAGAGGTGAACCGGGCATGACCACGGCCTCGACCAGACGAACCTCGCCACTCTCACCCGTCAGGGCCTGCAGCTTTTCTTCACTGCGGCTGACAATCCCCAGGGTGTTTTTGCCGGCCAGAATGCGCTCGGTCGCGCCCTCGACGGCGAGGGTATCTCCTTCCTGAACTTCAAAGTCGGGGCGGGGGGCATACACGGTCTCGTCGCCGCGGCGCACGGCGACTACTGTGAGACCGTGATCGCGTCCCAGCCCCGACTCACGCAGGGTCTGGCCAGACAGCGCACTGCCGGGCGCCACGGTCAGATCTGCGAGATATTCCCGCAGCGACTCCTCAAGGTGGGCGTCGCGCGCGGGAAGCAGGCGCGGAGCCACAAAAAACAGATAGAGCAGGCCCACCAGGGCAACAGGCAGGCCGACCCAGGCCAGTTCAAAAAAGCCCAGGGACCTCTCCCCGATGGCCGGCAGGGCGCCCGATACCACCAGGTTCGTGCTGGTTCCGATCACCGTGATGGTGCCGCCCAGGATGCTGGAAAAGGCCAGGGGCATCAACGCCCGGCTGGTGGCAATGCCCGCCCGCCGTGAAACACCTGCCACCACCGGCAGAAAGACAGCGGTCGTGGCTGTGTTGCTGGTAAAGGCGCTGACACCTGCAACCGCACTCAGCATGGTCCTCAGGGTGGCGGTCGGATTTTTGGAGCGCATGGCAATCGCTGTTCCGACCCACTCGATTACGCCTGCGCGTAGCAGCACCCGCGTCAGAATGAACAGCGAGGCCAGGGTCAGGACCGTTTCACTGCCGAACCCAGCAAAAGCTGCCTTGGGCTCGATCAGACCAAGCAGCAGCAGTGACGAAAGCAGGCCCAGCGCCGTGACGTCAATCGGCAGCAATTCGGTGGCAAACAGGACCAGAGCCACAACAAACAAAAGCAGCAGAATGGTTACTGGATCCATGCTTCAGTTCCCTGGGGCACTCAGGGCAAGCCGGGTCAGCGCGTCGGTCAGTACCGCCACCGAGCGGCCGTACTCCTGCAGGTCAAGCCGCTCCTCCGGGGTGTGGTCCAGGCCGCTGTCCCCTGGGCCATACGCCAGGGTCGGGACCGGCCAGTGCTCAGCCACTACGTTCATGTCACTGGTTCCGGTCTTGACCTTGAAGACCGGTGTGCCGCCCTGACTGCGAATGGCCACACGCATGGCGCGGGTCAGCACATTGTCCTTGGGATAGCGCACGGCAATCTCGTGGCCGGTAAATACCACGCTCAGCCCAGGCAGGTCACCCAGCAGGCTCAGAATTTCGGTCTCGGCCTCGGCCGGTGATAGGGCCGGCGGCAGACGGAAGCCCAGGGTGGCCCGGGCATGCTGCTGGACCCCGTCGGTCGAAGCGTCCAGACCCTGGATGGTTGCCTGAACAGCGTCGAAGACTCCACTGGCGTCAATCCGGCTGGCTGCCCACGCGCGCACCCGGAACCAGGCCTCAGCCAGGTCATCAGCAGCGCTGGTGCCTTCGCCGGCCGTGTGAAAGTTGTCCTTGATGACCGTGACCCGCGCAACCAGCCGTCCCTTGTACCCCAGGGTCAGCCCGGTCCAGCTGCTGGGTTCTCCAATCAGCACCAGATCCGGCTGCAGCACGGTGCGGATGTGCCGGGCGCCGCGGCTGCTGGGCGCTTCCTCCTCGGTGGCCCCGATGACCACGAAGCGTGCCGAGCGCAGAGCTTCTTCCGGCAGCGCCGCCACGGCCGACATAAAGGCACACAGTGGGCCCTTGGCGTCCACACTGCCGCGTCCATGCAGCACTCCGGCCTCATCGACAAACACCGGCAGGTCTCCAGGGACGGTGTCCATGTGCCCCAGCAGCGCCACCGTCAGAGGCCCATCGCCACGCTCACCAACCGCATTACCAGCCTCATCGATGCGGGCCTTGAATCCATGGCTGGACATCCAGCCGGTCAGGAAGGTGGCCACCTGCTGCTCTTCACCAGACAGCGAACGAATCCGCACTGCTTCGACAATCAGGTCCCGCGCCGCCCGGGCTTCGGGACCCAGCATCTCAGCGGACATCCAGGGGCCTGGGTTCCGGACCCACGGACTGATCGTTCAGGCTGTTTCGTTCCAGGTGTAGACCCATAGCGGCAAGCAGGCGCACCGCTTCGGACAGCACCGTGAGCGTGACGGTGCCTACTCCGCCAGCCAGCAGGGTCCACAGACCTTCAAGGCGCTGGCCTCCCACGAACTGGAAGCCCGCGAGCAGCACGGCCCCAATGAACAGCACTACGCCCAGAAAGCGCAACCGGCCGGCGAGACCGGTGACGGCCTCGGCCTGGGCGCTCAGGGTCGGTGTTGCGGCTGCTGACCTGGGGGCCGAATCCACGGTGGTTTCCGCGAAGGCTGGGCTGGAGAGCGGCTCAGCGGCAAGAGCGTCACCAGGAACAGGGTCACTGACAGCTGACCGTTGCTGGCCTTCAGTCTGGCGCGGTTCTGTCTTCAGTTCCGGCCTGGCTTCGGCGCGCTTGGTCGCCGGGGAGAAGCCGGACGAGGTGATCACCACCCGCTCGGTGCGCCTGGATGGGTCGGGAGCAGGTGCCGCGACCGGCTGCACCGGGGCCGTAGGCGTGGACATTACGGAAGTGGACCGGCTGGTGGATTCCGGGACGAAGGCCGGAGACGAGGTGCCGTCCTCCCGGGCGCGCGCCTCTTGGGGACGTGCCTCTTGGGGACGGGGGGGTGGGTTGCGGTCGGCGTCGCTGGCTGGACTGGGCAGTGGCGAAGTGTCCGTGGCACCGGCGGGCGGGCTGCTCGGCGTCAGGCGGGAGACAGGCGTGGCCGGAACGCTGGCGAACGTTTTGGCGGTCGGTACCGCTGTAGGCAGGGGCGAGGGCGGCAGCTGCTTGACCCGCGCCGTGGCGTCGCGTACCTGGGCAAAAAAGCCCTGAACTTTCGAGGGTTCGAAGCCCAGCAAACTGGCAGTCAGGGCCGTGCCTGCGGGTGTCTCCACCCGCAGCAGGCCTTCCTGGTCGCTGTGAATCCGGGTCAGGTCGCGCAGGGTCACGCGCCGGGTACCCGCACCGTCCTGATACAGAAGCGTTCCTTCGGTCAGCACGAACAGTGCGTCCTCGCGTTCCAGGCTGGCGACCGGCCGTTCCTCCATACCAATGGTCTTGAGGGCCGCCGCGGCCCGATCAGGGGCAGGTTCTGTCATGGGTTTCACTCCTCACTGCCTGCCAGCATACCCACTCGCTGCTGGCCACCGCACTGAGCGATTCCTTACTGCCTGGGCAAGCCGCCCTGTACGCGGCGTGATGAAGGGCTTCCCACCCGGGGCTCACCTGGGCGCAGGGGCAGAGACGCACACTGCACCCATGACGGACTCCTCTAACCGGTACGGCGATCAACCTCTGGGCAAGAGCGTCGAAGAGATCGAGCGCGAGGGCGGCAATCTGGAGAATTCCCCAGTCCAGGGCGAGGAACGGCGACGTGACGACGGGCTGGTGGTTCCTGCCGTCGTCGGCGGAATCACCAGCGGCGCTCCTGCAGCCGTGGTGGGTGCCGGCCTGCTGACTGACGCTGGCCGCAGCGGCGCCGACGACGGCACAGCCCGCACCGACGATGGCCGCACGGGTGACGAAGCAGCGAGCGACGACAGCAGAACCTGAAATTTCAGCCAGAAAGTGCTGGCCGGAACGTCACGGCCTCTGCTACATGAGCTTCGCGGATCTCGTCGCTGCCAGCAAGATCTGCGACTGTGCGCGCGACCCGGAGCAAGCGGTCGTAACCGCGTCCGGTCAGTCCCAGATGGCCAGCTGCCGCACGCGCAAAGCCGTCGGCCCCAGCTGTCAGGGCGGCGTGGCGGCGCAGCGCCTGACCGGCAAGGTCGGCATTTCGGCTTCCCTGCCTGGCCAGCATGCGGGAACGGGCGGCGGCCACCCGTTCCCGCACTGGCGCAGATGATTCAGGTTCGGGAGCCCGGGTGAGTTCGTCTACCGTCAGGCGGGGAACAGTGACCCGCAGGTCGATCCGGTCAAGCAGCGGCCCGCTCAGACGCGCGGCGTAGCGTGCCCGCTCGGCGGGCGTGCAGGTACAGGCCCGTTCAGGGTCTCCCTGATGCCCGCATGGACACGGATTCATCGCGGCGATCAGCTGAAAGCGGGCAGGGTACTGCACACTGGCCCGCGCGCGGCTGATGGCGACCTGACCCTCTTCGAGAGGTTCGCGAAGCGTTTCAAGTGCCTTGCGGCTGAACTCCGGGAACTCGTCCATAAACAGCACGCCGCGGTGCGCCAGACTGACCTCCCCGGGGCGCGGCACGCTTCCTCCGCCAATCAGGCCAGCGTCCGACACAGTGTGGTGCGGCGAACGGTAGGGAGGGGTGAGGGTCAGCGTCCCCCGGCGGGTCAGCAGTCCGGCCGCCGAGTGAATTCGCGTCACCTCCAGGGCTTCTGCGCGGGTCAAAGGAGGCAGCAGGCCTGGAGCCCGGCGTGCCAGCATGGTTTTGCCGCTGCCTGGGGACCCTACCAGCAACAGATTGTGGCCACCGGCCACGGCGACCTCCAGGGCGCGGCGTGCCCCCACCTGACCTTTCAGGTCGGCGAGATCCGGCAGGATGTCATGGTCCGCACCCGGTGTGGTGGGCTCAGCGGGAGTCAGAGGAGCGCTGCCGTTCAGGTGAGCCGCCGCTTCCGAGAGTGTCCGGGCGCCAAAGACCGTCACGCCGTCGATCAGGGCCGCCTCCGGGGTACTGGCCGCCGGCAGCATGGCTGAGAGCTGTAATTCGGCGGCCAGCAGCGCCACATTCACGGCCCCCGCAATGGGCCGCAGGCTGCCGTCCAGCGCCAGTTCACCCGCCACGACCAGGGAAGCAAGTGCGTCCGCGGGAATCAGTTCCTGCGCCGCCAGCACGCCCAGGGCGATGGGCAGGTCATACAGCGGGCCTTCCTTACGCAGGTCCGCTGGAGCGAGGTTCACGGTGATGCGTGCTGCGGGAAATGGCAGCCCCGCATTGCGCACCGCTGCGCGTACCCGCTCGCGCGCCTCACTGACCGCCTGATCGGGCAGGCCAACCACTGTGAAAGCAGGCAGCCCTGGCGAGACATCAACTTCCACCTCAACCGGCACGGCGTCCACGCCGATCAGAGCCACACTGCGTACCCGGGCCAGCATCAGTGTTCCAGGCGCCGCGTGGGCGCGCATCTTCCTGCAAGAGTCACGGCGGCCAGTGTACGCGGCGACATGGCAAGACGCCGTCCACTTTCAGCACAGGGGTGCAGGGACGGCGTCCTGGTCAGCAGTTAGCGGGTGGGTGTGTCAGCCGGTTCCGGCTGTACGGTGGCCTGTCCCGTACCGGCCGGCTGGGGAATCACGGCCTGTGCTGGAACCACCGGCGTGACTGCGCGCGGGTCCACTGTGGCATGAATGGTCTGAGTTGGCGTGTCCGGCGCCGGCGGCTCCTTAAAGCTGACTTCCAGCTCTTCTTTCAGCCCCTGGGTGCTCCGCCGGAATTCCCGCAGTCCTGCGCCGAGGCTCTTGCCCAGTTCTGGCAGCTTGCGTGGTCCAAACACCACCAAGGCCACCAGCAGAATCATCATCAGTTCTCCTGCACCAATATTCGGCATGTAGACCCGACCTCCGTATCGGGCAAGGGCCTCTCGTGGCGCCCCGGCCTGTCTGTGCAGTGTAATGCGCCGGCCTAAGAACTGGTTGAACCCTCGCCCGGATGACCAGGAACGACATCCCGGTACGCACGCAGGGTTCCGTTCATAAACGCCACGTACAGCGTTCCGTCCGCGGCCAGGGGCGTGGCCTGCACGCCGTGCTGCTCCTGGTGTGCCCAGCGGACTGCGCCCGTACGTACGTCCAGCGCGGTCAGTTCGCCCTCCTCGGAAGCCAGGAAGACCTGTCCGGCGCTGATCACCGGACTGGCCGTGACCCGTCCGCGCAGGGTCCGGGCCCACAGGTCCTCTCCATCGACCAGTCTCAGGGCGCGAACCGTTCCGCCCCAGCCGGCCAGCACGGCCACGCCTCCAACTTCTCCCGGTTGCGCGCTCAGGGCGGGAGAAGCCCAGACCTCGTCTTCCAGGTCGTAGGTCCACAGGGTGGGTTCGCTGCCTCGCAGAGCCGCACGTCCCCCGGCTGCCGTCAGGGCCAGTGCGTGAACCTCGCCTTCCCAGGTGGCGATCACCAGGGTCGCTTCCCCCGGCGCTGTGGGCAGGAGCGCAGGCGTGCCGTGGACAGTGCCGACCTGCACCTTCCACAGCGGAGCGCCGGTGCGGGCATCCAGGGCGTGCAGCCAGCCGTTCTCATCGCACACCAGCGCGGCGCCGGCCCACACCAGTGGACTGGCGGCCACCGGGCCGTCTGCGCGGTAGGCCCACAGCAGCTCGCCGCTGTGAGCATTCAGCGCATGCAGGTGCCCGTCGCGGCTGGCCGCCAGCACCCGGCCGTTCCAGAGGGTCGGGGCGCCGGTCAGCTCTGCGCGCGCCTGATAGCGCCACAGTTCGGCACCGCTCTGCAGTTCTACCCGGCGTAAGGTCCCGTCCCAGGCGCCGAACAGCACATGCCCACTCTGAAAGGTGGGAGGAGCCGTGACCTCATCCCGCGCGGCGTAGGTGGCAAAGGGCCGGCCAGAAGCGTGGGTCAGGACCAGCTGCCCTCCCCGGGTGCCGACCGTGACCAGATCGGCCTCACCCATTACGGCGGCCGGCCAGGTGACCTCACCCGGAAGCGGGACACTCCAGACCTCCTGCAGCTGTCCGGCGCGGGCCGGGCCGTCGGGATGCTCTCCGGTGCGGGTCCGCCCGCCGCGGTACTGGCTGCGCGCGTGCATGGTCCACACGTCGCGCCGGGCCAGAGCCCACAGGTGCGCCAGAGCCTCGCCATTTTCCGGGCGCTGGTCGGGTTTCTTGGCCAGCAGGGCCAGCAGCACCCGCGCAATGGCGTCAGGAACGGCCGGATTGACGTCGCGCGGGTCCGGTACCTTTTCGTAGACGTGCTGGTAAAGCACGCTCTGGTCACTGTCACCCACAAAAGGCGGGCTGCCACACGCCACCCGGTACAGCACCGCTCCAAGCGCGTACAGGTCGCTCAGCGGCCCCACCCCGATTCCACGGGCCTGCTCCGGAGCCATGTAGGCCGGGGTGCCCAGAGTGACCCCACTGCGGGTCAGGTGCCGGGTGTGTTCCGACAGGGCCACCAGGCCGAAATCCATGATGCAGGGCAGGCCGGTGCCGTCCAGCAGCACGTTGCCGGGCGTCAGGTCGCGGTGCGTGATGCCCTGACCATGCACGAAATGCAGGGCCCGGGAGCTGAAGGCGGCGGCGGTGAGAAACCGTGCCAGAGGCCCCGGAGCATCTTCCAGCGGACCAAGGCAGGTGACGGGACCTCCAGTCATCAGCGGCATGGTGAAAAATGGCCGACCGCTGGCGGGATCCTCGCCCAGGTCCAGGACCGGCACTACACCCGGATGGTTGAGCTTGGCGAGCGTGCGCACCTCGCGCAGAAACCGCGAACGGTCCGAGTCCGGAACGTGTTCGTGCATGACCTTGACGGCCACCTCGCGGTCGACCACCTGATCGCGGGCACGGAACACACGGGCACTGCCGCCCTCACCGAGCAGAGCCAGCAGGTCGTAACGGGCCGCAAGCACCGTGCCAACGTCAAGCGCCATACGCCCGCGAGTGTAGCGCGCCTCAGCCTGACGCCCGGACACAGTGCTGGACACAGGGCCGGGCATCAGGTGGGCCGGACATCAGGTGAGCAGAGCGTCAGGCCACCGGAACCTGCATTTCCAGCTGGCCCGGCGTCAGGGGCTCTGTCAGCAACCGGCCAAAGGCGTCCTGTCCGTGTGAGGCCATAAAGCCCCGCACCAGATCACTGCCCACCGCGTAGGTAAAGATGTAGGCGCGCAGGTTTGGCTGCGTGATGAACTCCAGATTTTTCCGGGCATGCTCCTCGCTGACCACGTTGTAGCGGCTCAGGAACTCGATCACCTCGGCTTCAGGCCGGCCATCTTCATGCAGCAGCATGGCCGCCGCGCCCGAGACGCCCTTCATGCTGGACTGCGCCTCGGCCACGCGCAGCATGGCCGCTACATCGTCCGGGTCCAGTCCGGCGCGGACCGCCAGCTCCCCGGTCAGCCAGGAATGAAGCTCTTCGCGGCTCATGACGGCGTCCAGGGCGTTCATGGCCACACCCTCGGACACCACACATTCCGGAGCGTTGATCAGCTGGATGTGATGCTCCAGCCAGCCCCGCTCACGCACCAGCCGCGCTTCCTTGGTGCTGTGCTCGGTGTGATGCCCGGGATAGCCCTCGTGGGCCATCAGGTCCGGCAGGGCCGTGAGGGTCACTGGCAGGTCGGTATTGATATCGATGCGGCTCTGCAGCCCTCCAAGCGGCCAGTTGTAGCCGCTCCAGGGCTTGCCGCTGACCAGGCCGATGCTGAAGCCCTCACCCTGGGGCAGCCCGAAACGGGCGCGGGTCCGTTCCCGCAGCTCGGCCAGAATCGGCGCAGTCACGTCGAGCAGGGCAGAGGGCGGCACGGTCACCCGGTCACGCAGGGCATTCTTGCGGTGCACCAGCGGTCCAGTTCCCGGAAGGGCATCCTCCATGATTTGGAGACTGGCTTCCAGGGCAGCGTGGTCGGCCCGCCTGGGCTCGATGTCGTACAGGCCGCGGACCTCGTCGGAATAGCGCAGCTGCTCACCGTCCAGAAGGCGAGTCATGGTCTGCATGGCCCGGACCTGCACTGTCAGCCACGCGCGGCGGTCCGCTTCAGGAACATCCTCGACGCGGCGAGCAAGATCAGCCGCCTCCCGACGCAACTGACCCGGATCACGCCGGTCACGGTCAGCCCACTCCTGCGGACCTCCGTAGCCGTCAATAAATCCTGGGGCATGCGCGTCAATGGCGTGGGCCAGACGGATGTAGCGCTCTGCGATGTTCATGCGCCGCAGCATAGCGGGAGCACCATCCAGGCTACGGCCGGGAAGGCCGGACACCGGTTTCGGTGGCCAGAAAGCCCGCCAGGACGTCGTGAGGATCAGCCGGGAGCTGCGGCACCACCAGGGCTGACCACACCACGCCAACCACCAGCCCGCCGAAGCCCGGTAACAGCCGGTCGTAGAAGCCGCCTCCATACCCCAGCCGGACGCCGCGTACATCGAAAGCCAGCGCTGGAAGCAGCGCGGCGTCCACCGTACCGAGCGACTCACGAGGTGCATCGGCCGGGGGTTGCAGCGCCCCGAAACGGCTGAGCTCGGTGGCGCTGGCCCATGGGTGCAGCGTCAGATGGGGTTCCGGGCGGAAGCGCGCCCGGCTGGTCAGCAGCTCGAACTCGGTGGCCAGGGCGGACACGTCAGGTTCACCCGGCAGGGCACGGTAGGCCAGCACGCGCCGCACCCCATGATCGCGCAGGAAGCTCGCCAGAGCCGCGCACAGCGTGGCAGAGGCATCCGGCACCGAGCTGCGTGCTTCGCGAGCCCAGGCTCGCCACTCCGCTTTGGTGGCGTGTGGGACTGGCGGGATCAGGAGCGCCATGCCGTCCCGTCGTGGAGGTCGAGCATCGGGGAGGTTCGGTCCGCGATCACGCTCGTAAAGCTGACCAGTCCGGCGTCAGGCGTCCAGGAATGAAGCAGGCAGGCAGGGGCCTGCAACTGTACGGACAGCCGCTCCGGATGTCCCAGGTCCGGCAGCCAGGTGTGCTGGGTGCCGGGGGCCGTCATCAACAAAGTACCGCCGCAGCGCCGGGTCATGGCCATGTGCAGGTGGCCGGTCAGCACGCGCTCGACGTTGGAGTGGCGGGCGAGAAGGGCCTCGAAGGCCTGCGGGTCGCGGAGCCCGATGCCGTCCATCACGTTCAGGCTACTGCGGGCCGGTGGATGATGCATGAAGATCACGCACGGTCGCCCGGGCGCCTCAGTGAGCCTGTCCTCCAGCCAGTCCAGACGCGCAGCACACAATTCGCCGGCGTCCTGACCAGGCAGATGAGTATCCAGGCCGATCAGGCGCAGCGGCCCGGCTTCCACCACGTACTGCATGAATCCTTCTAAGCCGAGCGTGCCGGGCCGCCCCAGCGCCGAAAGCATGGCAGCCCGCTGGTCGTGATTGCCGGGCACGACATACACCGGCATCGGCAGCGGCTGAATCAGAGTGCGGAACGTCTCGTATTCAGCCACCTCGCCGTGCTCGGTGCAGTCGCCGGTGATAAGGACCAGATCGGGAAGTACCGGCAGTTCCAGCAGGTGGCTTACAGCGCGCCGCAGGGCGTGCGCGGCCTGGTCGTCCGGTTCTGCCATGACATGCGGATCGCTGAGCTGAGCAATAAGCAAGAGACGCACCTCCGGGCACTGCAGTGTGTAGATTCCAGCCTACCGTGCGGACGGCTGCGTCCGGGGCGCATCTGCTTCGTGGGCACGGGCAAAAGCGGCCCCTGTGGGCCGTGCTCTACCCCAGCGGACACGTGTCCTGTGTTTGAGGGAACAGGTGTATCCCTAAAGCCCGCACGACTGTTCAGGGCAAGGCGTAAGTGCCCGGCAGGTCCAGGACGTGCAGGGAGAGGCTGGCTGGAAGCTCCTGCCTTCAGGCGGCTGACCAGGGTCAGGGTGGCCTGCGCACAATCTTCACGGTCCATGCTGGCTTCGCTCAGGTAGGGATAGGAGCGGTCCAGAACAAAGCTGCGCGGCTGGGAGTAGAACTCCCGAAGGTCATCCAGGCGGTGAGCAAGCGCTGCGCTGTCCAGAAATGGCAGGGGAGAGGAAGGATTTCGGGCACAGACCACATGGCGGGCAAACGCGCTCCCAGGGTGGTCACGGAGATACTTGTGATCCATCCCATACCAGTTGTCCTTCACTCACCTCCAGGTCCCGGGCCGGTCGTGGGTAACCTCAGTGCCAAAGGTCTCTTTGGTTGGGCGTCCAATGAAGGGCATCCAGAGGTTGTCGCTCACCAGATGCGTGAAATAGCCCAGGACGAAAGCAGAATCGGCTGGGCCAGATCACGCTCTCCCTGGACATAGTCGCGCCAGAAGGTCAGGTCCGGAATGCAGCCTTCGTCCTCCCCGGGACGCAGCAGATGGTTGACAGTCCTGGGCGGGTCAAACTGTGTCCAGTCGTGGTTGGGACGTCCTGAATCCGGTGCGACATTCCCAATGACAAAGGCTGCAGCGTCCAGATGCGGCCAACCTCTGAAGAAGACGCTCGGCGATGCGGAAATGGGCAATCCAGGTGGCCTTACGGTCGCGATTCCAGAGCGTCACTCAGATTGGCGCGGCTCAGATCAACCACCCATTTCCGGTGTCAGGTGACGCGACGACCGGCGATGCGTGGGCGGATGATCTGAGCCCTAACTGGTAGACAGAAGTTCTGATTACCCTACATTCAGAACAAGCTTCAGGGACGCGTCGGCAATGCCAGCGCGAAGGCCTTGAGGCTGACTGCGTTCAGCGTGGACTTGGTGGTCGCGCGGCCGGTGGCCAGGTCAAGCGTGTAGAACGTCGTGCTGGTGCCGTTGCTGACAGAAAGCAGGGCGCTGGTTTCGCCAGCGATATCAAAGCCGGTCCGGCCCGCGCTGACGTCCACGCCAAGCGGTCCCACCAAATTCAGGGTACTGAAATTCCCGGCAGGCGCAGGCGCAGCCGAGTTGGTGTGGCGCAGCAGCATGTCTGTGTCCGCGTCGATGGAGAACAGCGTCGTGGCCGGCGTGAACTCAGTGGTCGGCTTGAACATACGGAAGGAATTGGTATACGCCGCTGCCACCAGGTTCGGATCGCGTCCGGCATCGGCATACACCAGCGTGCCGTCGGCGGTGACGGTGCCGTCCGTCTGGCCTCCGGTGGCGGGCGTCAGGCGGAAGTTCAGGTCACCAGCACTGAACACGCGCAGACGCTCAGCGGCGGGGTTGAAGTCGATTACAGTGGGTGTCCCCATCGCCGCCGGGCCTACATTGCGGGTCAGGACTCCGCTCGTGGTGTTGACGCTGTACAGGGTTCCCTTATCGGACAGGGCATACAGCATGCCGTCACGGTTGAAGACGTCAATGTCCACCAGGATCTCCCCGCTGGCCATTCCACTCAGCGCCACGCGACGGGTGCTGTTCGTAGGGTTGTCAGTTCCGAATATCACCAGCTGACCCTGAGCGTCCAGGCCATAGGCAGTCATGCCCATGGAGGCTTTGGAGTACGTAAGAACGTTGGTGCACGCGGCAAGGGCCAGGGCACAGGTGGCAGACAGCAGGGCAATTCGTTTCATGGGTAAACCTCCGCACATGGGGGCAGGCATCCGGCCCACCCTTTGTTCACCCAGAGCTAAGCGGATTGGGCGACTCTGGATCGCCCAACAGCTTTATTTCGCCTTCACGCTTTGGAATCAGGCAGAGGCCGCAGTTGTCTCTGGCCTACAACTACAAGGACGTACGGTGCGACGTCAGCGGCGCCTTTTGTGCACTCCCCGGATCAACCTGCCTCTTTAGGGCCTTTGAGCCCGGTCCTGCCCTCTCGTTCCTGAAGTACGGCCGCCACATCGCCAGGAGACACGCCAACCTCTGCCATGGCGAACAGGGTATGAAACAGCAGATCGGCCACCTCGGTCGCCAGTTCGGCGCGGTCGGCATTCTTGGCGGCGAGCAGCACTTCCCCGCTTTCCTCGCTGATTTTTTTCAGCACGCGGTCCAGGCCACCGGCATGCAGCCGGGCAACATAACTGTTTTCCGGCAGGCTCGCCAGCCGCTCGGTGATGGTTGCGTAGACGCGCTCCAGGGTGCCGTCCAGGCCACTGCTCTGCACTTCCGTGTCCAGCAGAGGAGTATGAAAGCAGCTGTAGGCTCCGGTATGGCACGCAGGACCAGTCTGCTCGACGCGGTACAGCACGCTGTCCCCGTCGCAGTCCAGATGAACGCTGACCACGCGCTGGGTGTGGCCGCTGGTCTGGCCCTTGACCCACTGCTCCTGGCGCGATCGGCTGTAGTACGTGGCCTCACGCGTGGCCAGGGTGCGCTCGATGGCTGCGCGGTCAGCAAAGGCCTGCATCAGTACGGCGCCTGTCCGGGCGTCCTGGGTCACCACCGGCAGCAGGTTATCGGTGCCAAACTTCAGGCTTTCAAGATCGGCCATCGTCATTATGCTCCCCTCCTGAGGGGGTCGGCGGGCCAGTCTGGCCGCACCGGAATTCCCTGGGACTGCAGAAAAGTCTTGACCTGGGGAACGGTAAGCTCTCCGAAGTGAAACACGCTGGCCGCCAGGGCTGCGTCCGCATGGCCTCCAGCCTCGCCTCCACGAAGCACATCGCAGAAATCCTGCATCTGGCCAGCTCCTCCCGAGGCGATCACCGGCAGGTCCACAGCCTGCGCCACCATCCGGGTGGCGACCAGGTCAAAGCCGGCCCGCGTGCCGTCGGCGTCCATGATGTTCAGGCAGATTTCGCCGGCTCCCAGCGCCTGCCCCTGAACCGCCCATTCCAGCAGGTCAATGCCGGTATCGGTCCGGCCGCCCCCCACATGCACGGTCCAGGTCTGCGTTCCGGGGCGCCGTTTGGCGTCAATACTCAGCATCACGCACTGTGCACCGAAGTGGTCACTGGCTTCACGGATCAGCTCTGGGCGCTTCACGGCGCCGCTGTTGACGCTGATCTTGTCGGCACCGGCCATCAGCAGCTGCCGGAAGTCCGACACGGCATTAATACCTCCGCCCACGGTAAGCGGCATCATCACCTGCTCGGCCACCTGCGCGGCGACGTCCAGCATCAGGGCGCGGCCTTCATGGGTGGCTGTGATGTCATAAAAGACCAGCTCGTCGGCCTGCTGAGCCTCGTAGGCCTGAGCCAGCACCAGCGGATCACCGGCGTCCCGATGGTTCTCGAAGAACCGTACATTTTTCACCACGCGCCCATTTTGGACGTCCAGGCAGGGAATGATGCGCTTGGTCAACACGCTGTGCAGTCTACGCGTCCGTGCCGAGGACTGAATGGAGCCAGCTTCTGCCTTGTGCAGATGCCTGATGATTATTTGTGACATTTACCCCCAAACGTGGTTCGTGTCATGAACATCTTTATCTGACCTTGATACTATATTCATACGATCACTCCAGGCCCCCATTCGAGGAGACGCTATGGAAAGCCGACGCATTCTGCTGGTAGACGACAATCCTCACGATGTGGAGCTCGCCCTGGACGCATTTGCACAGTCCGGGCAGGACCATAACGTGGTGGTGGCCGGGGGCGGAAGCGAGGCGGTGGCTCTGCTGCAGAGCGATTCAGGCGAACTGCCAGACCTGATTCTGCTGGACCTCAAGATGCCCCACATGGACGGTCTGGCTGTGCTGGACGAGATCCGTGCATGTGAGGCAACCCGGCGCATTCCTGTCGTCATGCTGACGACCAGCGGTGAGACCCGGGATGTGCAGGCCAGCTACGAGCATGGCGCCAGCGCCTACGTCGTCAAGCCGCTGGATCTGCGGCAGTTTGCCGAAACGTTGAAAACCATCACAGCCTTCTGGACCAGCCTCAACCGCGTGTCACATTCCGGCTGAGCGCGGCAGACATCTCAACCCAGCGTTCACGCAGGTGTGCGCCGGCTGAGACTCGCGCTAGCCTCGGAATATGCGCGTGTATATCGGTTGCGGGGGGTACAGCAACGAGGAATGGACTGCTCCAGGCCTGATCTATGAGGGCGTGCGCAAGGACGACTATCTCAGTACCTACGCTGCCTACTTCGACGCCGTAGAGCTCAACAGCAGCTTCTATGCCATTCCCGGTCTGAAAGCCTTCGAGGGCATGGCCCGCAAGTCGGGGGGACGCACCCGTTTTGCGGTGAAGCTCAACAAGGTCTTTACCCATGACCGCGCCCCCACCGATGTGGATTTTGACCGCATGCTGCAGAGCCCCGAGCCCCTGCGTGAGGCGGGCATCATGGGGCCGTACCTGGCGCAGTTTCCGTACTCGTTTCACCGCACTGCAGACAACCGCAAGTACCTGCATATGCTCTCCGAGCGTTTTGCGGGGCGCGAACTCGCCGTGGAACTGCGGCATGCCAGCTGGGACAAGCCCGAGGTCCGGGAAGGCATGGCCGAATTCGGGCTGATCTGGGTCAGTCCGGATTATCCGCCGGTGGGAGGAATGCCCGAGCCGGTAGTGCACGTGACCGGAGACGTCGGTTACCTGAGGTTGCATGGACGCAACAGCGCCAGCTGGTGGGAAGGTCAGAGTGCAGCCGAGCGCCACGACTACCTGTACAGCCGCGCCGAAATGGACGAGTGGGCCGAGAAGATTGCTTTTGTCAACGACGAACTGGCAGAATTGTACGTATTCTTCGAAACAACCTCCGCTAAGGGGTCACGCGACGGCTTCACTAACTTCTTTGGCAACGTGCGCTATTTCCAGCTTCTAATGGCTGACAGGTTTGGCTACACGCCACCAGGGACAGCTGCAGAACTGGACCACCTCTTGCCCAAGTTCAACAGGTAGCATGACCCGCGTCACTTAGGTAAAAACGAGAATGGTTTTCCGCCTGCTACGCTAAATCCCGTGGCAGAAGTCGAAACAACTACTGGAGCCGATAAAACATCGCGAGAAGCTGGCAAGGGCTGGCTGGCGGCAGCGGGCATTGTGGCAGCTGCTGCAGTCGGAATTCTTGTGTATGGATGGTGGAACCACCATATAAGGGGCACATTGTCACTTGAAGGTTACGCGGCAGTCTCTCAAGCAATCGTAGCCGCAGTGGTTGTTTTTGTTAGTGCTGCTACCATCAATAAACTAGAACAGCAGAATATCAAAACTGACATACAAATAGAGAAAACACAAGAACAAATTGCTGTCTCCCAGAGACAAGTTGAAGTCGCAGAAAGACAAGTGCAGTCTAGCAACCAACAGATGACTGTGCTTCGGGAGCAACTGCAACTTATCCAGCAGCAACTGAGCTTGGAAACTAGCCATATGTTATATGCCGCTATCTCCAGAGGAGATAATGGGTTCAAACTATATATTTATAATCTTAGTAAAGGGATTATATTTCTAAAAGATGTATGGTTAGAAGTTCCTGAGCTATCGATTGAAGAAAGGTTTGGCGATTGGCATCCAGTTATACAAAGTGGCGGATTTGTCGAAGACAGTATTGATTTCTTTGATGCACCTCCATTGCATGAAGAGGTTCAGGAATATTTAGAAAACTATATTCCTCGTGAAGTGAGTAAATACGATTCAGAGGCCAAGCTGCTTCCAGAATCACACTGGCCAACTTCAATCCCTCCTCAAGATCCGTTTCTGGGAGTTATACTAAATGTTGCCTATGTGTATTCTGGAGCTGGGGAACGAGTAATGATCAAAGAGTATAAGTTGGCTATTAACGTTACTGACTTTGATATAGAAATTGCCTCAGAAAAGTATGAGATCCTACTTATACCATTATAAGTCGAACTAGCAACAATGGAACATATTTGGTTTTTCGAAACAACCTCCGCTAAGGGGTCACGTGACAGCCTTACCAGTTTTTTCGGCAATGTGCGGTATTTCCAGCTTCGGAAGAACGCTTTGGGTACACACTTCTAGGTGCAACCTAGGGACTGGACCATTTGATGCCTAAAATAGCTGATGGATGATCACAGCTTCAGGGCTTGCATGTCTTCCTTAAAGGCCACTTTCCAGCGGGCGATTTTTCGGAGTCGCCCGTCAGCCTTTAGGGGTATTGTGGGGGAATGGATGACTATGTAGGCCTTGACTTCCCATATGAAGGTATGCCTGATATTGAATGGTCCGTAATGGACCAGATCTGCAAAGACTGTGCAAGGTATATTTTCCGTGAAAATCCGCAACGGAAACATCTGTACGACTTACAAGCGGAAGATTGCCGCTACGTTTCCAACGCAGTGTTAGATGAAAATAACTATACAAGTGATCAGAGGGTTCAATTCAATTTGTGGCTTTTTGTATCTGTGAATACATTTCAGATTAAGACTGGTCACTACCTGTATGCCTTGCGACTGAATCAAGTTATTTAATGAGATTACATTGAATAAAGATTCTGTGGATTAAAGAGTTCACTCCGTAGAAGTAGAAATAACTTAGAAAATCCTGCATGACACGTTGGCGTATCACGATAAGATTGTGATGAATCTCCAAAAACCACTGCAAAGCGATTACGGGACGTAGCTATAGACTGTGCTTTCGAGTCAGAGACGGGCTCTAATCCCCAGAAGATTAAGCACCCTCCATATATTATATGGAGGGCAACTTGTTATCGATTGTATTTATAAGTCGATAGCAGAACAGATTCTATGGCCTAGGAAATTCGTGCTTCTTCCAAATCGTAAAGGAGTTTGCGTTTAAATCAAGATTAACTCGTTCAAAGCGCGTATAAGTCCCTGTAGTGACAAATATGTCAAGAGTTTTATTAACAGACGCATCAAAGTTAAAGCGACTAAACTGACCGTCATACCATACGGGAGTCAATGCACCATCATCTACTTTAACACCTATTGCGACATCTTTAAAGAATATTGGATTCCCAGCTCTGCTTAATTCATTACCATACATACCTTCATCTTCAATAATGAATTTGGTGCCCGCTTTGTTAAAGCCAATACCTATTAGAAACATATACGATTTAGAGTCAGTGGTACCGCTTGTATACAATAAGTCTACAGAGCTAGTAATATCGTACCGCGCTAAACCTGATTTAGAAATGAGGACTTTGGGTGAGTTCGCAGTGACCTTTAGAGTTTCGGAGGTGGCCTTTATGGAAAATGTCGGGCATGACACACTAAACGTTGTTCGGTCTACCACATCTTTGGAAGGATTTGGAAATATACCCTTTTGCTTCCAATCGTACTGCCAACTTCCCCCAAGAACTTTGAGTGTTCCATCGCACTTCTCGCTTGAGTCAAAAATCTGGGCATTAGCAGCAGACGCAAGGAATAGGCCAGCAAGAATTGTTAATTTTCTCACTGTTGTAGTGTAGCGCCAAGTGACTACCAGAACAACTCGCAAGTGTAACAGTTTATATATGACCGTTTCTAGAGTGTTACAATTTGCATATGACCGTGCATAGGCCCCAGGAACAAAAGACCATTGCTTACTACCGCGTCAGCACGCAGAAGCAGGGTCAAAGTGGTCTTGGTCTAGAAGCCCAACAAGCCTGCATTGAACGCCATGTACAGTCCCACGATCTGACTCTTATCGCCACCTATACGGAAGTCGAGACGGGAACCAGCAAGAGACAGAGGACCGAAATTAGCAGGGCTATAGCACATGCTAAGGCGGAGAATGCAGTCCTCTTGATCGCCAAGCTGGACCGCCTCAGTCGCAACCTTCACTTCGTGACTGGTCTCCTTGAGTCGGGAGTGCAGTTCGTCGCGTGTGACATGCCTCACGCGAACACACTGACCATCCAACTTCTCGCGGTTATGGCAGAACATGAGGCAAAAGCCACCAGTCAACGGACGAAAGAGGCTTTGGCGGCGGCAAAATCACGTGGCACAAAACTGGGTAGTCCCAGGCCCATGACAGAGGAAACTCGGGCTTTGGGTAGGGCTATTTTGCGTCAGGAGGCCCGAGAAGGCTATGCGAACGTTAGAGGTTACATCGAGACCCTCCGCGAGAACGGCATGGCTTTACGGGCAATTGCAGACAGGTTGAATGGTGAGGGGTTCCGAACCCGACAAGGGAAAGATTGGACGGCTGTGCAGGTAACGCGGGTCCTACAACGTTATAGCGAGTAGCGGTAAGGACTTCCGATTACAGGGCGGCAAACCAAGCTTCGTCTACCTCAGTCACTTCAACCATACGGGTTGTCACGCCAAGCTTGAGTTCCTTCAGCTTGGCGATAAGGGCATCCCCGTCAATGAGGTCAATGGGAGGGGCACCATCACGGGTAGCCTCCGCAGATGCAGCGGGCGTGAAAGTGCCTGTAGTCATGAACAGGCCTTTGTCAGCACGTCCTACCATTGCACCCCTAAAGTTGCGTATGTCTGGGGCACCGACTGAACCTCGGTATTTCTTGGCCTGAAAAATGATGGGGAAACTGAGTAACCCAGCCAGCCGTACGATTCCATGCCCGTCTATTCCTCCGTCGCCTGACCGTCCCGTCACCTCAACCTGGATAAAGCCTGACTCGCGGAGAAGCCGTTGACACAAACGTTCAAAGGCAGAGGGTGACATCGCAAGAATCGTTTCTCGTAAGTGTTCTGACCAGTCAAGGTACGTAGTTGGTAGCGATTCTTCTGTCTCAGAGTCCTGTTGGTCTATTACAGACAAGGGTGTCGCAAAGAGCAAATTCCGTTGCCGCTGTTCCCTGACAACACGCTGGACTTCTCGCCCATCAACTGTTTTCCTAACCTGACCTTCAGGAGTTAACACCCACACTCCTTGGGAACTGTTGGTTATAAGACCGTACTTTTTCAGATATGTACGTGCCCAGGCGAGGCGGTACTGGACCTCGGTGGTCCTGCCTGCTTCTCCATGAGGAATCTCGGCTACTTCTGGCGGAAGTTTCATCGACCGCACAACTTCTTCGTCCAATTCGGCAAGGGTGGCACTGCCTCCCAAAGCATGCATAGCCCCCAGAAGAGGGTTAAAGAATTCGTGGTACTTCGGGATTTTCACGAGAGTACTCCACTAAACCTATACCCATTATCCTTCGGTTGCCTTCTTGCCACGCTTCAGCTTACTGCCTACGCACTACTGAACTTGGATGTTGATATTCCCGCAACGCTGAAACAACCTCTGCTATGGAGTTACGTGACGGCTTCACCAGCTTCTTTGGCAACGTGCGCTACTTCCAGCTTCTTATGGCTGACCGCTTTGGTTTCACACCACCAGGTGCGACAGAGGCACTGGACCACCTCTTGCCTAAGTTCAACCGATAGACTGACCAGGGCTTCAGGGCTTACATGTGTTCACCTGAAGACAACCTTCCAGTGGGGCTAGCCAACGTGCTAGCTCCGTCAATTTCTGGGACCACCACAATAGGCCTCATTCAAGGGGTCATAGTTAATGTATGTATCTCTCGCCTGCTGCCAATCATTATTTTATGCAACTTGCACTTGCACGACCACATTATCATTCAAAAAGCACGAGGCAGTGATTTTGCAATTAAGCATTGTTGAAAAGTAGATTGGCAATTAAAGGGGATTAAGTGTCATTGCTAAGGTGCACTCCATGTATCCTTTGCCGTTCTTTTTAAGAATAGAGGTCCCCCCAAAACGCAGGTCATGTCCATCGGTTACCCAGATGTAAAAAAGAGCATTTAAGGCCTCAGAGTACCTCCAAGAAAGACTACTAATGGACTTATTCCTCGATGCCCAAGCCTGAGACTGGCGTTCCATCTGAACTTCGTAGACACGTTCAGTCCATTGCTCAATGGACCGCACCACGGTAGTGTAATATGTGTTTGACTCTAGAGCTGTTTGCTTAGGATTGACGACAATGTACTGATAACTCTTGGGGGATTGAATGTCTACATACCGAACTTTAAGGTCTGCTGACGCCCACATATTCGTCAAGATCTTGTAATTGCTATGATCGCGTTTCGTAAAGGTCTGACAGTAGTCCTTGGCTGCCATGCTTAACTTGGCATCGGTAGAAGTGGCTGAGGTGGTGGAGTCCAGGGTGGCTAGGACCATCGCACCGATGAACATTAAGCAGAATGTGACTTTTCTCATACTTTGAGGATAGCAATCTAAGCACTGCAGATCACCAGTACCCCTAATGGGTGGGATTATGACAGTGGTAAAAACCCTCCCAGGAAGCTTCTTGTTCATAATCCTATCTCTCTGCAACCGCACCAGCACCAGCACGCAGGCAGACAACACCCTCTAGAACCGCACAGAACTGTCAGTAGCACCCCTACAAACCAGAACAGGGGTAAAGACACGGGAAAAACGAGAAACTAAGTTACACAGACTTTTCTTAGTTGCAGACCCATATAGCATGCGAAATAGGAGTCAACTTAGACACAGTGCATATGTATATAGCATGACTTGACGATTATGCAGTGACGGACTATAATGGCTAGTCAGTTCAAACAAAACCCCCTGTTTCTGGGGATTCTTTTAAACCCATATTGTCATGGCATGGAGACCTAATGCATAAATCTGAACACATTCAAATCTGCCTAACATCAGAACAGAAGCAGCAATCCGCAGAAACGCAGACAGGCACGGCATGTCTTTCTATGATTACTTGCGCTATCTGACAGAGAATCAACCAACAACATGAACCCCTGGTATTCTGTATAAGATTCTTGTTTAAAAACACTCTTTAACACTGTCCAGCACGACAAGAATCAACAGTTCTTTTAATCCACATTCTCAATCTGATTTAAACCAAATGGAGACCAATGACCTCACCCTATTATCGGGTTGCTGAGGTTCTAGACACGCATGAATACGACATTTACGACATGACACCTAAGGAGATAGGTGAATTAGTTTACAAGGTTATTCAGACGCTAGACATTCAGATATCCGAATTCAAAGACAATCGAAAAAGCTTATTTAAGCTGTACGGCGTGAAAGTCATGAAAAGCCTTATCGCTTATCAAGACACACACGGTGCAGACGTGTACTTAGGTAGTGTCACGCTAGGTAAAACAGGTTTGTACGATTCCAGAACCCTAAGTCTGGCACAAAAACTAACCAACAAAATGACCGATGATGACCAGCCAGGGCGATTCAAAGTGGAATTAGGGGTGCGCCGAAACGACAAGCCACACTTACAGTTTCTCCAAGCACGAAAATACCCGCCACCCAAAACAATCAAGGTGGGAAAGAACGTGCATACCGTTACCTGGGAGATTGTCGGGCAAGCGGAATCCTGGCGTGATGTGCCGTATATCAAGCAATTACGGCAGGCAACCACGTACATGTACAAACCTGCTAATGATGCAGCGGCAGGTAAGCACAACAAACTAGACCTAAGGCGTAAGTGTTTTGCAGATTGGTTCCTAGAACAGAGAGAACTACACAAACTAACCCCGAATCAACGCAAGAAACTTGGAAAACATAGGAGGCCTACGTTAACATGGAACAGAAATTGCTAGTAAACTTTCACCCCGTTGTACTGAACATTGCCGTCCAGCTTGCTAAACACAAGGGAATGACACTTGATGAATGGATTAGTGAGGCTATGGAACTGCAAGCACACATACAACATAGCCAGCATATCTATCAGCTGTATCTAGATGACAAGCTGGAATAATTAACACACATATGTGGCTAAGCGCAGCGGAGACATCTGGCTAGTTCCAGGTGTACCGTATCCCTAGGCGTGCGTTTCCCCCTGGGGGCAGCACGAAAGAAGGCGACTACGTACCCTCTGGTTTCTCTTGCCCTTCCTGCCTCGCTGCCACTATTGGTGGTGTGGTTGGCAGCGGCATATGCTTAGCTTGTGAAAAAGCTGATGTTGTTGGGTGCCCTACTGGTTGGTAGTGGAGAAGCTGTCAATCTTTCAGAGTTGAAGGCTGAAGACATATGTATACGTGACTACTTTGTTTTTAGATATACTGAAGGGTCAAGTTATAATGCAACGAAATTAGCAACGATTCCTCTCGTATCGTTCGCTGAATTAAAACGACTAGGATTCATGGTTTACGACAATTTAGCTAAATCTCCACAAAAGTGCGGCTATGCCCTATTTCAGGAGGTGGAAGCTAGTTTTAATTCTTCTGGCACCTATACCGATATGCAGGTAGTACTAGTAAATCTTAGTGTTCGCGGTAAAAACACTTGGGGTATGAGTTTTGATTACAAGACCTCGGATGACCCAGTTCGCCATATAAGCCCGATTTCAAAAGACATGGATAAAACCGTTGAGTTTTTTATTAGAGACTGGAAGAGTAGCCGTAAGTAATACCAGTGTTACCAAGATTCCCTAACCAATGTTCTGAGAAAAAATTATTCACTATTTCGGCCTAAGAACCGCGTGTCTGGAAATGTGACCGTCATGGGTACCAGCGGCAGGAGAAAAACGGATAGACCCGTTTCTAACCCCCCTGTTTCCTGGGGTTTCACGCTGAATATTCAGCGTTTTTCTAGCTTTAAGCAGGTGCATCCGCCAGGAGAAAGACCAGGTCAACGTCTGGATGTAAAGCCCGTGAAAGATCAGATGGTTATTTAATCCCAACCTCTGTGTATATCATATCTTTAGCCCTGATATTACAATTGGTAGATATTGTATCCATCGTTTCTGTGTCTAAGGTGTCGGCATCTCTTGCACGTTTCGTTGCTGCGACTTCAAAATCTATACACTCTGAGTAATACCGTTCGTACTTCTGCTCCATGGTCAAGTCACGTTGGCAACTTGAGAACAGCATCAGGGCAGCAATAACCAGCAACAATTTCACACCCATACCTTACTCTTGGAAGGAATTAGGAGACCCGTTAGAGGGTGTTCCTGTAGGGCGGGCAGAGCATATTGATATGGCTATTCAAGTATTTCTGCGCAGGCAGTCCTGTGCTGAATTTGTTGGGGGTTTGGACACCAGCAGAGAAAGTGCAAAAACTGTCCCCGAACCCCCCTGCCTCCTGGGGTTCTATGCCGAGTAAGCCTTTGCATCTGATAGGGGATCCTGGACCCGTTGCCCTTTGAGAAGTAGTAGAACGTCACTATTCAGGAGAAGATTGCATCAGCCCAGGCAGAAGGGTCAACTGAAGAAGCAAAAGCCCTTACACCAGCACTTCCCACATCTGTTCTTGCTACCACCCTCCTGGCCTTCCTGTAAGGCAGAAGATACCCCTAACCAGTGTGGCTAGGGGTGTGTTGGTACAGGTCTTACTTTCTGTTGACTAGTTTCCAGTCTGTAAAAAAGTCTGCTAAGTTCGCCGCTGTCATTGCTTCCATCTTCTTCAGCAGGATATTTAACTTTATGTCACCTTTCACTACTTCTATCTTTCTATAGATAAGAATCCCTTCTGTTTCAGCAGCAGAAACAACCATCACATCACTGGTCAATTGAATAAGTGATGATGCAGTACCAGGGTAACCGATGGTTTCAATCTCTGTTTCTACAATGTACTTACACTTTCTACCGATGGCGAAACCTTCTTTCTTCAGGTCTTGGATGTAAGCAACATCAAGTTCATAATATTCCTCTACCCGTTCTTCGTCATCCATTTGTTTAAAGAAAGTCACAGGTTCAATACACAACTTATCCTTAGTCATAGAGGAAAGCCGAACAGCTTCCACGCTTCCCCCACTAAAGGCAAGGACCATCAGGCCAGCCAAAACTTTATCCACCTAACCAGTCTAGCCCTGCCACCCACCCAGGCAGGGAATACACCTATTACCAGGACACCCATGCAACTAAATCAACAAGACAAATTACACATAGCCAGTGAGACAGGCAGAACAGGCTGTGAAGGGTTTCGACAAAACACCATACACGTAAGATGGTTACCTGCACCGTCTGGAAGCGGGGTAGAGAGGTGAACACATGGACGCAAGAGAAGCGGGGTTTGCCAATAGATTTGCTGTCTACACCAGGGTTTCTACCGCAGGTCAGGCAGACAACACCAGTCCAGAAGCGCAGTATGAAGCTTGCAAAGCTTATGGCCTTAGCCAGGGCTGGGAACTGCTGGAAGGTCACTGGTTTCACGAGACTGTTAGCGGTACCAAGAAGGGTGCCGACAGAGACATATTGTCCAGTTTGATGGACCTCGTTGAAAGCAAGACGATTAAGCATGTGGTCATCAGGAAAGTAGACCGCATTGCCAGAGAACAAGCGGTACTGAAAGAAATCATCATGGCTGTTTACGCCGCTGGTGGCAAAGTGTCTATTGCCGACAAAGGTATGACGTATCAGACCTACAGGCAGTGCGCTAAAGACGTGAAGTTTGAAAGCTTCTTTGCTGAGATGGAAAGAGAAGGCATCGTTGAAAAGAACTGGGAAGGACGTATCAACCAGTTCAAGAAGGGGTCTTCAGTGATGAAGCTGCCTTATGGCTACATCTCCAAGCAGGATGAAAGCCGCAAGGACAAGTTCAAGCTGGTGGTCATCAACCCTTCTGAAGCAGATGCCCTGGTGGACTTCCTAACCGTGTTTGCCGATTGCCGCAGCATCAAGAAAGCCATTGACCATGCTTCAGCCAGGGGTTACAGGACCAGAAGCGGCAAGCCCTATACGCACCACTTCTTCAGGGACACCTTGAAGCTGCTGGACCAGTACAACGGGCAACACTTTCAGCAGACTTACAGCTTCTTTGATGAAGTTGAAACGCGCACCTTCCACTACCCCAAAGTCGTCAGTGATGACCTGTACCACAGGGTCAAGGAAGCGCAGACGTTGAAGACCAAGGCTGACAATGACCACTACAACGGCACCAGACCCTACCAGGGCTTGGTGTTTTGTAGCCATTGCGGAGAAAAGGCAGGGGTCAGGTTCAAGACCAAGAAGACCCTGAAGCGCAACGGAGAACAGTACAAGACCTTCATCGTGGTCTGTACTGGTCACAGGAAGGTCATTCAGGCCAGCTACAGGAACACGGGCAAACACGGCAGCGCTGAATGTGGCAAGTCCTTCAGGTACACCGAACTGACGAAGAAGCTGCTGG